>JBEKKN010000051.1:0-23843 GCA_050010675.1 Verrucomicrobiota bacterium | reverse complement strand
CCGAGCAAGGCCGGCGCCACCAACGTGCTGGGGTCCTGGATGTAAAACCCGCCCTGTTGGAAACTGCCGAGCGACGTCAGGGGCGGATGCGATTTCAACTCGAAGACCAGGTTTTCCTCAAGTGACTCGCGGTGGACGGAATCGTATTCGACGCCTTCCGCGCGCCATTTTTCCAGCAGCGGGCCGGCCTCGGTCTTCAGCCGGTTGACGCGCGCAAACGTTTTCGGCGGCGTATTGTTCCATTCCAAAAGTTGCGCCATTTTTTCCGCGCCCCAACGTCTCTGCCAGCGCGCGACGAGCCATTCAGGATGCGACCAGCCGACCGCTGGTTGCGAGATTTTCAACGCCGCCAACAGTTTTTGAGTTTCGCCGGCGGCGCGCAAATAATTGCGCAAAACCGCGTTGACGAAACCGGTTTGCGTGTCGAATCCATTTTGCCGGGCGAGTTCGACCGTTTGATTTACGGCGGCGTGGTCCGGAATCCGGTCGAGCCAGAAAATCTGGTAGAGGCCGAGTCGCAACAGGTTTTGGAGACCGGGCTTTTGTTCCCGGCCATCCGTTTTCCGGGAAATGAGCCAGTCGAGGGCGGCCTGCCAGCGGACGACCCCATAAACGAGCTCCTGACACAGGGCGCGATCCACGGTGGCCAGCAGGGCTTTGGCCAAGGCGCGTTCCAACAAACCCTCCGTAAAGTCGCCACCCGGGCGCCGTTGCAACAAAATTTCCGCCGCAATTTGTCTTGGATTTTGGCCGCTCACGTCATTTAATGGAGTCATTGTGCTTTCATGACCCGATAAAAACGATGCTTTTATGAGAGAGGAATTTGAAAAATTAGCCGCCGCCGGCAAAATCGAAGGCCGCCACGTCGAACCGCTGACACAACTGGCCACCGGCGGTTTTTGCATGCACCGCAGTTGGGGCTTTGGGCGGATCAAGACGGTGGACACGGTTTTCGCTCGGTTCACCATTGATTTTCCGGGCAAACCGGGACACACGATGGACCTGGCATTTGCGGCGGAATCGTTAAAACCGATTTCCAAGGACCATATCCTGGCACGCAAGGCGATGGATCTGGATGGGCTGCGTCAGATGGCCGCCCGGCATCTGGATTTGATCAAGCTGGTGCTGAACAGCTACGGCGGCCGGGCGACGGCGGACCAAATCCAGCAAGCGCTCGTGCCGGATGTCATCCGTGACGACTGGAGGAAATGGTGGGAAACCGCCCGGCGCGAAATGAAGAAGGACGGTCATTTTGTCGTGCCGCTGAAAAAGACCGAGCCGGTCGTCTTTCAGGAACAGGAAACCACGCTGCAAAACCGGTTGCTGGCGGATTTTCGCGCGGCCAAGGGTTTGCGGGCGCGCGTGGTGGTGGTCGGCGAATTCCTCAAGAGCGCGGCGGATCTGGCGGACAAACAGGCGGCCGCCGCCGAAATCATTCCGGCGCTGAACGCGGACATTGTCTCCCATCAACGGACCCAACCCGCCGTGGCCCTCGAAGCAATTTTTGCGCGTGATGAACTGCGCACCGTTGCCGGACTGCCGCCCGCCACCGATGAAATCACCGACACGCAGATCTGGACGCAGGACAACGTCAAATTCGGTCCGGTGCTGGAATTGATTCCCGCGGCCAAACATCATCGCGCGTTGGCATCGTACAAGACCGCGAACCCCGAGCGCTGGCAGGAAATTTTGCGCGGCTCGGTCAACATTGTCTCCGCCAAGCTGTGCCGCGAATTTGCCGCCCTGCTGATTCAGGAGGGCAAAATGGATTTGCTCAAGGAAACCCTGGCGCGCCTCATCAATCAGCACACGGCCAGCACGGAACTGCTGCTCTGGCTCGCCCGCGACCGCAGTGACGCCTATGCCGACATTCTGGGACCGGAGGTGTTCCGGGCCATGCTGACGGCGATGGAACGCGACCAGTTCAACGAAAAACGTTCCAACCGCCTGCGCGAGTTCATCCTCGACGACCATGAGTTGATTGCCGAACTGACCGCGTCGGCCGACATTGAGGTCGTCAAGGACCTGACGCGGGCACTGCAATTTTCGCCAGTGTTTGATGACATGGACAAACGTTCGCTCCTGGCGCGGCTGGTCAAGTCGCATCCTGCGGTGCAGTCGCTCGTGAGCGGCGAACAAACCCGGCAGGAAGCCGCGCTCCTGGTTTCCTGGGAAAGCCTCGAACGCCGCCGCGGTGAATATCAGGAGCTCGTGCAAAAGAAGATTCCCGCCAACTCCAAGGAGATCGCCATTGCCCGCAGTTACGGCGACCTCAGCGAAAACCACGAATACAAGGCGGCCAAGGAGATGCAGAAAATCCTCATGCGCCGCAAAGAGGAACTGGAAACACAGCTCGCCCGCGCCCGCGGTACGGATTTTTCCAACGCCAAGACCGACGCCGTTGGCTTGGGCACCATTGTCCAGGCCGTCGACCTGGGAGCCAACCAGTCGGAATCCTTCACCATCCTGGGCGCCTGGGATTCCGATCCCGAGAAGGGGGTCATCAGCTATCTATCGCCTGTGGCGCAATCGTTGTTGAACCGCAAGGTTGGTGACGAGGTTGAATTTGAGTTTCACGGCGCCATCCATCGGCACCGCATCGAAAGAATCGAATCCTGGAAGGCGCCGGCGGCCGTCATCTCCGCCACGGCATCCGTCGAGCCGCAGCCCGCCGTCTGATTTCCAAATGGAAGTGATGATTGGCGGCGCGAAGATTTGCGCCGGGCGCCTCAACGATGACCGCCGGGCGCTTCCGGTTTCGCCGCGGGATTCTCCGGAGACTTTTCATGAAGAATTCCGTGGAGCGCCTGGAGCATGGTTTCGGCGCTATAGGGCTTGGCGACAAAATATTGCATTCGCCTTTCACCATTACCCGACAACCCGGTGCCGGAAGCCAGACCGCTGGAGCCGATGATCCTGACCTTGGGATTGATGAGTTTGAGGGCCGCGATGAGGGCCGGGCCATCCATGACCGGCATGGCCATGTCGGTGATGACGACGGCGATTTCGTGCTGGCGGGAGGCGTAAAGGGCGGCGCCATCGGCGCCATTGGCGGCCAGCAGGACGCGGTAGCCGAAACGCTCCAGGGCTTTTTGTGCCAGCTTGCGAATGGGCGCTTCGTCGTCCACAACCAGCACCAGTTCGTCGTGGCCGCGCGGGAGTTTGGAATGGGCCGCCGCCACGGATTCCGCCGCGTCAGGCGTAATGGCAGCGGGGAGATAAACCTCGAAGGTGCTGCCTTTGCCGGGTTCGCTGTAACACTGGATAAAGCCGCCGTGACTCTTGGTAATGGCCAGCGAGGTGGACAGGCCCAGGCCGGTGCCCTTGCCCAGCTCCTTGGTGGTAAAGAACGGGTCAAAGATCCGTTCCCGGATGAGCTTGGGGATTCCCGTTCCGGTGTCCTGCACGCGGATGACAACATAGGGGCCGGGTTTGGCTTCCAGGTTCAGGCTGGCATAAGCCGGGTCGAGCGTCGTGTTTTCCAGATGGACGGACAATTTGCCGCCTGCGGGCATGGCGTCACGCGCGTTGACACAGAGATTCAACAGCACCTGGTGGATCTGGGTGGCATCGCCGATGATGGTCCGGAGTTCGGGGGCGATGCTGAGTTGGAATTGCACCGATTTGGGAAAGGTTTCCTGGACGATTTGCTTGATTTCACGGGCAATGTGCTTGAGCTGGACCATGACACGTTCGCCATTGATTCCACGGCCAAACGCGAGTACTTGTTTGACCAGGCTCGCACCACGGTTGACATTGGTTTCCAGGGTCTCCAACACCTTTTGCCGTTCGGGGTCGGTGAGGTTTTCCTTCAACAACTGGACGGAGACGAGGAGCGGCGCCAGCACGTTGTTGAGGTCGTGCGCGATGCCGCCGGCCAGCGTGCCGATGCTTTCCATGCGTTGGGCGCGCAGGAACTGACCCTCCAGCTTTTTCTTTTCCGTGACGTCGTCGAAAACGAGCAGCAGGTGGGGTTCGCCGTTCTGAACGAAGGGGCTGAATTGGCATACCAGAGAGACTTCCCTGCCAAACGTGCTGACGAAGTTTAACTCACACTGCCGCGGCGCTTTCGCGGCCAGGGCTTCCTCCGCGCAGTGGAGCATGCCCGAGGCGCGCCAGGACTCGATCTGCCGGAAATCCTGCTCCAAAAGCTGGGATACGGTGGCATTGAGCGCCCGCGCGGCGCTTTCGTTCGCCAGCACGCAATGGCCGGACGCCTTGAAGACGATAATCCCCACCGGGGCTTCCGAGATGATTTTCCGGTTGAAGTTGAGCGCTTCCGCCAATTGCTGCTCCGCCTGCAGCCGGGCGGTGATGTCCCGGAGGGCAACCAGCGCCGTGCGGCGCCCCCGGTAGGTGATCTGGTTGGCGGTGATTTCCACGGCGAACAGCTCGCCATTTTTTTTGCGATGCCAGCGGAGCGGAACATAGGCATCACCCGCGGCGATATGGCCGTGGGTCTTTTCCGGTTCGGTGGAAACATCCGCCGGCGTCATCTGGAGAAACTCATCCCGGCTGTAGCCATACAGCCGCTGCGTGGCCTGGTTGACATCCATGTACTTGTGGGTCTCGATGTCCACCAGCGTGACGGCGTCGGAGGCCAGATCAAAAAGCTGGCCGTAACGCTCCTCGCTTTCCTGCAAAGCCATCTCCGCCTGCTTGCGCTCGGTGATGTCGCGCGAAATGCCCATGATGCCGACGATCTTCCCGGTGGCGTCGCGCCACGCCAATTTCGTGCTCGAAACCCAGGTGACATGCCCGTCCTTCCAATCCTCCCGCTCTTCCTTGTCCATGATCGGCCGGCCGGTGCGGATGATTTCCTGTTCGTCCTCAAATGCCGGCCGGGCATGCGATTCATGAAAGAAGTCAAAATCCGTCTTGCCCACCATGGCCTCCGGGAATTCCACCCCAAATTGAATGGCCATGGTCCGGCCACATTCGACGAAACGGGATTGGATGTCCTTGAAGTAAATTTTATCCGGCGAATTCTCCAGCAGCGCCCGCCACAAATCCCGTTCCCGGTTCAACTCGGTTTCCGCCCGCTTGCGCTCGGTGATGTCCTGAACGCCCGCGCGAATGCCGGTGATGACGCCATCTTCCCGCTTCAGCACCCGGTCTTTGATCCACACCGGAAACGTGGAGCCGTCCTTCCGCCGGAACGTGCGCTCAAAGCCTTCCGTTGGGGGCGCCATCTCTCCGGCCAGTTTTGACAGTACGGCCCGGCGGGACAACTCCTCATCCGTGGAAATTTTCCAGATATACTGCCCCAGCAGCTCCTCGGCGGAGTATCCCAGCATTTTCAATTCAGTCTTGTTGATGCGGACCAGGCGTCCCTCGGCATTGATTTCATGAAAGCCAACGGGGGCATTGTTGAACAAGTCCCTGAATTCCTCCTGGTTCCGGCGCACCGCCTCCTCCGCCTGCTTGCGCTCGGTGATGACGTCGAAAACGGCCGCGAAGCATTCCTCTTTTGGGCTGTATACGGAAATCGCGAACCACTGCTGCAACGATTGGACAAACATCTCAAACCGCTCGGACTTGCCGGTCAATGCGACCCGGGCGTAAATCCTGAACAGCTCGGGATCCGTTTCCGCGATGCCCGGGATAACCTCGGAAACGCGTTTCCCGGTCACGTTCCTCAGGCCGGTCAGTTTCTCGAACATTTCGTTGACGGAGAGGTAAATCCAGTCCCTTGGGGCTCCGTCCTCGAACAGCATCCGGCAATAGGCAAAACCCTCAAACATGTGCTCGAACAGGCCGCGATAGCGCTCCTCGCTCTCCCGCAATACGGATTCGGCCTGCTGGCGCTCGGTCAGGTCGCGCGCGGCGGCGGGCTTGTTTGTTTGATGAATCTTTATCACGGTTCAAATCCGGCCACTATCCGCACCGGAAAAGACGGCGGCGGGGGTTGGAACGGGTGAAAACCTTTGTCCCGTCAAACCCCAAATAACCAAGTATTTCAGCACTTTGGGTGCCATATCGTTCATCCATCGTCAGGTTAAAATAAGCGGACATTATTTTATGAATTTTGGGAGAACTTCATCGTTAATTCGACAAAAGCCGGCTTTGTCCCAAACAGATGTCCGGCCAAGGGTTACACAACCGGAGGCTGGGTGGAAAACCCATGCCGCCGGTTTGTGTTTCCGCGCTTTGGCATGGTAAATCAAAATCGAATACTTCCTGATCCGGCTACCTTTCCGTGAAACAAAAAAGGCGCGAAGAGTTGCTTCGCGCCTTTGGGTCCTGGCGATTGAATTACCTTCAGGCTTTGCCGCCAAAGGTCACGTAATCGTCCACATCGAGGAGGTCAAACCAGGTGGCAATGTCCTCGCGCTGGGGCGCAGCCTGTTTCTGAAGGCCGCTGAAAAATTCCCGGGATTCCACGTCCATCGGCACCCGTTGTTCGGCAAACGCCGACCATGCGGCGATTTCCAGCGGCGAGCGTTTGGTTTTCGCGTTCGTTTCAATCCACGCCAGGACTTCACGATCGCTCTTGCCGAGTTCCTTCTTCAATGGTTCGGGGTCGATGCCGACAAATTCCAGAAACCGCTGGTCGAGCGGGCAGGCGTAGTGATATTCGCCGTTTTTGCCGGCGATGGTCGCGCGGCCCTTGTCCAACATGCGTGGCAGAATCACGTAACCACCCAACCGCACGCGCGGGCTGCGGGGTGGAAACTTTGTCAAATCCGGTGTGTTCAGTGACATAATTGTTGTTTAATTCTTTTTTTCGCTCCCGTTGCGCCTCCGGCTCCGTGCCGGATTTTGCAACGTGAGCTTAAGTTGACGCCAAAATGCCGAATTGCAAGCGGGGCGCAGACTTTTTATGCTGATTGCGTGAAACACTCTGGCAAGGCCTCGCTCGCCGCGCTCCGGCTCATTGCTTTGGGGGGCGCAGTTGTCGTCGTGTTGCTGGTCATCGCCTTTCTGGCCAAATGGGCCGCCCTCTTCAGCCTGCGTTATTTGATCTGGGCGCTGGTCGCGCTGTGGGGGCTGTTCACGGTGTTTACGTTCTATTTTTTTCGCGACCCCGACCCGCTCGTGCCGACCGGTCCCAACCTCGTCATCTCCCCCGGGCACGGCAAGGTGGATGTGATTGACACGACCACCGAACCGGATTATCTCGGCGGCGAATGCCAGCGCGTTTCCATATTTTTGTCCGTGATTGATGTCCACGTGCAATGCGCGCCGGTCACCGGCCGGGTCGCCCTGTGCAAATACACGCCCGGCCAGTTTATCAGCGCACTTAAAACTGAATCGGCGCAGTTCAACGAAAATCTGCTCATCGGCCTGGATGCCGCCGAGCCGCGCGGTGAAAAAATCGGCGTGCGCCTCATCGCCGGTCTCATCGCGCGCCGCATCGTGCCGTGGCTCAAGGAAAACGACCTCGTCCAGCGGGGCGAACGCATCAGCCTGATTCAATTCGGTTCGCGCGTGGAGGTCTATCTGCCGCGCCACGCCAAAATCAAGGTGAAGCTCGGCGACCGGGTCGTGGGCGGCCAGACCGTGATTGCCGCCTTTGATTGAATTCCGTTTATGAACGCGCCCCCTTCCCCGACTCCGCCGACGGATCCCCACGACGACGGCCAGTTGAAGATTTATTTCCTGCCGAACCTGCTGACGGCCGGCAACCTGTTTTGCGGGTTCGTGGCGCTGACCAAGATTGTCGAGGCCGACCCGGGGAGCCCGGAGTATTTCGGCCAGATCAAACTGGCGCTCGCGTACATCCTGCTGGCGTGCATTTTTGACCTGCTGGACGGGCGTGTGGCGCGGCTGGGCGGCGCGGACAGCCCGTTCGGGCGCGAATTCGATTCGCTGGCGGATTTGATCTCGTTCGGGGTGGCGCCGGCGTTTCTGGTGCAGCGCGTCGTGCTGGCGGACGTGTTTGGCGAATACCGGCAAATCAGCTGGTTCATCGCCTCCATTTATCTGCTCTGCGGCGCCTTTCGACTGGCACGCTTTAACGTGCTGTCCGCCCACGCCGGCGGCGGGGGCAAGGATTTTCTCGGCTTCCCCATTCCCTCGGCGGCGGGCCTGGTGGCGTCGCTCACCCTGCTGATCATTCATTTCAACGAAAACGAAAAAACCCTCGGAAAATGGAACTATTTATTGGCCGTGGTCCTCGTGTTTTTGTCGGCGATGATGGTGAGCACGGTGCGGTATCCCAGCTTCAAATCATTGGGACTGCGCTCGAAAAGCACCTTCACCAAGGCCATCGGCGCGGCGCTGTTCCTGGGCTGTCTGCTGGTATTGCGGGAACGCGTTCTCTATTACGTGTTGCCGGCCTTTTTCACCCTTTATCTCGTCTACGGTTTCGTGCGGCCAAGCCTCTCCCGCGCCTGGCGCCGGGAAATTGAAGAGGAAGACGAGGACGAACCGGAGGCCCACTGAACCATGCCAGATGCCTCTGCCATTTTGCTCGCCGCCCTTACGGGCCTGATCAGCGGACTGTTGCTGTCCATGCCCATCGGGCCGGTCAATCTGACCATCATCAACGAAGGCGCCCGGCGCGGTTTCACCCAGGGGATGCTGGTGGGACTGGGCGCGTCGGTGATGGAATTGATTTATTGCACGATCGCGTTCACCGGCTTTTCGTCGTTCTTCGGCGACCGCATGGTCAAGGCTTCGATGGAAGTGTTCAGTTTCACCTTCCTCCTGTTTCTGGGGATGAAATTTATTACGGCCAAAACCGCGACCGCGCCCATGCAACCCGGCACCACCGCCGGGAAAATCGAGGCCCGCGTCGTCGAAAAATTAAATCCCCATTCGGCCTTCATGACCGGTTTCGTGCGCGTGCTGGGCAACCTCGGGGTGCTGTTGTTTTGGATTGTGCTCGCGGCCAACTTTATGTCGCACGACTGGGTCGCCGACACTTTCGCCGCCAAAAGCGCCTGCGTCGTCGGCGTGGCGTTGGGCACCAACCTGTGGTTCTGCGGGTTGAGCTATGGCGTATCGCTCGGACAGGGCCGGTTCAGCGAACGCACGCTGGTGCGCGTGCAGCGCATTTCCGGCATCTGCCTGATTGCCGTGGGCCTGTTTGACGGCGGGCACATCATCTGGCAACTGACCCGTCATAGAATTTAATGACAAAATCTTTCAGCGCCCGCCGTTTCATGGTAATCCTCTGCACTTCCGCGTCTCCGCGGTTAATTTATGCTTAAAGCCGGAATCGTCGGACTGCCCAACGTCGGCAAGTCCACCCTGTTCAACGCCGTCACGCGCACCCGCAAGGCCGAGGCGGCGAATTATCCCTTTTGCACCATTGACCCGAACGTCGGCGTCGTCACCGTGCCCGATGCCCGGCTCGCACCGCTCGCCCAAATCGCCAAAACCACCGTCATCATCCCGGCGGCGATTGAATTCGTGGACATCGCCGGCCTCGTCAAGGGTGCGAGCGCCGGGGAAGGCCTCGGCAACAAATTCCTCAGCCACATCCGCGAAGTGGACGCCGTCGTCCAGGTCGTGCGCTGCTTCGAGGACGCGGACATCCATCACGTCACCGGCTCGATTGATCCCGTGCGCGACATCGAAATCATCAACACCGAACTCGCCATCGCCGATCTGGACAACGTAAAAAAGCGCCGGGAAAAACTGTCCAAGGACGTGAAACGCGGCGACAAGGCCGCCGCGGCCGAGGACGCCGTGCTGGCCAAATTTGAACCCGTGCTGGACGCCGGCAAGCTCGCGTTGACCGTTCAGCTCACACCCGAGGAAAAGGTGGTCGCCCGGTCATTTTTCCTGCTCACGGACAAACCCACCATCTTTGCCTGCAACGTGAAGGAAGGCGATCTGGCGACCGCCGACCAGAATGCATTTGTCCAAAAGGTGCGCGAGTATGTGAAAACCCACCTCGCCTGCGAAGCCGTCGTCATCAGCGCGCAAATTGAGAGTGACCTGATTGATTTGTCGACCGATGAGGCGAAGCAATTTCTCAAGGAACTCGGCGTGGAGGAATCCGGCGTCGGCGCGCTCATCCGCGCCACGTATCACCTCCTCGGCCTGCGCACCTACCTGACCGCCGGCGAAAAAGAGGTCCGCGCCTGGACCATTCACGTCGGCGATACCGCGCCAAAAGCGGCCGGTGTCATCCACTCCGATTTCGAACGCGGCTTCATCAAGGCCGAAACCGTCGCCTACGACGATTTGGTGAAATGCGGTTCCGTCGCCGCCGCGCGCGAAAAGGGACTTTACCGGATGGAAGGCAAGGAATACGTCGTACAGGACGGCGACGTGATGCTGTTCAAGTTTAACGTTTGATGGTAGGGACGCCGAGCTGCGGCGTCTGGTCGGCGCAGCGCGCCGACCCTACCTTATCCAAGTTTGTATCTTCGCACCTTTGGATCCACTTCCTGCGCCCAAGCATCAATGCCGCCACGCAGACAACGAACATTCTGCAAACCGTGCCCCATGAAATACGCCGCCGCATCCAGTCCGTTCTTGCCCGCGTGATCAACAACCACGACCGGGTTTGTGTTCGAACCGGTGGCCATGAGTTCCCGCATCACGTCCTGCGACAACAACACTGAACCTTCAATATGCACCGCCTCGAATTCCTCACGCGACCGCACGTCCACCAGCTTCACTGATTTGTCCTTCTGCAAAAGCTCGCCGAGTTCCTTGGGCGAAATCAAGACCTTCACGTCCTGCTCGTGGCTGGACTGGATGTGCGCCAGCACCTCGGCCACGTCCAGATTGCCGTTGCGCGCGCAAACCTGCGCCAGCGTCTCATCCGGCGCAAACCCGCAACTGCTGCACCCGCCGATGTGATACCGCCGAAACAACGCCCGTTGCGCGCCGGGAAAAACCTCCAGCACCTCCTGCATCGCAGAACTGGAACCAACTTTGTCCATTGCTATCATTGCCCAAAAAATTTCTGAATCTCTTTCACCACTTCCACAAACCGGTCCACTTCGGCCTGGGTGTTGTAAAAATAGAAACTCGCGCGGGCGGTGGATTCGACGCCGAGCCGGTGCATGAGCGGTTGCGTGCAGTGATGGCCGCCGCGCAACGCCACGCCCGCCTGGTCCGCCAGCGTCACCACATCGTGCGCGTGAACATCTTTCAGTAGAAAACTCACCAGCCCGGCCCGGCCGGTTTTCGGGCCGAATAGGCGGAGGTTTTTCAGCGCGGCCAGTTTTTCATAGGCGTCATTCGCCAGTTCCTGATCGTGCTTCCAGATGTGGTCACGGCCGATGGCGTCGAGGTAATCCATCGCGGCGTGCAGGCCAATCGGACCGGAGATGTCCGGCGTGCCGGCCTCAAACCGGTGCGGCGCCTTCTTGAACTCGGTCTTCTGGTATTCGACCGACAAAATCATTTCGCCGCCGCCTTGATACGGCGGCATGGCGTCGAGCAGTTCCGGCCGGCCCCACAACACGCCGATGCCGGTCGGCCCGCAAATCTTGTGGCCGGAGAACACGAAGAAATCGCAACCGATGGCCTGCACGTCCACCGGCATGTGCCCGGCGCTTTGCGCGCCGTCCACCAGCGTCGTGACGCCGAGCTTGCGCGCGCGGGCGCAAAGGTCGGCTACCGGATTGACCGTGCCGAGTGAATTCGAAATATGAACCATCGCGAACAGCTTCACCTGCTTCGTCAGCAGCGAATCAAGCTTGGACAGGTCGAGAATGCCTTCATCACCGGTAATCGGCAAATAAGCGAGCCTTGCGCCGGTGCGTTGCGCCAGCATTTGCCACGGCACGAGATTGCTGTGATGCTCCATCTCGGTGAGCAGGATCACGTCGCCCACTTTAAGATTCTTCGAGCCCCAGGAACTAGCAACCAGATTGATGCCTTCGGTCGTGCCCCGGGTGAACACGATTTCTTCGGCGCTCTTTGCGTTAATGAATTTGGCAGCGCGCGTCCGGGCGGCTTCGAAACCGGCCGTGGCGCGGTTGCTCAGTTCGTGGATACCGCGATGGACGTTGGCGTTGTCGTGTTCGTAATAATGCACCAGCGCGTCAATCACCGCGCGCGGTTTTTGCGACGTGGCGGCGTTGTCGAAATATATCAGCGGCCGGCCGTGAACCTGCTGGTCAAGGATGGGAAAATCCTTCCGCAGCGCAGCCCAGTCAATGATTTTGGTTTCCATCGAAAGTTGTCCGCAGATTACGCAGACAGCCGCAGATTAAAAATAGAAATTTATCTGCGTTAATCCGCGAAATCTGCGGAAAAAACTACATCAGCCCAAGTTGCAGCTTGGCCGCCTCGGTCATCATGCCTTGGTTCCACGGCGGGTCCCAGACGAGTTCGACGTTCGCCTCGTCAATCGGTTCGAGGTTCAACAATTTGTTTTGCACGTCCTGCGCGAGCGTCGGACCCATGCCGCAGCCAGGCGCGGTCAGTGTCATTTTCACGTCGGCCTTGAAATTGTTTTCGCCGGCGGGCGTGAGATGACAGTCATAAATCAGGCCGAGGTCCACGATGTTGACGGGAATCTCCGGGTCGTAACACGTCTTGAGCGCCTCCCAGACCTGTTTTTCGAGCAGCTCCTGCGTGACCGGGCCGCCAGCCGGCGAGGCGGCCGGCTGGGCCTGCACTTCCAGGCCGAGCGCGTCGGCGTCCTTGTCCGCAATGCGGAACATGTTGCCGTTGACGATGACCGTGTAACTGCCGCCGAGCGACTGCGTGATGTGGGCCTGCTCGCCCTTTTGCAACGTGACCTTTGTGCCGACGGGCACCACGGCGGCCTCGACGTCACGGGTCAAAGTTTTCGGTTCGGAATTCATAGCACACTTAAGTTTGGTTTACTTCTGACATCATCGTCGCAAACCCGGATGAAATCAATCAGGTCTGTTCGTTTTCCGTCGTGACGGGTTTGGCGTCCCCTTGCAACGCCGCCATCACGGCGTGCCACGACAGAATCGCGCACTTCACCCGGGCTGGATATTTGTGCACGCCCGCGAAGACTTTCAGCTTGCCCACGTCACCGTTCACGTTGCCGGTCATGACCATTTCATGCACCTGCCCGAACATTTTTTCCACGTCGGCCTTCGATTTACCTTTGGCAAATTCCGTGAGCAACGACGCCGACGCCTTGGAGATGCAGCAGCCGGAGCCGACAAAACTGATGTCCTTGATGGTGTCGCCGTCCATCGTCAGAAAGAGTTTCAACTGGTCGCCACACAGCGGATTGTGACCCTGGGCGGAGCGGGTCGCGTCGGCCAGCTCATGGAAATTCCGCGGCTTCCGGCAGTGGTCCAGAATGACCTGCTGATAAAGGTCGTTCAGTTCGTCGAACATAATATTTGGGAGGGACGGCATGTTGCCGTCCCAAAATGGGGACGCCGGCACGGCGTCCCTCCCGAATCACTTTCCCAGCAAATGCGGATTGGCTTCCAGCCGGTCCCAGATGACCTGGTCCAGCCGCTCGCGCACGGCTTCGTGTTTCACGCGCGCAATGATTTCGCCGGCAAAGGCGTGAATCAGCATCTGCCGCGCGGTGTCCTTGCCAAGACCGCGCGAGCGCAGGTAAAAAATGGATTCGTCGTTCAACTGGCCGATCGTGGCGCCGTGCGTGCACTTTACGTCGTCGGCATAAATTTCCAGTTGCGGCTTGGTATCGGCGGTCGCGTCATCGGAGAGCAGCAGGTTTTTGTTCGTCTGTTTCGCGTCGGTCTTTTGCGCAATGGGATGAACGTAAATCCGGCCATGGAAAACGCCCCTGGATTTGTCGTCCAGGATGCCGTTGAAATACTCATGACTGGCGCAATGCGGTTGCGCGTGTTCGACAATCATGTGGTGATCGGCGAGCTGTTCGCCGCGCGTGAGGTAAAGACCGTTCAAAATACACTCCAGACCTTCACCCGCGAGGTTGGTGCGGATGTTGGTGCGGGACAGTCTGGCGCCGAGCGCAAAGGAATGGATGCTCACGTTGCTCGCGCGGCCCAGCCGGGCGGCAATGGTCGCCAGATGAAACGCGTCCAGAGCTTCATCCTGTAATTTCACATGTTCCAGCGCCGCGTTGTCGCCGGCGACAATTTCCGTGACGGCGTTGGTGAAATACGCGGCTGAATCCGCGGCCAGGTAACTTTCAATGACCGTCGCCTTGGAGTTGGCCCCGACCATGATGAGGTTGCGCGGTTGAATCGTGTCACCGCTCTGCTTCGCCGTGGAGATGAAAATGAGCTGGATGGGTTCCTCAACGGTCTGGCCCGCCGGAATGTGGACGAAGCCGCCATCGACGAAGAACGCCTGGTTCAACGCGGCGAAGGAATTGCCATCGGTCAATGCGAACAGGCCCAGCTGCTTTTCGATAAACGCGGAATCGGTCGTCAACGCGGCGGCCAGGCTGGCGACTTTTACACCGTCCGGCAGCTTGGTCATGGCTGAAAGCGCGGCATTGAAATGTCCGTTCACAAAAACCAGCCGTGAACCGGGCAAATGCGCAAAAATGGATTTCTCCAGCGTGGTTTTGGCGGCGGCGGCATCGTCCGCCGATTCCGACATGGGCTTGAACGGCAGCCGGGCGAGCGGCGCGACATTCGTGAAACGCCAGTCCTCGTCATGGATCGTGGGAAAACCCAGTTCGGCAAAACGCGCCATGCCGTTCTTGCGAAGCGGCAGCAGCCACGCCGGCGTTTGTGGTTCCGACTCAAAGTGCCGGAATTCCTCCAAAAACGGTTCACCGCCTTTTTGCGGCGGCTTGGGAGTCGTTTGCGTCATAATTCAATTGTCCAATGCCAAAAATTAGACCCGCAATCTTCCATGCCCTTTGCCATCGCGCAAGTCTGGAGCGCGCTTGTTTTCGGGCACGAAGCTGGCAACCTGTGGGGACATGCTTACGCCAGCAGACATCCAAAACGCGCTGAAGGCCGTCAAATATCCCGGTTTTTCGCGCGACATCGTTTCCTTTGGGCTGGTAAAGGATATTTCCGCCTCCCAAGGCGCGGTAAATGTTTTGCTGCAACTGACTTCCGCCAATCCCGCCGCCGCGCAGCAGATCAAGGAGGAATCCGAACGCGTGTTGCAGGCGCTACCGGGCGTGAATCAAGTTCAGGTGGAGGTGCGGCAACCGGCCACCGAGCAGGCTGCCGGTGGCACCAATCCCTTTACCAATCAAAATCGCGTGCCCGGCGTAAAGCGCGTGATCGCGATTGCCAGCGGGAAGGGCGGCGTCGGCAAATCCACGGTGTCCGTCAACCTTGCCTGTGCCTTCCAGCATCTCGGCGCCAAGGTGGGATTGCTCGACTGCGACATTTACGGGCCGAGCATTCCCCTGATGATGGGCGTGCACGAACGCCCGACCATCAGTCCGCGGGAACAACTGGTGCCCCCGTTGGGGCATGGCGTGAAGGTAATGAGCATCGGTTTGCTGCTCACGGATGAACAGCCGGTGATCTGGCGGGGGCCGATGATTACCAAGACCATCCAGCAGTTTTTGCTGGCGGTGGAATGGGGCGAACTGGATTTTCTGCTGGTGGATCTGCCACCGGGGACAGGCGACGCGCAATTGTCGCTCTGCCAGACCGTGCCGCTGGACGGCGGCGTCATTGTGACCACGCCGCAGGAGGCATCGCTGGGCGTTGTGCGCAAAGGGATTGCGATGTTCAACAAGGTCAATGTGCCGATCCTTGGCATTGTCGAGAATATGAGTTATTTCACCGTCCCGAACGGTGAACGGGTGGAAATCTTCGGCCACGGCGGTGGCCAAGCTGAAGCGGTGCGGCAAAAGGTTACATTCCTGGGCGAGGTGCCGATTTTTAAGGAAATTCGTGAAGGGGGTGACCAAGGCATGCCGGTGGTGGTCTCGACGCCGGATGGTCCGGCAGGCGGGGTATTTGCTCAAATGGCCGCATCGTTGCGCAAGCGGCTCGAATGAACAAATTTGTACAACCTGTTCGCCGTGAGTTGGTTGCGTTATCAAAACCAGATTTTTATTGCAATCGGGTTGAAAAACCTTAGAGTTTGCTTCACATTTTCTATGTCGAGCGCTATGAAAGCAGCATCTCCAGCGGACGATTTGCTGAAGAATTCCTCGCTTTATCGCGAATTTCAGGCCGAGCGCGAGGAAATCCTCAGACACAAGTGGATTGAGTCAGAGAAGGCCGGACACGACATCGGATTCGAACGGGCATTGACGGATTGGATCATCAAACACCGGGCGAACTGGCGCCGGGCACGCCAAACCACCAGCCACTGACCGAAGACAGAATATTCCTTTAATGTGGCCCTGCGAGGTCGCCAAGGAAAACTATGAACGCAGACTATGCGACGCGAATCAGCTCCGCCCGGCGGAGCGGTTCGCGATTTTTTATCCCCGGTTCCAAGTCGGGGAGCGTCGCCGCGGAAGTCAATTCCTGGATTCCGGTTTATGGCTGAAACCACCGTCATCCTGGATGCCGCTGCGATGCAACGCGCGCTCACGCGGATTGCGCACGAAATTGCCGAGCGCAATGAAAATGGTTTGGAAGTGGTCCTGACCGGCATTCCGGTGGGCGGCGACCATCTGGCCAAACGGCTGGGCAGAATCCTCTCCGAACTCTGGCGGCACGACGTCCCGGTCGGCATTCTCGACGTGTCCATGCACCGCGACGACCTGGACCGGCGCGCGGCGCCGACGGTTCATCCCACCGTCATCCCGTTTGACGTGACCGGCAAAACGGTCGTACTGGTGGATGACGTCCTGTTCAGCGGTCGTACCACCCGCGCGGCGATGGACGCGCTCAACGATTTCGGCCGGCCCAAAAAAATTCAACTGGCGGTGGTCATTGATCGCGGCCATCGCGAACTGCCGATCAAGGCGGATTTTGTCGGCAAAAACGTGCCCACCGCCGATGGCGAAAAGATCCGTGTGCGGCTGGTTGAAAACGACGGCGTGGATGAAGTGGTGCTGGAAAGGCCCCAATGACCTGGAACCGCAAACATCTGCTCGACATCGAGTCGCTCACCCCGGACGAAATTGTCATGGTGCTCGACACCGCGCGGGCGTTCAAGGCGGTCGGCGAACGCGCCATCAAGAAGGTCCCCGCACTCCGCGGCAAAACGGTGGTAAACCTGTTTGTGGAGCCGTCCACGCGCACCCGCATCAGCTTTGAGCTGGCCGAACAACGTCTGTCCGCCGACGTCATCAATTTTTCAGCCGAGGCGTCGTCCTTTAAGAAGGGCGAGACCCTCAAGGACACCGCGCGCAATCTCGAGGCGCTCAACGCCGATTTCATCGTCATCCGCCACAGCGCCTCCGGCGCACCCCATTTTCTGGCGCGCGTGCTCAAATCCAGCGTCATCAATGCCGGCGACGGCGCGCATGAACATCCCACGCAGGCGTTGCTGGACGTGTTCACCATCCGTGAGCACAAGGGAAAGATCGCCGGGTTGAACGTCACCATCCTGGGCGACATCCTTTACAGCCGCGTGGCGCGCTCGAACATCTGGGCCTTGCGGAAACTGGGGGCCACGGTGACCCTGTGCGGTCCGGCCACGCTGGTGCCGAAAACGTTCGAGCAAATGGGCTGTCGCGTGACCCACAACGTGGATGAGGCGATCCGGGACGCGGACATCATCAACCTGCTGCGCATCCAGCATGAACGCCAGCGCAAGACGATGTTTCCGAGCATCAACGAATACATCCAGCTTTTCGGCCTCAACCAGGCGCGCCTCGCCAGGGCGAAGCCCGACGCGCTCATCATGCATCCCGGCCCGATCAATCGCGGCGTGGAAATTGACAGTGACATCGCCGACTCCAGCCGGTCCCTGATTCTGGAACAGGTGACCAACGGCCTGGCGGTGCGGATGGCCGTGCTGTTTCTGGTCAACGGCGGCAACGGGCCGACGGACGTCACCGGAAATTAGATTTTATTTCCGCCTCCAAAAAATCAGAAACCCGCCGAACAAACCCAACACCACGCCGGCGGCATAATAACGGGTGGCTTTGCCCATCGGGGCGCCGGTGAAAGCCTTGGAAAATTGCGAGCCGATGGAATTGGCCGCGTCGTGTCCCTGAACCCACAGCCACAAAGCGACGACCAGACAAATAACGCCGATCAGTTTTTGCATAAATTCCTTTCGGGTTTAAACGTCCTTGCCACCGGCAAGCGCCGGGTTCGCTGCCCCGGCGCGATGAAATTTTAACCAGGGTGACCGAAATGGCGAATAATTAATAAGGGGCCGGACGATACGGCCGGCATTTAAATCAAGGCTGCCAAAGGGCGCGCCAGAATTGTTGGGAGGTGCCGGGCGGGATCACATTGGTGACGATTAAAGCACCGCCCGGGAGCGTGTTGGTGGAGAAAGGAATCCACGTCTTAAGATCCGTGGAAGTCTGGACCACGTAAGCAACATTGGTGTCGCCCTGGAGTTGGAAAACCAGCTGGCTGGCGGAGCCGGACAGGAAGATCAGTTGCGGCGCCGCCGGTGTGCCCGAGGAAATCGTGAAGGAAATGGGCAGCGGGGTGACCGGGAGAAGCGGATCGCCGGTGTTGATCAGGAGGGTGAAAGTGTAAGTGCCGGGCGCAAGCCCGGCCGGGTTGAAGGCCAGATAGACCGTCAAGGCGCCGGACTTTGACACATACCCGTTGGTGGAGGAAAAACTCAACCACGCCGGAACCGCGCTGGTGGAGGACAGCGAATAGGCCAGGGGCAAACCACCGCCGTTGGTTATCACCAAGGGTACGTTGAACGACGGTGAATTGGTGGCGGCGGTCTGGTTCAGGTTGGGAGCCACGATTCCCGCGTGCGCAGGAATGCCGACGTAAAGCGCCAGGGACCGCAAAATCGGCGGGGTGGTGAGGGTCACAGGCACACTGCTGTTGGTGACGGTGAAGCTGAAATTGCTGACGGCCCCGGCCCCGAACGTGTCCCACCAGGTGCCGGAGTAAGTGCCGGAATTCAAGCCGGCGACCGCCACGGTACCGCTGACGCTCGGGCCCGGTGTGGCCGCAAAGACGTTGGTACGGTTCCACAGCCAGAGCGCCTGCCAGTTATTGGTGCCCACTGCATAGCCTGCGAGCGCGGGCACATAGGGATTAAACGTGAGGTTGCCAAGCAGAACCCAATCCAAACCGGGGTTGTAAATGTTGATGCTGTGCGCGCCGGCGGAAACCGCGATGGACGCGGTGAAATTCGTGGACGTGTCGCTGCCGGCGGAAGGAAACGAAATGTTGGTCTGCAGAGTACCGTCGAGAAAAATTTCCAGGCCGGCGCCGGATGAGGCGATGGTCAGAACCTGGACGGAAAAAGTTCCGGTCTGCGGGTAACTGACGTTAAAGGTGTAACCGTTTGGCGTGTAGCTACGGTGATAGGTGCCCTGAAGATAGGGCGGGGCCGTGCCCGCGCCCGCCGGGACCGCCGTCCCGACGGTAAACGTGTCCTGGGACGCGGCATTGAATCCGCCGCCAAACGCGAATGCCAGCGGACCATTCGCACCACCGGTAACCAGCGGCGAGGATTGGGCCAGCGCATTCTCGTCCGCCAGACCGGAGACGGTGACAAAATCCGCCGCGGCCTGGATCAGAAAGTAATCATTGTTTGGATCAATCGTGTCCCAGTACCACGGCTGCGCGCCGCCGGATTGAGCCGCCATTAGCCCGGCCCAGACCGGGGGACTGATTCCGACATGCGGCGTGGAATTAATGCCGCATTCGCCACTGAAATCAGGCCCGGCCGGTTGTAAGGCGGTGATATCTGATATTGATCCTGCGACCGCAGGAACGTGGCCATGGTATTGTGCCACGACTCAATAATGCTCCACTGGTTCAGATGAGCGGCATCGGTAAATTGCACTTCATTGAACAACTCAAAACCCATGATGGAAGGCGAGTAACCCCAGCGCGCGACGATGTAGCGAAGTTTGCGTTTGGTCAGTGACTGCGCCGTCGGGTCCGTGAAAAAATTGGTCGCGCTGGAAAGAAATCCGCCGTTGGCCGTGTTGTAAGGGTTTTGTTCCCAGTTCGGGTCGGTGTCGCTGATGTTGGTGCTCGAATACTGTCCGTGATGCTGCAGCACCATCTGGAAATGGATGCCGGCTTGATCGGCGGCGGCAACGATCGCGTCCCAGTTTCGCGCGTTGGGCAGGCTTAACTGCCCAAAGGTATTATTGACCTTGGGCCAGTCCAGGTTCAGCCCCAGACCCTGCCAGTCGTAAAAGTGTGTCATCCATACCCGCGACCAGTTCTCGTGCGCCGCGCCCATTTTGGGGAAGATGGTCGTAACCCGGTAATCTCCGCCCGGGTTATTGGTGTAACTCCAGGCGACATCCTGTCCAACCGGGAAAAACCGCCGGCCATTGCTGGTGATAAAACGGCGCGGGTTGGTGGGGTCCACCTGCACGAATCCGGGACTGGTCGGAAAGCCGGTCACCGTCCAGGAAGCCGGCGACAAATTGCTGAAGGACAGCGGCGAACCATTCAGCGTGAGGTTGCTGATACTATAAACCCCGGCCATCGTCGGGGTATGGCGCACACGCCAGGTGGTGCCGCCGTCATTAAAAGCAGGCAGTGAAACCGTGCTCGAATCCGGCTGAATAATCAGCACGCGCACGTCATTGCTGTAATCGAACGGGTCCGCAATCGGGGTATTGACCGTGAACGAAGCCTCGATTTTGGCATAGGTGCCCTGGGCTTGAAGGAAGGATGGAACGCAGATTGAAAAAGCGGCCAGAAGGACGATTTTGAAGAACCAAACACCCGGGATGGTCCGCCGAAGTGACTGGCGCATAAAGTCCAAAATACGTCAATGGGTTGATTTCGCATATTAGAGTCTCACACCTGCCGTCGGGTTGCAAGAAAAGAGAATGTTTAAGATTGGCAACGGCGAGAAGCAACGGCGCCGCGATAGTTTCCATGTCCCGACGACTGGCACCGGTCGTCCGGATCAGATTTGCAGCAATTTGATCTGCTCGTTCTCCTTCTCCACGGCCTCACCGAGCGTTTGCGCCTGGCGGCGGCGGCGTTCGATGATGTGCTTGTCCAGCACGGGATCGTAGGGCACAGGATAGTGGCCGTCGTAACAGGCCATGCAAAAGGATTCCTTGGGCAACCCGGTCGCCTTGACCATTCCCTCCTGGGAAAGGTAGTGGAGTGAATCGGCATTGAGGTAGCGGCGGATTTCGTCCTGGCTGTGATTGGCCGCCATCAGCTTGCTGCGGTCCGGAAAATCGATGCCATAGACGCAGGGATTCATGTGCGGCGGGCAGCTCACGAGCACGTGAACCTCCCGGGCGCCGGCCTCCTTGAGCGTTTTCACGCGCGTCTTGCAGGTCGTGCCGCGCACGATGGAATCGTCCACAATGACGACCCGTTTGTCTTTCACGAGCGAAGCAATGAGATTTAATTTCACGCGCACGTCAAAATCGCGGATGAGTTGCGTCGGTTGCAGGAAACTGCGTCCGACGTAGTGATTGCGAATGAACGCCATCTCGAACGGAATGCCGGATTCTTCGGAATAGCCGAGCCCGGCGCACACGCCGCTGTCCGGCACGGGAATCACCAAATCGGCCTGGACGGGATGTTCGCGCGCGAGCTGGCGGCCCATTTCCTTGCGCACATTGTACACGCTGCGCCCGCCAATGGTGCTGTCCGGCCGCGCAAAATAGACGTATTCAAAAATGCAAAATGCCCGGCGCTTGTGTTCGGGAAACGCCTGGACGCTGACGACCCCCTTTTCGTTGATGATGACGATTTCGCCCGGTTCCACGTCCCGGACGAACTCTGCCTGGATCTGGTCAAACGCCACCGATTCGCTCGACAACGCCCACGAACCGTTTACCCGGCCGAGCGCCAGGGGACGAAACCCGAATGGATCGCGCGCCCCGATCAATTCCTTTTCCGTCATGATGACCAGCGAATACGCGCCCTCGATGCGGCGGAGCGTTTGCACGATGGTGTTTTCGACGCCGCCCAGCAATGGTTGCGCCAGCATCATGATGATGATTTCGCTGTCCACGCTCGTTTGAAAAACCAGCCCATGACTTTCCAATTCGTCGCGCAGCTTCGCCGCGTTGGTCAGGTTGCCGTTATGGGCGACGGCAATCTGGCCCCGGGCACAGTCCACCGTGAGCGGCTGGGCGTTGCGCAGATTGGAGGTGCCGGTGGTTGAGTAGCGCGTGTGGCCGACGGCCATGTTGCCGACCAGATCGTGCAGCAGTCTGGGATTGAACACCTGCGATACGAGTCCCATGCCGTGGTGCTTGAAAAACTTTCCCTCGTGGCAGGTGACGATGCCGGCGCTTTCCTGGCCCCGATGCTGGAGCGCATAGAGTCCGTAGTAGGTCAGTTCCGCGGCATTCGGGTGGCCGAAAATGCCGAACACACCGCAATAATGTTTGGGGTAATTTTGTTGCATCGTTGACTCGCGCCCGCCGCTGAATTGTCGCAGACGCAATTGCGGTGCGCAAGGCGGAAGGAAACGAATGAAGCAATCGAACCAACGACGCCGGGTCGTGGTGTCATAGATTGTTGCCGATGCCCTTAAATCACTTCACCACAAAAAAACAAATTGAGAATACAATCCAAACACCTACGAATATCGGCCAACCTTCCGATTTCCACCAAACCGAAAAATCAGGACAATTGTTGCGTCTGCCCATGCGGGCGGCAAATGTGGCAATAGCAGCTATAAACGCTGCGCTCGATAAGCCAATTGCGATATGGAACATAAACTTCCTATCGGTTTATTTTGTCACTTCTTCAATCAGCTTTTCGATTGTCCACGTTTCGGTTGCCAGTTTCAAGCCCACGGCTGGCGTGCAACCGAGGGTCGAATGCACCTTGCAAAAGTTGTATGCCGCAACAAACAGGCTGATTGCGTTCTTATGGTTTTCCAGTTTCCGCGACCAGCCTAAACCCAAACGTGCGAACCGCTTGTTAAAGTGCCTCACCGTGAGGTTGGAGCGTTCCACAAACGACGTGTTGATTCTGTCCTGACGCGGTGAGCCAGCCTGAATCCAAACCTTAACACCCGTGCAACGGGGCGGGCTGTAACGCCGCGCCGCCTCACCCTTGGGGTCAAACGGCATAGCGTATAGTTTCTGCATAGTGGCGAAGTCTAGGAGTGCAAACGGCCTTTTCCACCATCCAGAGCGACATCGCCGGCAAGACCGGCACGACGAGTTACTTAGATACCACCGCCACTATTAACGGCCCGTTCTTCTACCGCGTCGGTGTACAACAATAAAACCGCGAGTTTCTGGCATAGCGGCCTTTGCCGAAAGCCGATGATTTATTTTTTAGAATGCGGCGCTCTCCGGAGACGCCGCGACGGCAAAGACACCACACGCCTTTTGGCCGCAAAATGCCAATAAATTCCCCGTTGCGCGAACTGCCATTCGGGGTATGTTGGCGGGTGATTCTGCACGGCGTTTTTTGCCGGGCACTTGCTAATTCAACGTTTTGAGATACTGTTTCGATTATGGCTTTAACGAAGGTTAGTTCCACGGTTCATTTCATTTCACGCGGCGCGACGGTGGGTGGGCGCGGCGAAACGGCCAACGGCCATTGGGTCCCCAACACAGACGTTTATGCCACGGACGGCAGTTTGGTCATCAAGGTGGAACTGGCTGGCATGAAAAGTGATAGTCTGGAGATCACGGTGGAGGGCAATCGCCTCCGCATCGCCGGCACCCGTCCGGACGGTTGTCGGGCGAACAAGTGCAATTTTCTGGTGATGGAGATCAGTTACGGGCCGTTCGAGAGTGTGCTCGAATTGCCGCCGGGTTACGATCTCAGCCAGGCCAAGGCCATTTATGTGAACGGTTTTTTGCGGATTGACGTGCCCCTGGCGCAACCGCACTCCAAAATGACCAAGGTGCCGATCGCCGAAGGAAACTAAGCCGCACGCGAATCTTTTCCGGCGCGCCGGCCTTTTAACTGTTAATTGAAAGGAACGACGATGACATCGCCGGAGACAGAGTT
>JBEKKN010000050.1:0-22981 GCA_050010675.1 Verrucomicrobiota bacterium | reverse complement strand
GACCCGCATCAAAACGACAGCACCCGCCGATTTGGGGTCATCCGAAAACAGCAGGCTTCGGTTCGGATGGATCCACTTTGACCGGCTATTGGCCGGGGTGCTGGCAAGTTGTTTAAGTAACCAATCAAATCTAAGGAGGCGGGCGCAAACCATTGAAAAGATTGGTGCGTCCGGCAGGACTTGAACCTGCAACCTTCTGATCCGAAGTCAGAAGCTCTATCCAGTTGAGCTACGGACGCCCCTCGCCAGTCTGCCGATTTTGCGGCGCCAATAAAGCGGATTCGTGTGCCGGTTGACTTGCCGCACGGCCCCCGTTAGCGTGCGAACTGTCATGGCGAAAAGGCCGTTCTCACGTCTGGTCAAAATTCTATCCGGGCTCCGTACGGATGCGGCGGAGGAATGGCTGCGCGCGGAAAGCGAACTCAACCGGCTCGAACGGTTCGCGCACTTTTGGGTGCTCGTGGGCAAAAGTTTTGCGCGCAACCGGTGTCCGGTGCGCGCCGCGGCGTTGTCCTATACCTCTCTGCTGGCGCTGATTCCTCTGCTGGCGGTGGCCATCAGCGTCACCAGCAGCCTCCTAAAAAATGAGGGCGAGCAGAAAATTTATGCGGTGATTGACCGGCTCGTTGCCAGCGTCATGCCACCCGCAAGACTCGACACCAATGGGCCCGCCGTTTCGCTGAACCTTGGCCCCGCCCTGTCCGTCGCGTTGACCCGGACCAATACCGGGGCTGCCGGATGGGTGACGAATTCCTCCGCCATGACGGCAACCGAAACCAACACGCCGGCGGCACCCGACGACAACACCCGCGTCACGACCGCACAAAAGGAAGCGGCAACCTACATTCATGATTTCGTGCAGAACACACGCAACGGCGCGCTTGGCGTCACGGGCATGGTATTGCTGATATTTATCGCCATCCGGATGCTGGTTGGCATCGAGGCGACCTTCAACGATATCTGGGGTGTGACGCGCGGTCGCAACTGGCTTTGGCGCACCGTGCTTTACTGGACGACGATCACGCTCGGCCCGCTGCTCTTGATCGCTGCCCTGGGGCTGGCAGGCGGACCGCATCTGCAGGCCGCCAAAAATCTCGTCAACCAGATGCCGCTCATCAGCAGTTTCATTTTTGACCTGTTGCCGCTGGCCGTCCTCTGGCTGGCGTTTACCCTGGTTTATTTGCTGGTGCCGAACACCAAAGTGCAATTCGGTGCGGCGCTGGCCGGCGGCATCGTGGGCGGCTCGCTGTGGCAATTGAACACCATTTTTGGTTTCCTCTATGTCTCCCGGGTGGTCACCAACAGCAAAATCTACGGCAGCCTCGGTCTCATCCCCGTGTTCATGGTGGGCCTGTATTTTTCCTGGCTGATTCTGCTCTTCGGCGCGCAGGTCGCCTACGCCTTTCAAAACCGCCGGACTTATTTGCAGAACCAGCTGGTCGAAAACGTAAACCAGCGCGGACGCGAATTCATCGCCTTGAGAATGATGACATATATCGGGCGATGCTTCCAAGACGGCCGGCCTCCCGCCACGCTGCAGGCGATTTCCATCGAACTCGGCATTCCCACCCGGCTCGGGCAACAAGTTCTGCAAACCCTCGTGGCCGCGCGGCTGGTCACCGAGGTCACCGGGGCGGAGCCCGCTTACTCACCCGCCCGTCCGCTGGATGCCATCAACGCCCATCATGTTCTGTACGCCATGCGGGCGGACTTCGGGCAGGCATTGCCTTCGCACGACGAACCGGCGCGCGCGGAGGTTTACGGCGAGTTCGCACGCATTGAAGAAGCTGAACGTCAGGCCGCCTCGGCGGTAACCCTGCTCGCGCTCGTTAATCGTCTTCCAGCACGGCCCGAAATCGCCGCGCCGGACGAACGGGCAAAATGAATTTTCAATCCTCCCATTGAACGGCGGCGATGAACGCCCCGATCAAAGAACCCACGACCGACAACACCAGCATCCAGGCCAGCAGCACATGGGAATTCGGCGAAAGCAACGCCGACAAATCCAGTGGCAGCAAATTTTTCCACGGCAGCCACAGAACCGCCAGCACGGACCCCAGGGTGGTTGCGCCGAGCAAAAGAATCTGGCGCAGCCAGAACCGGTCGCGTCGGCGCGGCAATCTGGCAATCACGCGCGAGGTAAAGCCGTTGTCCTCGACGTATTGATTCCGCCCGCGCAGCCAGGCGTCGAGCGGGTCGTTGCGTTCAGGCGGATTCATAATTTTCATAGGCCGGCGCCAGCCGGCGCTTTAATTTTTCCCTGCCGCGCAGGACATACGATTTGACCGTGCCGAGCGGACAATCCAGAACCCGGGCGGCTTCCTCGTGCGACAAACCGTTCTGGCAGCAAAGCACAACGGCCGCCCGCTCATTTGAATTTAACAGTTTCAGGGCCTCAGTCAAATCGAGGTGGAGATTGCGGTCCGGAGCGGCGGGCGATTGCTCCAATTCCGGCGGCGATTCAGCCAGCTCCTCCAAAGCCAGTTCCTTTCTTTGACGCGCCGCGCCGCGAAATTCATTGAAGGCGATGCCGAAAAGCCAGGTGGAAAAACGCGAGTCACCGCGAAACAATTGCAGTTTTTGCCAGGCTTTCAAAAAAGTCTCCTGCGCCAAATCATCGGCCAGATGCGCGTCGCCGCGGGTCATGCGCACCAGAAAGGCGCGCACGGGCGATTGATGGCGGCGCACCAGTTCGCCGAAGGCGTTTTGGTCCGCGCGCAACAGGACGCGGGCGATGAGATCGGCGTCGGTAAAGGACACACCTTATGGTTTGGGCGGTTGATCGATGTTCCTATCCTTCTTTTCCAACAAGGCAATCACTAAAAAGGCCACGCCTAAAGAGAGAATAATTAAACCCGGTTTTCCGATGAATAAAACAATCCCGATGCCCATGCCGGTCAAGATCAAACCCGTTCTCAAATCATTGCGCGGGTGATTGCGACCGGATTTGGCATGGTCCATAAAACCGCGTTCCGTCTTTTGGAACATTTCCGGCGGAATGGGCACGCCCTTTTCCACCATGTTCCGCAAGGTTTCATGCAGCATTATACTTTTACGATGACGAAAATAAAGTACCAGGCCGACAACGACGATGGGAACGCTGCAACCCATGATTATGGCGATGATGGGGATGAGCAAGGCAATCCCGTGTGTAAAATCATCTCCTTCACCGTAGGAGTAGGAACTCGCGCTGCTGCCGGACGCCTGCGGGCTGGTGTTCATAACCGCGGCATTGGTCATACCGGGCGCCTGCGAGCCGGTGTCCGTAACCGCGGGATTGGTCATGCCGGATGCGGCGGGCAGGTTGGTTTGCGCTTGCGAGGTTGTGGCCACAAGGGCGCAAAGTGCCATGATGGCGAAGAGCATGGACAAGGTGGTTTTCATGTTAATTAATTTTGTTTTCATACCGGTTCATCAGTGAGATGTCGCGAACAGCCTTTTTGGATTCAGAAATGTTTGCCAGGTCACACCCGCCATTGCCGGTCCAGCG
This sequence comes from Verrucomicrobiota bacterium, assembly GCA_050010675.1. Classification (GTDB taxonomy): domain Bacteria; phylum Verrucomicrobiota; class Verrucomicrobiia; order Limisphaerales; family UBA11358; genus UBA11358. The sequence goes on along the minus strand of JBEKKN010000050.1, from coordinate 19,491 downwards.
AACGGTATTGAATCGCCGCCGAAATGTGGCCGAACCGATCCTGCCACCGTCTGCTGGCGTGGCTCGTTGAATGGCAGCCGGTTAAAGCATCAAGGTGTGACCGGCACGGCGTTGATCTCGATCCGGCTGGTGTCATCAATTATCACAGTTCCGACAATCCGGGAATTCAACCGCCAATTTTGTTGCGAGGCATTCGCGGTGGTCTGCGGGAGTTGATTTCCTGCGCCAATACCACCACCACCACCAATGCCGCTGCCAAACATTGGCTGCGCGTTGGCAGGCGCGCCGGAAATCGCCTCCATGTTGCCGCTGAACACGACATTTTGCTTCAACGTCTGGTTCGTTCCCGCCACGCGGAAGAAATAATATTGGTTCGCCGGCTGCCCGTTTAACGCTGCTGGACCGGTCCGCGTGTGAATCTGCAGCGGCACGACCGCTTCGCCCGGGGCAGGAACCGGCTCGTTGTGTTCCACCGCAGCGGCAACTTGTATGGACCCTTGATAAACCGAACCGTCCCGATCCACGACGGAGATGGCGTCACCGTTTTGCAGCACCTGAAATGATTGCATCACGGACGCGGTGGGGGCGGCCACCGACACGTTGCGATACAGATTTTGTTGAGGGGAGGCGGTCCCGGTCTCGGCCAAGGATTGCGCAGCGCCGCCGACCGGATTTGATTTCTCAAGGTCGCCGGCAACCTCCAACGCGGACGGAAGCATTGCCGCGGCCATCGGTGCACCGGGAGCTGCGGTTGCAAGCGTTTCTGGGGCGACTTTTTCGGCCAGAACAAATTCGGCGGATTTTTGGTTTGTCAGTTCGTCGAGTGAAGCCGACAGCACATGCTTGTTGTCTCCGGCATAGGGTTTGGAGGCCGTGCCGGTTTGCCTGAGATTATTCATGGCACTGACACTTGGCGCCCCTTTTTTCGCCGGGTTCCACGCAGGCCGGAACAATGACACCCCGATGAAAGCGGTCGCCACCACGCACAAGGCAAACACCGGCCGACGCCAGAAGACGGCAAGAAAAAAGCCTGGCGTGCCGGCTTTGCCCGGCCTGGGTGCCCGGCGCGCGGCTTCGCCCTGCAATAGTCGCCGCGTCGCCGGATGCAACTTGAGTGAATCGCCCGCCTCGGCGCGGCGTTTCTTCGCGTAAGCCCGCAACAGCTTTTCAATTTTCCGTTCCGGTTCCATGCCTTCAGTCAATTGGACGGGAAAACACCCGGGTTTTCCCGCGAAAAGATCCCACGCGCGATGGCCTCCAGCCGATCCAGGCATTTGCTCAGGCGCGAACTCACGGTTTTGGGATTCAGTTGCAACGTCGCGCTTAATTCCTCGTAACTCAAGTCGCCGAAATAGCGCAGTTCGATGATTTCGCGGCAGGGTTCGCCGACCCGGTCGAGGGCGGCGCGGACCCCGGCCATTTGTTCGGCGTTCATGATCATTTCGTCCGGTCCGGGCAGGTTGGCCGGCGGGTCGGGCGCGAGGCCGGATTCCGGGTCTTCCGCCTGCAACGAGACGGGGATTTGTCCGCCGCCGCGCTTGGCGGCAATCCGTTTTTCGCGATAATCGCGCGCCTTGTTGGCCGCGATGCGAAAAAGCCAGGTCTGGAACCGGCTTTCGCCGTGGAAGGCGTCGAGGTTTTTGACGACCGCCAGGAATGCCTCCTGGCAGATTTCCTCGGCGTCCTCGCGGGTGAAATCGGACGCAAGCTGGAAAATAAAACGTCCCGCCGCCGCGTAATGGAGATCGAATAATTCGTCCCACGCGTCTGCTTCACCGTGACGGCAGCGCGTTATCAATTCGCTCTCTTCCGGCGGAATCACCGTATCCATCTTTGACCGGTGCCGGACATGAATCAACCACGATTTGTCCGGCAGAGGGGATCAAAGCCTTTTGTTCCCTTGGGGACTCTTCGTCGTGTTTACCCGCCTGACTGGCCGGACCGGCAACAGTTGAACACCGACAAATCGTCCTTCACGTCCACAGTTGCCGGTCGAGCGTGCGATATTGAATCGCCTCGGAAATGTGGTCGCTGAGAATTTTTTCCGTTCCGGCCAGATCCGCAATCGTTCGCGCCACCTTCAAAATCCGGTCGTAGGCGCGGGCGCTCAAGTTCAGGTCGGCCATCGCGTGCTTGAGCAGTTCCCGGGTGGGCTCTTCCAGTTCACAGCACTGCTTCAATTCGCGCGGGCCCATCCGGGCATTGCAGGTGATCTTCGGCTTGACCCGGAAGCGGTCGTGCTGGCGGCGACGTGCCACCACCACCCGTTCGCGAATCTGTGCCGAGGTTTCCCCGGTGCGGTCGCCCGCAATTTCACGGAATTTGACCGGCGGCACTTCCACATGCAAATCAATGCGGTCAAGCAACGGCCCGGAAATCCGGCCGAGATAATTCTGGATTTCGCGCGGCGAAGATCTCGACTCCCCGGGCATTTTTCCGTCCGGCGTCGGGTTCATCGCCGCCACCAGCATGAGCTGCGAGGGAAAGGTCATGGTACCGGCGGCGCGTGAAATGGTCACCCGGCCGTCTTCCAGCGGCTGGCGCATGGTTTCCAGAACGCTGCGCTTGAATTCCGGCAGTTCGTCCAGAAACAAAACCCCATTATGGGCGAGCGAGATTTCGCCGGGGGTCGGATTGATGTTGCCGCCCAGCAGACCCGCGTCGCTGGCGGTATGATGGGGCGCGCGAAAAGGGCGCCGTGTCACCAGGGCCTGCCCCGGCGCCAGCAAACCGACAATACTGTGAATTTTCGTCGTCTCGAGCGCCTCATCCAAAGTGAGCGGCGGCAGAATCGTTGGCAGCCGTTTGGCCAGCATGGATTTGCCGGTCCCGGGCGGCCCGATCAACAATGCGTTGTGCCCGCCCGCCGCGGCGATTTCCAGGGCGCGCTTCACGTTCTCCTGGCCCTTGACCTCGGCGAAATCCAGGTCGTCGTCCGGGGGTTGGTCGAACAGTCTGGCAATGTCCACCTTTGCCGGCGTGAGCTTCACCCCGCCTTCCAGGAAACCGGCGGCTTCGCGCAAGTTTTGAATCGGGATGACCTGCAATCCGGAAACCACGGCGGCTTCAGGGGCGTTCTCCGCCGGAACCAGCACGCCGACCTTGCCATCGGTTCGCGCGCGAATGGCCACCGGCAAAACCCCCTTGCACGGACGCACCGCACCGGTCAGCGCCAGTTCGCCAACGATGATAAAATTGTCGAGCTGGTCGGCTTCGATTTGTTCGCTTGCGGCCAGCATCCCGAGGGCGATGGGCAGGTCGAAGCTGGGGCCTTCCTTCTTCACGTCGGCGGGCGCCAGATTGATGGTCGTGCGACCCATTGGAAATTTGAATCCGGAGTTGGTCAACGCGGTCGTGACGCGGTCACGCGATTCCTTGACGGCGGCATCCGGCAGGCCGACGATGACGATCAAGGTGTCGCCCCAACCGGCGTTCACCTCCACTTCCACCGGGTAGGCCTCGATGCCGTGAAGGGCCGCCGAGCAGACCTTGGCTAACATGGCTGGATTATTAGCTGGAACCCGAAAACTGGGAAGGAAAATTAGGCGGTTTCGCCCGCCTGGGCGGCCTCGATGCGAACGCGGTTGAGGAGCAACAAAATGATCTGGAACATGACAAGCCTCATCCCTGCGTCCCACAGAAGCGTCTTCCAATGTTCCAAATTCAAATTCGGATTTTGATGGGCTTGAATGACGCTCCAAATCACTACGAAGGTTGCCGTAGCCGAGGTTCCCCAGCGGTAATTGACAACCAGTGTCAGCACCGCACAGGGAATCAGATAAAAGGGCAGCAACGTGACGTCAGGCCCGGTAATGATATCAACGTACGCCACGATCGCCATAACCGCCGCGCTCGCCAGGATAGTAATCCAATTCGCGCGGAATTGTTCGCCAAGCGAACGCCGGTCGGCGGGCAATTCGGCGCGTCGTGCCAGAAACCATTTTTTGGTCTGGCGGTAGGTATACAGCCACGCCAGTGGCAGAAATTCAAAAAGCGCGCGCTTCCCGTCATCCATCGCCCGAAAGATCGCGCCCGTCACTTTGCAATAAAGACGTTCCAAGACGGAGGGTTCCGACTCGCCAGCGGCACCGGTTTGATGGCCGAGCCATTGGCTTTGCAGCCGTCGCCAGCGGGCGCCAAACCGGTGCAGTCGCTTGAGGACCGCCGGATCCATGTTTTCCGTTACCGTTTCGTCCGCAAACCGCTGCCGTTCAATCCGGCCGCTGCGCAAATGATTGTGCTCCGGTCCGGGAAAAACGGCCGATAAATCCGCGCTGGCCAGATCCAGCATCTTCTTATCGAATTCGATTTCCAAAAACCGGCAAATTCGCCGGCAGGTTCCCTCGGTGTCGCCGGTCAAATCAGCATAGGTGACATGACACAGCGGGACACCCGCCCGCTCAAGCCTGGCCGCTTGTTGAATCATTTGTTCCTGGTAAAAAATAAGCCGGCTCAGGACGCCCCGGCGCCGAAAGAAACGCTCTTTACGCCCCGCCCGGACCACGCTTCGATAAATTTCGACGGGGTCGCGCCAAAGCAGGATAAGGCGGCATCCGGGGTAACGCCGGACGAGCCGTTGCAGGCGCGAACAGTAAAAGGGCGATTTCTCTCCAAACAGCGGTTTGTCCTTGCCGTCACTGAAAACGCGATACAAATCCTCGGGGGCGTGGACCCCTTCAAGCCCACGCAGGCTGCCACCGTAGATCAGCCGATGACGGGAGAGCGCCTGATTGTAGAATTCCTGTCGCCGCAGCCAATCGCGTTTCAGCCGGATTCCGGAAAATGCTTCCGGGAAATTCCAGATATCACATTCATACATCAAAGCCACTTGGGGATGCAGGTTCAGCAGGGCATACAGCAACGAAGTGCCGGAGCGAAAGACCCCCACCACAAAAACCGGGTTTGAACACGGATGTTCCCCGTTTTTTGCCAATGGTTCTTCCTTCAGCATAACCTGATCCTAACGATTTCTTTTTGATTCACAATATAAAAGTACCGCCCGGCCTGTCACTTTAACCTTTTGATGGCGTGATCGCGGTTTGGGTGATTCGCGTTTCGTATTCTCGCAGCATGAGAGATGCCATCCATTGGTTTTGTGGGTGCGAGCTTGCTGAAACATAAGCAAACATTGCCATCAAGCCGCGGTTAAAAATGATTCTGCAGCCAAAGCAATCCCTGCTTCAGCCAGTTGAAATTGAAATCGCCACGCGTGAATCCCCAGCAAACCAGGAGTAATCCGGCAAAAACTGCTGTCCATTCCCAGCAAAGAATTTTCGCCTTGCGGCCTTTGACGATGGCCAGCCCGGCCAGAACATTTCCGGCCAGCCCGATGTCCAATCCCCCAAACAGCAGCCGTCGGCCGGTGGTGACGGAGGCAATCTGCCAGTCACCCCATTGCGCATGGGTTGCCGCCGGCAAACCGATGAGCAGCATTGCCAGCCACGCGCAGTTTGCGGCGATAATTAAAAAACGCTGCATGGTTTGTAGCGGCGGTCTATGACCGCCGAAAACGGCGCTCACAGAGCGCCGCTACAATTCAATTAATTTTGTCCGCGATCCGGTATTGGAACATCCGCTTCTTCATCCAGCGCACGGCGAGCAAATCGTAAAACGATGCGAACAACCGGTTCCACACGCCATAATGGCTCTGGCCGGCGAAACGCGGATTGTTGGTCACTTCGATTTCGGTGACGGTATGACCCTCGATCTTGAATAATGTCGGCAGAAACCGGTGCATTCCCTTGAAAAATTTCAGGTTCTCAATGCACTCACGTTTGAACGCGCGGTAGGTGCAGCCGGCGTCGGCGATTTGTTCGCCGGAAAGTTTGTTCCGCACCCAGTTCGCGATGCGTGACGAGGCCACGCGAATAAAATTGTCGCCTGCGCCGCGCGCCTTCACGCGCGTGCCGCAGACACAATCGTATTGCTTCAACGCCTCCAGAAATCTCGGCAAGTCCTTCGGGTCGTTCTGCAAATCGGCGTCGAGGGTGACCAGATATTTGCCGCGCGCCGCCTTGAGTCCGGCCCAGCTCGCCGCGCTCTCACCGCAGTTGATGGCAAACCGCTGCCCGCGGATGCGCGGGTCGGCCGCCGCGAGTTCCTTGAGGATTTCCCATGACCGGTCCGTGCTGCAATCGTCGGTGATGACGACTTCGTAAGGCAGGTTGAGCGGATCCACGGCCTCGTGGATCGCCTTGAGGAGCGCGCGTAAATTGTCCTGCTCATTGTAGCAGGGAATCACGAGGCTCAGTTCGGGTACGGCGCCCATTATTTCTTCCCGTAAAACTCCGCGATCGCGTCGCAAACCTGGTCGGCCGTGTCGAGGGTCATTTCGCCATGAATCGGCAGCGACAGGATTTCCTTCACGGCCTGTTCCGTGCGCGGAAGTTTCGGAATGAAGGGAAACAGCCCGGTGACCGCCGGTTGCAAATGGTTCGGCTTCGGATAATGGATGCCGGTGTCAATTTCCTTGGTCTTGAGAAATTTCTGCAGGTCGTCACGTTTTTCGCACCGAATGACATACATGTGATACACCGGCGTGGCCCATTCGCGCACGGGCGGCGGCTGCACCATGCCCTTGAGCCTTTCGGTGTAGCGCGCAGCAATCTTGCGGCGATTTTCGTTGAACCCGTCGAGATGCTTCAACATCACGCGCCCGATGGCGGCATTGATTTCGTTGAACCGCACGTTGTAACCGGGAAATTCGTGGTCGTACTTGCCCTGGCGACCGTGGTTGCGCAGCATCCGCAGGCGGTCGGCCATCTGCGCGTGGTTCGTGGTGATGCAACCGCCGTCGCCGAGCACGGTCAGGTTTTTCGACGGGAAGAAGCTGAACGCGCCGAAGTGGCCCATCGAGCCGACGGTCTTGCCCTTGTATTTCGCACCCTGCGCCTGCGCACAATCTTCGATAACCCAGAGATGATGTTTGGCGGCGATGCCCAGCAACCGGTCCACGTCCACGGGATGCCCGTAAATATACACCGGGATGATGCCGACGGTGCGCGGCGTGATGGCGGCTTCGACCTGGTCGAGATCTAGGCAATAGGTGTCGTCGATGTCCACGAACACCGGGCGGGCGCCGAGGTGAATGAGCGGTTCCATGGTGGGAAACGCGGTGTGGCTGGGCACGATGATTTCATCGCCGGGGCCGACGCCTTGCAACTGGTGCAGGAGATAAACAATCATCGTCCAGGACGAACCCAGAACGCACTGGGCGGTGCCGGTGTGGGCCGCGAGTTCTTTTTCAAACTCCTGCGATTCCTTGCCGAGGATGTATTGGCCGGAGCGGATGGCGCGCAAGGCGGCTTCCTCGACTTCGGCATTCACGAAACATTTGGATAACGATATTTTGCTCATAAAGGTTTTAAGCCACAGATAAACACAGATGAAACACAAATTTTCTCAAAAGACCATTCGTTTATACTCGACGCGCTGGCGGTCAAGCTTGACCAAACAGCCGGGTACGTCGTGGACTTCAAAAGCCGCCCCGATGATTTGTTTGGTGACCGGCTGAAGAAAATAATCCTTCGGTGCCCCTATCTGTGTTTCATCTGTGTCCATCTGTGGCTAGGTTAAGATCTGGACGGCTTTGCCGGTTTTCACGGACGCCAGCGCGGCGTTCATCACCCGAACGGCATCGTAGCCGGCCCAGCCGTCGGCCCGCGGTGGCTTGCGCGTTTGGATTGAATCCACGAACGCCCGCAACTCGGCCAGCAACGGTTCTTCCGGCGGACATTCGATCTGGTGCACCGCCCCTTCGATGCCCTTGAAATCGTTGCCTTCGCGAACGTGCTTGTTCTCGTAGGTCTTGATCTTGTATTGCGCCACGTTGTAATCGCACACTGCACTCAGCTGGTCGCCGCAGATTATCACTTCGCGGAATTTGCCCGGGATGAAATAATCGTTTTCGACCGTCGCCCAGGTTTTTCCGCGTGGCGTCTCGTATTCGAGCGAGACGAACGAGACGTCATCCATGCCGCGGCCCATGAAATCGTGGTGAATGGCCAGCACGCTCTTCGGCAGCGCGCCGAGGATGAAGTTGAACAGGTCGGCGAAATGAATGCCATCGGCAAACATGACCCCGCTGTCATTGCGCGGCCGTTTGAAACCGCCGAAATGGCCGCGCACCATGTTCACCCGCCCAAACTGGCCGGCTTGCACCGCGTCGCGCAGCCACAAGGTTGCCGGGTCGAAACGTAGAATGTGGCCGACCTGCAGGATGCGTTTATGTTGGTCGGCCAGCTCGGTAAGTTGTTTGGCCTCGGCGTCCGCCAGCGTCAGCGGCTTTTCCACAAATACGTCCTTGCCGGCCTCCAGAAATTCCCGGCCCAGCGCGAAATGACTTTGCGCCGGCGTGACGATGACGACTCCGTCCACCCGGCCGATGAAGTCCTTGTAGTTGGTCGTGAGCCGTTCGGCGGGCAGGCCGAGTTTGCGCGCCGGCTCAAGTTGTTTGGCGCCCACTTCCGCCACGTAAAGCTCGACGGGCATCGAATTGAGATTGCGCAGATGGTTGGCGCCCCATCGGCCCAAACCCAGAAGCAGAACTTTTGTCATTCCCGAAATTTTTGAGCAAATCATCTGGGCCAGCAAGGAAAATGCGCCGCCTTTCCGGCGGGGCGGGGCTCAACGATTCACAAATAATTTCCATTGGCCGGCATTGGTCACCAGATTCAACGGCGTGACGGGGTGATTTTGCAGAAAATGTTCCACCGTGTCGTTAATGCCAACCACCCAGATGCGGCGGTCTTCCGCCAGCAGATGCGCCAGCGCGCCATCGTCCGGCAGCAACAAATCGCCCAGCCGCTTTTGGTTGCCGGGAAATTCAAAGGGCACCTGGGTCAGATTCATGTCGCCGAAATACGGCCGGTTAGTCGCGTCAATCGCCGGATAGGCGTAAAACGCCAGCCCTTCCGGCAAATCGCCCCAGCACACCACCGCATCGCCGGGCTGACATTTTTCCCGGAGGACCAGACCCAGCGGTTTTAGCGTCGAATTGCGCCTGAGACTGCCCTGGAACCAGGGGATTTCGGCCAGCGTCACCGCCAGACCCAACAGTACCAGGAACACGGTCAGGCCGGCACACTGCGACGGTTTCCATTTTCGCGCCAGCCATAGGACCAAAAGCATGATTCCGACCATGACCGGGCCCTGCCATTTCATCCATCCCGGCAGCGGGTGGTGGAAGGCATAAACCACGGCCAACGGGAAGACCGCCGGCAACCACAATGAACTCCCCAGGCAAAACCGCCAGACCAGTGCCGGGGCCGGCCGGGTCGTGCGCTCATCACCGAAAAACCGCCAGGCCAGCATCACTGCCAGCGCCGGGAAAACCGGCAGAATGTAAGCGGGCAGTTTGGCCTGCGAAAACGAAAACAGGGTGAAGGTGAAAATGACCCAGACGTTCAACAACACCCATGCATCTTTTTGCAGCACGACCGGTACGCGCATTCCGACGTCCGCTGTCGGGGCAGGTTGTACCCGGCGCCACAGCCAGCCCAGGAGAAATGTCCAAGGCAAAAGTCCGACGGCGAGAATTCCAAAAAAATAAAACGGACCGCCCTTGCGATTTTTGATGGTGGTGCCGAGCAGATGGCCGGCCGCCTGGCTCAGCGTCATGTAATCAAACGATTCGGGCACACGCCGGAAAACCGCCAGGAACCACGGCAATACCAAAACCAGAAACAGCGCCAGTCCGGCAATCAGGCCGCTCAGCAGAAGTCTTTTGGCGGCAAGAAGTTTCCAACGATAAACCACCAACGCTGCCAGGGCCACGAGCGGGATAACCAAGGCGACCGGTCCCTTCGTTAAAAAACCCAGGGCGATGGCCGTCCAACCGGCCAAGTGCCACAACCCGAAGTCCGAAGTCCGAAGTCCGAAGTCCGAAGTCAGGCTTTGCCAGCTTCGCCAGAGGAAATAAACCGCCCACGCGGTGAATTGCGTCAGGAACATGTCCGTGGTCAGCATTCGCGCCATGACGAAGTAAAGCAGGCTCGTTTGCAGCATCAGCGCACTCCAGAAACCAACCCGGCGGCCACCGATGGAACTGCCGAGCAGCCATACCGCCCAGACGCCGCTCATGCCCGCCAGCGCGAGTGGCAGGCGCGCCGCCCATTCGTTCTGACCGAACAGTTTCATCGAAATCGCCACCAGCCAGTAGGTCAGCGGCGGCTTGTCGAGGTGCGGCAGATACCAAAAGTGCGGCACCACCCAGTTGCCGGTCTCGATCATCTCCCGTGCAATTTCCGAGTAACGGCCCTCATCCGGCTCGTTCAGCGCGCGGCTGCCGAGCAGGATGAAGAAGGTGAACGCCGTCAACAGCAGCAACAGCCAGCGTTGGCGCGTTTCGGTGAAAAAGGCTTTGTCCACAAGCTTTGGAAATACGAAGTCTCCGACAAACCGCGCCGCCAGCAAGAAAAACCTTTACCAGGAGCGCCGGCATCCTGCCGGCCCGTTACAAATTATCGGAAAAACCAGCTCGCCGGCAGGATGCCAGCGCTCCCGGTCAAAACCTCATCGCCCGGCAGCGAGCTTCTGCACGTAGCGTTCAATCCGGTCGGCGGCTTCGATGAGCTGGTCGTAACCGGTGGCAAAGCAGGCCCGGCAAAAACCGGCGCCGTTCGCGCCAAAGGCCGAACCCGGCACCATGGCCACGTGCTCGGCCTGCAACAAGCCCACGGCGAAATCCGTTTCCTTCAGCCCCGTTTTTTCCACGCTCGGGAAGGCATAAAACGACCCGCGCGGCAGATGACATTTCAAGCCGATTTCGTTCAAGCGGCGCACGATGAAATCGCGCCGGCGCTGGTATTGCTCGCGCATGGATTTCATGCCGTCTTCGCCGCGCAACAACGCCTCGATGGCACCTTCCTGGCTGATGATGGAAGCACACATCATCGAATACTGATGCACTTTCATCATCGCCTCGATCAACGTCGCCGGCCCGCACGCATACCCGATGCGCCAGCCCGTCATCGCAAACGCCTTCGAAAAACCGTGCAGGAAAATCGTCCGCTCCTGCATGCCCGGCAGGCTGGCGATGCTGACGTGGCCGCCTTCAAACGTCAGTTCGGAATAAATCTCGTCGCTAAGGACGAGCAGGTCCTTTTCAATGCAGAATTTGGCGATCGCCTCGATCTGCGCGCGGTCGCAGGTGCCGCCGGTGGGATTGCACGGCAGGTTCAACATGAGCAGCTTGCAACCCGGTTGCCAGGCGGCGGCCAGCGCCTCGGCCGTCAGCGCAAAATTGTCCTTGGCATAGGTCGGCACCGGCACGGCCACGCCGTGCGTCAAGGTGATGCTCGGATGATAGCTCACGTAACACGGCTGGTGAAACATCACCTTGTCGCCCGGATTCACAAGCGCGCGGAACGCGATGTCGAGCGCCTCGGAAACGCCGACGGTGACCAGGATTTCGTCCTCGGGCCGGTAACTGATGCCGAAGTTTTTCTCAACGTACCGGTTGATGGCCCGGCGCAGTTCGATGAGGCCGAGGTTCGAGGTGTAATGGGTCCTGCCCTTTTCGAGCGCGTAAATGGCTGCCTCGCGGATGTGCCACGGCGTGTCGAAATCCGGTTCGCCGATGCCCAGCGAAATCACGTCCTTCATCTTCGAAACCACTTCGAAAAAGTCGCGGATGCCTGACCGGGGCAGGTTCACAACGTGACGGGCGATGAAGCGGGTGGTGTCCATGAGCTTGGTCTAAAGTCCAAAGTCCGAAGTCCAAGGCTGGTTCACGGCGTGACCTTCAGGCGGCTGTTTTCCTCGGTCTTCACGTCCAGAAGAAAACCCTGTTCCTTGTAGGAACGCAGCAGGAAATGAGTGGCCGTGGACAGCACGCCTTCGATGGTCGAAAGCTTCTCCGAAACAAACGCCGCCACCTTTTGCAGGCTGGTCCCGTTGACGAACACCAGCAGGTCGTAGCCGCCGGACATGAGATAGCACGACTCGACCTCGTCGAACCGGCTGATGCGCTCGGCAAAACGGTTGAAGCCGCCGCCGCGTTCGGGCGTGATACGCACTTCGATGACGGCCCGCACGACGCCGGCGTCCTCGTCGGCCAGGTTCAACACCGGCCGCCAACCCAGCAGGAGGCGGTCCTTTTTAAATTGATCCAACTGGCGGTTGACCTCGGCCTCGGTCAGATTGAGCACCTGGGCCATCTGGGCCGTGCTCAAGCCGCCGCCTTCGAGCAAAAGTTTGATTAACGGATTCATCGCAGCATCAGTTTCGCAAAAATCCGCCGTAAATCCATAAATAATTCTTTGGTTGCGACAGCAGCGGAATCAACGAAGAACATTGAATTTCAGGGTGTGTCTGAAGGGGTAGCGCCAGGCACGAACTCCAACTCAATTTACCAACCGATACCAGTTGTCGCGCTGGTGCGGTTCGTAGCCGAGGTCGCGGATCAACCGTTTCATGTCGGCCACACCCATGCGGAAGGTCGTGCCCGCCTGCGAGACGACGTTTTCCTCAATCATGATGCTCCCGAGGTCGTTCGCGCCGTATTTCAGCGCGACCTGGCCGATTTCCTGGCCCTGCGTCACCCACGAGCTTTGCACGTTGGTAAAATTATCGAGGTAAATCCGGCCCAGTGCCTGCGTCCGCAAATAGTCGTGTGCGCCCACCGTTGGCGCCTTCAACTTCGTGTGCTCGGCCTGGAACGTCCAGCAGATGAACGCGGTGAAATGGCCCGCTTCCGCTTTACCGGGAGCGCCGCCATCTTGGCGGCGTGTTTCAGTTGCAGCGAAATGGGAACTCGCCGGCAAGATGCCGGCGCTCCGGCTTTCCGCTTTCCGCTTTAAAGACTTGTCCTGTTGAGCACGCAGCCGTTCCAGATGTTCGATGCGATCTTCAATCGTCTCCACGTGCCCGAACATCATGGTCGCCGAGGAATAAAGGCCCAGGCCATGCGCCACATCCATGACCTCAAGCCAGTCGCTGCTCATCGCCTTCAACGGCGAAATGCGCTCGCGCACACGGTCCACCAGAATTTCCCCGCCACCTCCGGGAATCGAACCCAGCCCGGCCTTCACGAAGTCACCGATGATTTTGTCCAGCGGTTCGTTGAACACTTCGCGGAAGTGGATGAATTCGCTCGGGCTGAATCCGTGGATGTTGAAGCCGGGAAACTTGCCTTTGATGTGCGACAGCAAATCGAGATACCACTGTTTCGTGAGTTTGGGATGATGCCCGCCCTGCATCAAAATCTGCGTGCCGCCGAGCGCAATGGTTTCCTCGATTTTTTTGTCCATCTCGTCCAACGAGATGACGTAGGCGTCGTCGTCCTTTTCCACTCGGTAAAAGGCGCAGAACTTGCAATAGACGTTGCAGACGTTCGTGTAATTGACGTTGCGGTCGACGATGTAGGTGACGAGGTCGTTGCCGCGGCCGTTGAAGTCCTTCGCCTTGGCCAGTTGCCGGCGGCGGTCGGCGAGCGCGCCGAGTTCCTCCAGCGGCAGATGATACAGCCTCAGGGCCTCGGCGGCATGGATGCGCTTACCGTCCCAGACTTTCTGGAGCAACTCGTCCAATGACGCGTCGTAAATCACGGTTTAAGTTTAACGAATGGGCGCCGGCGAAACAAGCCATCGGGTGGCAATGTCCGCTTTATTGGAGCGCGGAGCATTGCTCCGCAAGAACGCGGGTTTTGAAACACGCGGAGCGATGCTCCGCGCTCCGTCAATCGCAATTGACCTGTTACCCATCGATTTCAGCAGACCCGGCGGAAATTTTCCGGTTCGAGCGTGGCCAGCTCGCGGCAGACCTCCTGGATAAGGTCCATTTTCCCGAGCGCCCGGGCGGCGGCGGCCTTGGACAGATGGGCTTCCACCAGTTTCCGGTCCAGCGCGATGGCTTGGTCGGCGCATTGCAACGCCTTCTCGTGGCAACCCATTCTCCCCGCCAGCCGGGCAAGGCTTAACCAGCCGAGCGTGTGGCGGGGATTCGCTTGCACGGCCTGTTCCAGACATTGGAGTCCCTCCTCCGGCAGCCGCATTTTCTTGAACAGCAGTTCCGCAAGACTGCTCCAGGCCTCGAAATCGGTCGGGTCCAGCCGCAAGGCCTGTCGATACGCCGCCTCGGCCTGCGAAAACCGGCGCAGCCCGCTCAGTCCCGCACCAAGGTAATAATATGCGCGGGGGTCGGTCGGGTTGGCCTCGCGCCATTGCCGGGCAAAAGCCAGCACGTCCCGCCACATCCCCTTCTCGCACATACCGGCAACGACTCTGGCCTGGTCTACGCTATTCGATGCCATGTTGGAATCGCCGGACGTTAACCCGGAAATGCCCGTCCGACGACAAAAATGCGGCGGCCGATAATCCTTCCAACCGGCGGGATCTGCCGGATTGTTATTTCCCGGCCGTGCACTCAAATTGGGCATGTGGCCGGAGGCAAAAAACACGTGGTGGTATTTTTACTTCCGCCGCAGCGCCCGCCTCATCACCTGCCTGCCGCCGGAATCGGGGGAAAACTAACCGCGCGGACGTGGAAGAGGAGGCAGCACCCGCCCTTGGCAGATGCCTGCCCACAGTGTTCAAGGCCTCTTCCCGGTTTCCGCCGGTTAGAAGTCAAACCTGAGCGCCGCCAGCACCGAATGGGTCCGGGCGCCGCGAAAGCCAACGTCAAAATTGGGAGACGGCGGATAACTGAAGGTCGGATCGCCGGTGGCAAAGTATTTGTAACCGAGGTCCACTGACAAATGGCCGGTCAATTGGAAACGCAATCCCGCAAAAACCTGCCCCGCAAACACCACGTTATTTTCACTGCCGGTAACGGTCGTTACCCCGTCGTTGATATTGTCGGTATCAAAAACCACATCGGCGACGCCGACGCCGGCACCCACATAGGGAGTCAGGTTGGTGCGGGGAATGGGACAGGACAGCGTGACATTGAAGAGAAACGGCACATTGTAGAGGCGCGAGTTGTCCGAAGTAAATCCCGGCACATTGTTGATTTTAGCGCCAATGAAGCCGGTTTCAAAATCCGCAGCCACATATTTGTTGAAGTTCCAGCCCAAAGCCGCGTCGAAGGCCAATCCGGTATCGTAATCCACCTTGCTGGAGACCGGCCCGCCGAATTGGGTGAGCCGGCCGTCTTCGAAAAACGACGGGCCGATGCCGAAACGAAACTCCGGGCTGGCGTCCGGTGGCAAATAATAAAAGCCTTGCCCCTGTGCCACGGCGGCGCCGAGGCAGAGTGACAACACAGCGACACCCGTTGCATTTCGGTATTTCATAACTCGCCTTTCGTTCCCGTCCGTTTATTCGACCATGCGGACCTGAAAAAAGTTCAATGCAATTAATACGAATGCGGGAAGACAAATGTTACAAAAGCCCATTTTTCTTTTTGCTCGTCTTTGAGGACCAGATAAACAAAAACACGAAGCCCATTTTCAATTTGAAATAATATATTTAGCACCTCGCAGCAGTGGAGATGCAACCATGTACCAGGAATTATCCATCCTTCTTGGGCTTCTTTTGCTTGTGCCTTTGTCCAATCCATGGATTTTTCTTCTTGGTTCTGGCGTTTCCTATTTCGGCATTTGCAACTTCACCTTGTCCGCCACCTGCGCCACGTCCTTGTCGCCGCGACCGGACAGATTAACAATGATAAGCTTGTTCCTGCCCAACTTGGGCGCGCGTTTCATGACTTCGGCAATGGCGTGGGCGCTTTCCAGCGCGGGGATGATGCCTTCCAGCCGCGCCAGTTTCATGAACGCTTTGAGTGCCTCGTCGTCGGTCGCGTAGGTGTATTCCACGCGCTTCTGATCGCGGAGCCACGCGTGTTCCGGGCCGACGGCCGCGTAATCCAGACCGGCGCTGACGCTGTGGGTGAGCTGGACCTGGCCGAATTCATCCTGCAACAAATACGAACGCGTTCCCTGCAACACACCCAGGGAACCGCCCTGAAACCGGGCGGCGTGCTTGCCGGTCTCAATCCCTTCGCCGCCCGCCTCCACACCCACCATTTTCACGGACTTGTCCTTCAGGAACGGATAGAACAGTCCCATTGAATTCGAACCGCCGCCGACACAGGCGATGAGCAGGTCGGGCAGGCGTTCCTCCTGTTCGAGGATTTGCCGGCGCGCTTCGTCGCCGATGACCCGCTGGAAATTTCGCACCATCACCGGATACGGATGCGCGCCGTAAACCGTGCCGAGGATGTAATGCGTGGTGCGCACGTTGGTGACCCAGTCGCGCATGGCCTCGTTGATGGCTTCCTTGAGCGTCTGCTGCCCGGCCTTCACGGACACTACCTCGGCCCCGAGCATTTTCATGCGATACACATTCAACGCCTGCCGCTCGCAATCCACCGCGCCCATGTAAACGACGCATTTGAATCCGAACATGGCGGCGACGGTGGCGGTGGCGACGCCGTGCTGGCCTGCGCCGGTCTCGGCAATGATGCGGGTTTTGCCCATGCGTTTGGCGAGCAGAACCTGGCCGATGCAGTTGTTGATTTTGTGCGCGCCGGTGTGGAGCAGATTCGAATTCGCGCTTGAACGCCGGGTCCTTTTGCGTGCGGCGATATTCATTTTCCAGCTCCTGCAACGGGTGAATCAGCGTTTCGGGCACGAAACGGCCTCCGTAAGGCCCGAAATGGCCCCGGGCATCGGGTAGATTTTTTGCGGTAACTGAACTCATACCGCAATTCTCACGCAAAGGCGCAAAGGGCGCAAAGAGAATTTGTTCGCGTAGGACAGGCGTCGCGCCTGTCTCTGACTTTCGCGTTTTGTATACGGAAACAGGCGCGCCGCCTGTCCTACATCAACCTGCCTTGACTGCCGCGATGAGCGCGTTCAGCGAAGCCTTGGCGTCGCCGAACAGCATCCGGGTGTTGTCCTTGTAGAACAGGTGGTTTTCGATGCCGGCGAAGCCCTTGGCCATCGAACGTTTCATCACAATGACGGTCTTGGCGTGGTCGGCTTCGATGATGGGCATGCCGTAAATCGGGCTGCTCTTTTCCTCGCGCGCGGCGGGATTGACGACGTCGTTGGCGCCGATGACGAGGCAGACGTCCACGCGGTCCATCGAGGGATTGATGGCTTCCATTTCCTGGAGCTGGTCGTAAGGCACATTGGCCTCGGCCAGGAGCACATTCATGTGGCCGGGCATCCGGCCGGCGACCGGATGAATCGCAAACTGCACTTCGACGCCGCGTTTGCCCAGTTCATCCGACAGCTCGCGGACCTGATGTTGCGCCTGGGCCACGGCCATGCCGTAGCCGGGCACCACCACCACCCGCTGCGCGTAGGCGAGCAGCAAGGCCGCTTCGTCGACCTGAATCGGTTTGACGGATTTTCCGGCCAGATCCTCCGCGCCGGCCTTGCCGCCGCCGCCACCCGAGCCGAATGCGCCAAACAAAACGTTCGTGACCGGCCGGTTCATCGCCTTGCACATCAGCAGCGTCAGCAGCGTGCCGGAGGAGCCGACGAGCGTGCCGGCGACGACCATCGCAAGGTTGTTGATGGCAAAACCGTCCGCCGCGACAGCCAGGCCGGTGAACGAGTTGAGCAGGGAAATGACGACCGGCATGTCCGCGCCGCCGATGGGCATGACCATCGCGATGCCGAAGAACAACGCGAGCGAGAACATGACGATGAAGGCCGTGACGGCGTTGCCGCCGGTGGCATTGAACGTCAGCCAGCCGCCCAGGCCGAGAATCACGAGCAAGATCAGGCCGTTCAGGAAGTTCTGGCCGGGAAACGTGTGGGGCTTTTCAAATTTTCCCTCCAGCTTCAGGTACGCAATGATGCTGCCGGAAAACGAGAGCGAACCGATGAGCGTGGCGAACAACATGGGAATCGTTATGGCCGCCGCGACGTCTTCCACGCCCTGCGCACGCCGCAGAAATTCCAGGCTCGCCACCAGCGCCGCTGCCCCGCCGCCCAGGCCGTTGAACATCGCCACCATCTGCGGCATGGCCGTCATTTTCACCGAATACGCGCCAATGGCCCCGATGATCAGGCCGATGACCGTGCCGAGGGCAATGAGCGTGTAATTCAGGTTCCAGCCCTGGGACCAGACATAATCACCGGTGGTTTTGTGCAAGGCGATCAGGGCCACCAGCATGCCAAAAGCGGCCACCAGATTGCCGTACCGCGCCGTTTTCGGCGAACTCAAGAACTTGATGCCGATGATGAATAAAACCGAGACACCAATGAAAATAAGGGCGATGGTCGAGCTCATTTTTTCTTTTTCTTGAACATTTGCAGCATGCGGTCGGTGACCATGAAACCGCCGAAGACATTGGCCGAACCGAAGACCACCGCGACAAAGCCCAGGATCCGCGCCAGCGGCGTGGCCGCGTCCGCCAGCACCAGGATGCCGCCAAACAAAATGATGCCGTGAATGGCGTTGGTGCCGGACATCAGCGGCGTGTGCAACATGGACGGCACCTTGGAGATGACCTCAAAGCCGACGAAAACGGCGAGGATGAAGATAAACAGGATGTTCGTATCCATAAAATATCAACCGGGTTTGGCCACGAGCTTTTCGTTGACGATCCTGCCGCCGTGGGTGATGAGGCAGCCCTTGATGATTTCGTCCTCGAGATTGAGGACGAACGTTTTATTCTGCTTGTCCCAAAATTCCTCGATCAAATTCGTCAGGTTCGCCGAATAGACCTGGCTGGCGTGGAGCGGCACGCGGCCCGGCAAATTGGCAATGCCGACAATCTTCACCCCGTTACGATCGGTCACCTGGTCGTACACGACGCCCTCGACGTTGCCGCCGGTTTCCACCGCGAGATCCACCACCACACTGCCGGGCTTCATCGCGTTGAGCATGTCGGCCGTGACCAGAATCGGCGCGCGCCGGCCAAACACCTGCGCCGTGGTGATGACGACATCGGAATCGCCGCAGATTTTTCTCATGGCGTCACGTTGCTTCTGGATTTGTTCCTCGGTCAGCGCCTTGGCATAGCCATCCTTGGTCTGACCGGTTTCCCCAACGTCAATTTTCAAAAATTGCGCGCCGAGCGACTTGACCTGTTCCTCCACCACCGGCCGGGTGTCGTAGGCGGTGACCTTGGCGCCCAGCCGTTTGGCGGTGGCGATGGCCTGCAAACCGGCGACGCCAACGCCAATGATGAAAACCTTCGCCGGCAGGATCGTGCCCGCCGCCGTGGTCATCATCGGAAATATTTTGTTGGAATAGCGCGCGGTCAGGATGACTGCCTCGTAGCCGCCGAGGTTGGCCTGTGACGACAGCACGTCCATTTTCTGCGCGCGAGTCGTGCGCGGGATGAATTCCATGCTGATGGCGCTGACGCCGCGTTCGGCCAGTTTTTGGACGAGCTCCTTTTCGTTAAACGGATCCAGCAGGCTGGCATGGATGGCGCCGGACTTGAGCAGCCCGATTTCCTCAATGGGCGGCTTGCGCAGGCGCAACACCAGGTCGGCGGAGCCGAGCAACGTTTTGCGGTCGGTGGCGAGCGTGGCGCCGACGGCGGTGTAGTCGGCATCGGCAAAACCACTGCCGAGCCCGAGGCCCG
>JBEKKN010000049.1:0-25809 GCA_050010675.1 Verrucomicrobiota bacterium | reverse complement strand
ACGGAACGGTGACTTGATAAATCTGTCCGTCCTGGGTGAGCACGTAAATTTCACCCTCCAAATCCTCGGAAAAGCTGACGATGTTTCTCGGTTGCTGGAGCAGCGTGCCTTCGGCCGTCACCTTGTGCGTGTCGTAGTCGTAGCGGAAACCCCAAATCGTGCCGAGGTTGTAATCGGCATAGACGTAAACGCCATCGAGCGCCGGATATTCCTTCCCGTGATAAACGTAGCCGCCGATCACGCACAACCCGATGCTGTGGTCGGGAAACATTCCTTCCGGCTGAAGATTCGTCCGGTGGGTGTATTCCATGACCGGGTCAATGAGTTGCGCCCCGGCCGGGCCGGGTTTGAAGTGGTGCGCGCCTTCGCGGATGCTCCAGCCGTAATCGCCGCCATTAGTGACGAGGTCAACCTCCTCCCACAAATCCTGGCCGACGTCGCCCACCCACAACGCGCCGTTTTTGGAATCCCAACTGTAGCGCCACGGATTGCGCAGGCCATAGGCGTAAATCTCCTTGCGCACGCCGCCGTAACCCATGTCCGGTTCGCCGACAAACGGATTGTCGGACGGAATGCCGTACGGCAACTCGTGTTTGTTCCGGCCCCAGCCGACCGTGCTGCGCGTGTTCACGTCAATGCGCAACATCTTGGCCAGCAGCGTGGCGGTGTTCTGGCCATTGCCAAAGGGATCATTCCCGGCACCGCCATCACCGAGGCCAAGATAAAGATAACCGTCCGGCCCGAACGCCAGTTCGCCGCCCTTGTGGTTGGAGAACGGCTCCGGGACCGTCAAAAGAATACGTTCCGAGGACATCCCGGCCTTGTCCGGGTCGGTGGCGGAAACCTTGAATTCGCTGACCAGGCTGTGATAGGGAAAATCCGTCGGCCGGCCGTCTTGAAACTGTTTCATATTCTCCGGCGTGTTCTTTTGCGTGTAGTAAATGTAAAACAGCCCGTTGGTTTTGAAACCGGGATGAAACGCCATGCTCAACAGGCCGTCTTCGTTGTCAAAATACGGATGGCGGTCTTCGATGTTCAGGAACTCCTTCGCGTCACTGCCGTCCGAGCCTTTTTGCACTATGACAATTTTGCCAGCCTGGTAAACGACAAAAAAACGGCCCGACCCATCCGGCGCTTCCGTCAGCCAGAGCGGGCGCTCGGCTTGCAATCCGGTAAAGACGGGTTTGAGTTGAATCTTCGGAAGTGGCTGTGCCACAACCACCGTTACCCACAACAGGTTCAGAAAAAGCAGTGCAATCCGGTTCATATTTTTAGGAGCCAAAACAGAACGGAACTGAGACAAAATGTAAAGCCCCGCGTTCATCAAAATTTTCCCATGCGCCGCGCCACCGTTGTGCTAGACTGATTTTCGCCACCGTTGAAAGCACTCATTAAAACCACCCGCAAGCGGTCCGAACGGGTCTTCCTCGTCGGCGCCGAATTCAAGTCGCGCAACAGCGTGGACCCCCGTGACTCGCTTTCCGAACTCGGCGAACTGGCCGCCTCCGCCGGCGGTGAAGTCATCGGTGACGGGCTGCAAAAACTGGAGGCCCCGTCGCCGGCCACGTTCATCGGCAAGGGCAAGGCGGAGGAATTCGCCGCGTTCAGCCGGCGGAACAAGGTGGACACGGTCATTTTTGACGATGAATTGTCGCCCGCCCAAAGCCGCAACCTGGAAAAGATTTTCAACTGCAAGATCCTCGATCGCACGGCGCTGATCCTCGACATTTTCGCGCAGCGCGCCCGGACGCGCGAAGGCAAATTGCAAATCGAGCTCGCGCAGCTGCAACATTTGCTGCCGCGACTGACGCGGTTCTGGGGCCATTTGTCGCGACAGTCCGGCGGCATCGGCATGCGTGGCGGCGAAGGCGAGACCCAGCTGGAAACCGACCGCCGCCGCGTGCAGGACCGCATCGCCCGGATCGCGCGCGAACTGGAACTGGTGCGCCGGCAACGCGGCCTGCAGCGCAGCGCGCGCCAGCGCGGCCACTGGCCGCTGGCATCCATCGTCGGCTACACCAACGCCGGCAAATCCACCCTGCTCAACGCGCTCACCGGCGCGGACGTTTTGGTAAAGGACATCTTGTTTGCGACGCTCGACCCCACCACGCGGCGGTTGCGGCTGCCGACGAACCAGAATGTTTTGCTGACGGACACGGTCGGTTTCATCCGCAAGCTGCCGCACGGGCTGGTCGAGGCGTTCAAGGCGACGCTGGAGGAGGTGGTGCAGGCCGATTTGCTGCTCCATGTCGTGGACCTCAGCCACCCGAAGGCCGAGGAACAAATTCAAGCCGTTAACGCCGTCCTCGCCGAAATTGGCGCGGGCGAAAAACCGACCATCATGGTTTTCAACAAACTGGACCGGCTCAATGGCAATACCGCCGGCACCGGGTCCAACGGCGTGTTAAACCGGTTGCTGGAACAGCATCCGCATGCCGTGTCCATTTCGGCAACCACGGGCGATGGCCTGTCAACCCTGCTGGCGGAACTCGGGACGCAATTACGGCCCAAACGGGAATTTCTGGAACTGCGCGTGCCCCACGAACAGGCGGCGGTGATTGCGCGCTTGCACGCCGTCGGCCAGATCATTTCCCGCAATTATCGCGGTCCGGCGGCGCGGTTCAAGGCGCGCATCCCGCCGCGTCATCATGACGAGTTTGCGCCTTACATCGTGCGCGAAGCCCAGGCCGCTTCCTGATCGTCGCGCGCGACAGGCAGCGTCCCGATTTACTGCAGTGTCAAGCCGGTGGCTCGAACGAATCGGCGCACAGCGCCGACGCCACAACTCGAACCATGACATTGCGCGCGCCATCCGCCGCTTGCCTCCTCGCCGGCATTCCCGTTATATTCTGCGGGTCGAAAAAAATTATGCCACCAACCGGCCCCCGCACTTTCAAAGCCAGCAACGTGCTTTCCGTCATCCTCGGCGGCGGCCAGGGTTCGCGGTTGTTCCCGCTCACCAAGGACCGCGCCAAGCCGGCCGTGCCGCTGGCCGGCAAATACCGGCTGGTGGACATCCCCATCTCCAATTGCATCAATTCCGGGTTCCGGCGCATCTACATCCTGACGCAGTTTAATTCCACCTCGTTGCACGGTCACATTTCGCGGACATATAAATTCGACCATTTCACTAGCGGTTTTGTGGAAATTCTGGCCGCGCAACAGACGTCCACCAACACCTCGTGGTATCAGGGCACCGCCGATGCCGTTCGCAAAAATTTGATTCACTTTCTCAACCATGATTTCGATTACCTCCTGATTCTGAGCGGCGACCAGCTGTATCGGATGGATTTTCGCCTGGTCGTGGACCAGCACATTGAAACCGGCGCGGACATCACCGTGGCCACGATTCCGGTGGCCCGCAGCGACGCGCGCGCCCTCGGCATCATGCAAATCGGCGAGGACCGCCGCATCACGCGGTTCGTGGAAAAGCCGAACGACCCCGCCGTGCTGGACTCCCTGCGGCTGCAGCCCGAATGGTATCCCAAACTCGGCATCGAAGGGGAACGCGAATTGTTTCTGGCCTCCATGGGCATCTATGTTTTCAACCGCCAGCTGGTCCGCGAGCTGCTGGACAATCCCCTGCCCGACTTCGGCAAGCACATCATTCCGCACGCCATCAACACCCACCGCGTCTTCTCCTATATTTTTCAGGGTTACTGGGAGGACATCGGCACCATCCGTTCTTTTTTTGAGGCCAACCTCGATCTTGTCTCCGAATTGCCGCGCTTCAACTTCTTCGACATGGGCTCGCCCATTTACAGCCGCCCGCGTTATCTGCCCGGTTCCAAGATCAACGGGGCGCAGATTGACCACGCGGTGATTTCCGACGGCTGCATCATCAACCAGGCGCGCATCAACAGCACCATTGTCGGCCTGCGGACCGTCGTCGGCAGCGGAACGGAATTGAACCGCGTCATCATTCTCGGCAGCGACGATTACGAATCCCAGGAATCCGTGCTGCTGCATGAGTGCGAAGGCAAACCGCGGATCGGCATCGGCGCCAACTGCAAGATTGAAAACGCCATCATTGATAAGAACGCGCGCATCGGCAACAACGTGACCATTTCGCCGGCCGGCAAGCCGGACAAGGCGGATCACGAACTATATTACATCCGCGACGGCATCGTCATCATTCCCAAAAACGCCGTCATCCCCCACGGAACGGTGATTTGAATCTGGTTAGGATCCTAATTTTTTTGCGGGCTTGTCGCGCAAAGCCAACGCGGCGCTGGTACGGGAAGAAGGATATTTTCGCGCTTTGGACTTTGGCAGGCGCTTCGAAAGATAAAGCACTTCCACGCCCACGACAGCGTTCTTGCGGTCATAATCCACAATCACACCCGGCGCAATTTCCTCTGACTCGATGATTTTGGAATCGTCGAGCCGCAGGTAAAGCGCGTCCGCTGCTTTGTCCACGTGCATTCTCACAATCTGCCTTTCATCTTACGATCAAAGAATACACTCACCACCCGGTTCGGTTCAACCGTGATATTGACAGCCACGCGCAACACGCGCCCGCCAAATTCAGGGATTTTCCGATAACGACGCTCCACGGCCGTATCATCCGGATCAGGCAGGCGCAATTCCGGCTGGCTCAATGCGCGCTCCACCCATTCAATTGGGATTTCCCGCTCGGCCAACGCCTTCCGGGCATGCTTGGTCAGTTCAAATTTCATTCGGCTGCCTGGCACGACAGCGGAACAAATGCTGGCCGGCAACTCAATGTAAAAACTGTGAACGATTCAACCCGGGACGGCTCATCATCCCCAAAAACGCTGTCATCCCCCGTCGGACACTGATTTGAATCTGGTTAGGAATTCCACCGGGATGGTTATCCATCAGCCCGGCATTGCGAGGCGGCCCGTCCGGCTCGGACCGGGCTGCGCCGGGTGAGGTTTGAAAACAAAATCAAAACCCCAACGGGGTTTTATCAAACGGAAGGCGACGGGGATTCAACTCTTTCAGAGATATCTGCAAACGCCCCAATTAATCGTAGCGGCGTCTCGGGAGCACGCCACAAACTCCAGAAATTGATGAGTGCGGCTTTCTGCCGAAAGCCGCTACGCCCGCTTTGCAGGGATTTCTTGAAGATCAATCATTTGTTCACCGCCAACCTCCGGCCCAAATCTCTGTGGACAAACAGCCAAGGTGGGAATAAGGTCGTTTTCATGAAAAAGGATAGCCTGCAAAAGAGGCCGCCTGCTCACTGTTAGACCTTTTGACACTTTATGGACTATCCACTCGAACGCACAGTTGATGATGTTCCGAAGATTTGTGTCAGACGAATCAAGGCTGGTTCACTTTTTGTTTTGGTGGCCGGTGGCATTTGTTCCGTTTTCATTCCTCTGTTTATTTTCTTTGGTATCCTAGCGTTATTTGGCTGCCAGACGGTCCACGTCAACGGGCATCCGGTATGTGGCGTCGCTGGATTGATTGCCGCCTTAATCATGGCACCCATTTTTTCATTTATTTTTACAGTCATCGTCTGACTGACTTTGTATGTTGGCATCCGTATTTGTGGGTCATTTAAGCCGTTCACTATTGCATATGTATCCGCAGACAAGCCAAAGGTCTAACAAATCGCCAGGCAACGCGGGATGGCGCTCTCAGTTCTGCTTCGCGGTTCACGCTGGTTGCTCCCGCGTGCCTGAGCTTTTGTCGTTAGTCGGCAGCGGGCATTTTGTGGTCAACAACAAAAGCACAACATGAAAAACTCAATAAAGAAAGCCATCACTCTCCTCACCATGACTTCATTCATCGCCGGATGCACCAGCACCACGGTGATTCATTCCAAGCCGGAGGGTGCCAAGGTTTATATGGATAATGTATATGTTGGCAAAACACCTTATACCTACAAGGATATGAAGATTGTTGGCTCAAAAACGCCGCTGGAGCTAAAACTGGATGGTTACGAGACTCTCGACACCCATCTTTCCAAATCTGAGAAGCTGGATATTGGAGCCATCGTCGGAGGCATTTTCTTCACGTTCCCGTTCCTCTGGACAATGGAGTATCTGCCCGAGCACACATACGAGCTTGAGCCTGCCACAAATAACATTGAGAAGCACTGAGCCGCCAATGCTCTTATAGGCTGCAAGGGATGATTCCCCGGTTGGTATCCGGCTGCCATGGGCCATTTACTTTCCTTCGTTTCGCTGCTAAAACTTTCACGTGCTCAATGATGCTGCCATCTGGAAGAATCTCAATTCGCCGCGCCGGCTGTTCCTGATCGCCGGGCCGTGCGTGATTGAAAACGAGAAGCTGTGCCTGCAGGTCGCCGCCGCACTCAAGAAAACCTGCGCCGCCCTGGGAATTTTTTACGTCTTCAAGGCCAGCTTCGACAAGGCCAACCGCACCTCCGGCCGGTCCTTTCGCGGGATGGGCATGGAAGCCGGCCTGAAAATCCTGGGGAAGGTCCGCGCCAAGGTCGGCGTGCCGGTCCTGACCGACATTCACACCGAAACCCAGGCCGCCATCGTCGGTGAAGTCGTGGATATTTTGCAGATTCCCGCGTTTCTCTGCCGCCAGACGGATTTGATCGAAGCCGCCGCCCTGACCGGCCAGATCGTGAACCTGAAAAAGGGCCAGTTCCTGTCACCGGCGGAAATGGGCCAGGTTGTGGAGAAGGCCAGACTCGCCGGGGCGGAAAAAATCCTGCTCACCGAGCGCGGCACCACCTTCGGCTACAATAATCTGGTGGCCGATATGCGCTCGATTCCGATCCTGAAACGCTTGGGCTGCCCGGTGATTTTTGACGCGACGCATTCGGTGCAATTGCCAGGCGGCGGCGGCGATAAATCGTCGGGTCAACGCGAATTTGCGCCGGTCCTGGCCCGTGCCGCGCTGGCTGCCGGCGCCAACGGCCTGTTTTTCGAAACCCATCCGAACCCAAACCGCGCCTTGAGCGACGGGCCGAACATGATTCCGCTGGCGGAAATGCCCGCGCTGCTCCGCAGCCTGCTCAAGGTTTTCAATGCGGTCTCAAAGTGACTGGTGACGTGTGACGCGTGACAAGAAAGTCGAGGGTCGAGGGTCGAGGGTCGAGCGCCGGAAAAGCCCCCGACCTTCGTCCCTCGACGCTCGACTAAAAGCCATCCGGCTTTTCCTGTGCGACGTGGACGGGGTGCTGACCGATGGCTCGATTTTCATCGGCGGTGAGCACGAGTTCAAACGGTTTAACATCCGGGATGGCCTCGGCCTGGTGCTGGCCCGGCGCGCAGGCCTGAAGGTCGGCTGGGTCTCGGCCCGGCCATCGGCGGCAACCCGGATGCGCGCGCAGGAATTGAAAATTGATTTTTTGATCCAGCAAGGCGACCACGTCAGCAAGACCGGCGCGATTGCGAAATTGCTGGCGCGGGAAAAGGTGGACTGGAAGGAAGTTTGTTTCGTGGGCGACGACGTGGTGGATCTGGGACCTTTGGCGCGCGCGGGATTCGCCGTGGCCGTGGGCGACGCGCGGCCCCAGGTCAAGGCGACCGCGGATTTCGTGACGCGCGCCGACGGCGGCCGGGGCGCCGTGCGGGAAACGATTGAACTGATTTTGCAGGCGCAGGGAAAATGGGAACCGGTCATCGCGGTTTATAAAAAGTGACAGGTGACGTGTGACACGTGACAAGAAAACAACCAACACGCGGCGTGTGACAATTCCTGTCACTTGCCACCTGCCACCTGTCACAAGGCTATTACTGGCCGGCATGATTTTGCTTCTGGCCGCAGTCGACGACCCCGCGCAATCGAATACCATGAGCCACGCCAGCGATTTTTCGTCGGTGGAATATTACCCGGCGCCGAACCAGCAGCAAATGCGGTCGCGGTTGTCCGGCGCGGAAGCGCAGCCGTTGCCGGGGGGCTTGCTCGCCATCAAGGAGCTCAAGCTTGAAACGTTCGGGTTGAACGGCCGGCCGGAAATCGTCGTCAACGCGCCGGAGTGTACTTATGACCAGTTGAACGGCACCGCGAGTTCCCCGGGCCGGTTGCAGGTGCAATATCAGGAAGGAAAAATCCGCGTTGAAGGCGAAGGTTTTTTGTGGCGGCAAACCGATTCCTTCCTCACCATTTCGAATCGTCAGCGTACCGTGCTTGAATTCGGGCCGGAAAAGATGAATTAAACCGTGAAACATCTCTATTACCTTGCATTGATTGCCGTCGCCGGCGCGGGAACGTTGCGCGCGCAGATGAATACCACCGCCGGCACCAATGCGAACACGAACGCCGTGGACGAAATCCTGGCGTTGGTGACGACGAACGCGCCCGCCGTCAAACCGCCGACGCCCTCGGAGACAGTGATTGAATCCGACGGCCCCGCTGATTTTGAGCAGACGGAACACGGTGGGAAGGTGATTTATCGCGACCACGTGCGCGTGGACTCCCCGGACCTGAAATTGCGTTGCGAATGGCTGGTCGCCGACCTGTCGCAGGCCAGCGGGCGCGTGACCAACATCGTCGCCGAGACCAATGTGGTGATTGACGCGACCGATGACAAAGGCCAGAAGATGCACGCGACCGGCGAAAAGACGGTTTATGTTTTTGCCCTGCAAAACGGTGTGACCAATGAAACGATCACCCTGACAGGCGATGCCAAGGCCGAATACAAACAAATCACTCTGACCGGCGATGTGATTATTTGGGACCGCGCAAACAATCGTTTGTATGTGCCGTCCAATCCCAAAATGGTTTTGTATCAAAATCTCAACGGCGCACTGGCCGGCACCAATTCACCAACGGTGACAACCAATTCCGCGGGAACGGACACCAATTCACTGCCGGCGATGACCAATCAACCGGCCGGGTCAAAATGATTGGAATGGAAACGACCCCGGCACAAAGCAACGGCCTGCTGCTCGCCACGGAAAAGCTGATCAAGGAGTATCGCGGGCGCCGGGTGGTCAATGGGGTCTCGGTCAACGTCCAGGCGGGCGAAATCGTCGGGTTGCTCGGCCCGAACGGCGCGGGCAAGACGACGACCTTCAACATGGTGGTGGGCGTTGTGAAACCGGACGAGGGCGCGGTGAAATTTCAGGGGCACGACATCACGCGGCTCCCCATGCACAAGCGCGCGCGGCTGGGCATCGGTTATTTGACACAGGAACCGTCGGTGTTCCGCAAATTGACCGTCGAGGAAAACATCCTGGCGATCCTGGAAACGTGCCAGCTGGGGCGCGACGAACGCGCGGTGCGGCTGAAGTATCTGCTGGAGGAACTGGACTTGACGCCGGTGGCCCGGAGCCAGGCGTACCAGATCAGCGGCGGCGAGAAACGGCGGCTGGAAATCACCCGCGCGCTGGTGACCAGCCCCAAATTGCTGCTGCTGGATGAACCGTTCAGCGGCATCGACCCGATTGCGGTTTATGAAGTCCAGAAAATCGTGCGCCGCCTCAAGGAGCGTGGACTGGGCATTTTGATCACCGACCATAACGTGCGTGAAACCTTGAAATTGATTGACCGCGGTTACATCATTCACAAAGGTCAGGTGCTGGTGGAGGGCAGTTCGGAATTTTTGACGAACGACCCGAAGGCGCGGGAGATTTATCTGGGACCGGAGTTTAACATTTGAAGTGGGATCACGATTAAGATGATGAGCGGGATTATGATTAAGATTATGAGCAAGAGGCAGAAGGGAAGGTCCGCTATTTTTTCTTAATCATAATTTTAATCTTACTCTGGCTCGATTAAAAGCATATGGCACACCAACCTGTCACCGTCGAACGGTTCTACAAGGAACACGCCGATTCGCTGCAATTGCGTCTGCTGTCCGGCAGGAACGGGCTTAAACGCATCATCCGCGAGCCGACGGTCAACCGCCCCGGCCTCGCGTTGAGCGGGTTCACGCGTTATTTCGCCTACAAACGCATCCAGGTCCTGGGCAACGCTGAGACATATTATCTGCGGTCGCTCTCCCGCACCGGACGCGAGCAACGTTACAAGGAGTTGTTTACCTACCGGATTCCGGGGATCGTGTTCAGCCGCAATCTCCGGCCGGACGACGAATTGCTGGCGGCGGCGGATACGGCCGGCGTGCCGATTTTTCATACGGCGCTCGTCACCATGCGATTCATCAATTTTGCCACCTTCGCGCTTGAAATGATGTTCGCGCCGCGCGGCACGGAAATGGGCAGCACGGTGGACATCCTGGGCGTAGGCGTGCTCATTCGCGGCGAGAGCGGCATCGGCAAAAGCGAGGCCGTCCTGGCGCTCATCGAGCGCGGTTACAGCCTGGTGGCCGATGACGTGACGAAGGTGACGCTGCTGGACGGCCGCGAAGTGATGTGCACCAGCGCCGAGTTGACGCGGGACCATATGGAAATCCGCGGCATCGGCATCATCAACGTCGCCGCCATGTTCGGCGTCAAAAGTGTGCGCAAGGAGAAAAACCTGGATCTGGTCGTAACCCTCAAAGCGTGGAAGGAGGTCGGCGAGGTGGACCGGATCGGCATCGAACAGGAATTTGTCAAGGTACTGGGCGTGGATGTACCGCACATAGTGATTCCGGTGCGGCCGGGACGGGATCTGGCCCGGCTCATTGAGGTCGCCGCCTTCCAGACCAAATTAAAGATGTCCGGATACAACGCGGCGGAAGACCTGAATCAGCGCCTGATTGCCCACATGGCGTCGGCCAGTCCGGCGCCGCAGAAATAATTGGAAATTCCGTTTTGTCTAAGCTAACATGAGCAAGCCGATGAGCGCCAAAAAAACGCTGGACGGGACGTTCCTCACCAAGGAGCTCACCATTGTCAACAAGCTGGGTATTCATGCCCGGCCCGCCGCCGTCTTTGTGAAGACGGCCAACCGGTTCGTCTCGGAAATCCTGGTCGAAAAGGACGGCGAAAAAATCAATGGCAAGAGCATCATGGGTTTGATGATGCTCGCCGCCGGTCCCGGCAGCAAATTGACCCTGCACGTCCGCGGCGACGATGCCCAACAGGCCATCACGGAACTCGAAGCCCTGGTTGAACGAAGGTTTGATGAGGAATAAAAATTGCCGCCCGGCAATTTTCGGTCTTCAATGGGGGCATGGCAGCGACCCAACTTGATGTCAAATACGTTGCGCACCTGGCGCGACTGCAACTCAGCTCCGATGAGGAAAAAAAACTAAGCGCGCAGCTCGGTCACATCCTCGGCTACATCGAAAAGCTGAATGAACTTGATGTTACCGGCGTGGAGCCGACCGCCCATGCCGTGCCGATGGTCAACGTCACGCGCCCCGATGAAATCCAACCGTCGTTGCCGCACGACGAGGCCCTGCGCAATGCGCCCGCCCGGGCCAACGGCCTGTTCATGGTGCCCAAAATCGTGGAATGAAAACAAACATTCAACATTCAACATTCAACATCGAATACCGAATAATGGCTCCAGCGGTCGTCCATTGGATGTTGGGTGTTGGATGTTGAATGTTGAATGTTTATGCGGCTCAACCAGCTCACCATCTCGGAACTGACGGCCAAACTCGCCCGGCGCGAGGTCTCCGCGCGCGAGGCCATGCAGTCGTGCCTCGACCAAATTGCCCGCGTGGACGGAAAAATCCACGCCTTCCTCAGCCATAACGACACCGACGCGCTCGCGCAGGCGGACGCGGCGGATAAAATGCTGTCCCAGGGCGGCGGTGCCGGGCGCCCGCTGCTCGGCGTGCCGGTGGCGGTCAAGGACGTGCTGGCCGTCAAAGACCAGCCGCTCAATTGCGGGTCCAAAATCCTCGGCCAGTTTGTTTCGCCCTACAACGCGACAGTCGTGGAAAAATTAAAGGCGGCGGGCGCCATCGTTTTTGGCCGGCTGAACATGGATGAATTTGCCATGGGCAGTTCGACGGAAAATTCCGCGTTCGGGGTCACCTGCAATCCCTGGGACCCGACGCGCATTCCGGGCGGCTCGTCCGGCGGCTCGGCGGCGGCGGTCGCCGCGGATGAGGTCATTGCCGCGCTGGGCTCGGACACGGGCGGTTCCATCCGCCAGCCGGCGGCGCTGTGCGGCTGTGTCGGGTTGAAACCCACCTACGGGCGCGTTTCGCGGTATGGTCTGGTCGCGTTTGCCAGTTCGCTGGACCAGATCGGGCCGTTCACCAAGGATGTGCATGACGCGGCGACGATGCTGAGCGTGATGGGCGGGCATGACGCGCGGGATTCGACCAGCGTGCCGCAGCCGGTGCCCGACTATGCCGCCGCCTTGACCGGCAACATCAAAGGCCTCAAGCTCGGTCTGCCAAGGGAGTACCTGATCGGCGGCCTGGACGCGGAGGTAAAATCCGCCGTGGACGCCGCGGTAAAAAAGTTTCAGGAACTCGGCGCGGAGATCGTGGAGATTTCACTGCCGCACACGGATTACGCGGTGGCCACCTACTACATCATCGCGACCGCCGAGGCCTCGGCGAATCTCGCGCGGTTTGACGGCATCCGGTACGGCCGGCGCGTGGACGGCGCCGACCCGTTGGAACTTTACAGCAAGACGCGGGGCGCGGGTTTTGGCGACGAGGTGAAACGCCGCATCATCCTCGGCACCTACGTGCTGAGCAGCGGCTACTACGACGCGTACTACTTGCGCGCCCAAAAAGTCCGCACGCTCATCCGGAACGATTTCCTGAAGGCGTATGAAACCGTGGACGCCATCGTCACCCCGACGTCGCCGACGGCGGCGTTCCAGATCGGTGAGAAATCGGACGACCCGCTGCAGATGTATTTGAGCGACATTTTCACCATCTCCTGCAACCTTGCCGGCATCTGCGGCGTCAGCCTGCCCTGCGGATTCACGAAAAGCCCGAAGCTGCCGATCGGGTTGCAATTGCTGGGCAAACCGTTCGGTGAGGAAACCCTCCTGAAGCTGGCCCATGCCTACGAACAGGGCACCGCCTGGCACCGGGAGAAACCGCCGCTTTAGATCCCGCCGGTGGGCCGGTTTTTCTTTGAACAAAGATTCGGACTTGCCTTCCAAGTAACTTGGTGGTTACTTATCATTGTTTATGACCAAAACCGTCCGGACTTCGGGGTTTTTGCCGCGCAACCCCCGCCGCACGCGCGAGCGGATTTTGTCCGCCGCATTGGAAGAGTTCGCCCTGAACGGCTTTGCCGGCGCGCGGGTGGACGCCATCGCGCAACGCGCGGCCATCAACAAACGGATGCTCTACCATTATTTCGGCAACAAGGAGCGCCTGTTCCGCGAGGTCTTGCGCCTGAAAATGGCCCAGCGGCAGGCTTGGGCGGAAACCCTGTCGGGCGACCCGGCGGAAAGCCTGTCCTTCTGGTTCGAGGCGGCGTGCAAGGACACCGACTGGGTGCGCTTGCTGGAATGGGAGGCGTTGCAGAGCGCCGGCCGGCGGTTGATTGACGAAAAAAACCGGCGCGCGGCGACGGCGCGCGGCCTGGAACGCATCCGGCAGCGGCAGGCGCGCGGCCAGATTTACGCCGGACTCGACCCGCGCCACGTGATGTTGACCATGCGGTCGCTGACCATGTTTCCCGCGGCATTTCCCCAACTGACCCAGCTCATCATGGGACGACCGGTTTCCGATCCCCGGTTTCAGCGGGAACGGGCCGCCTTCCTGAAAAAGTTCGCGGCGGCTTTCCAAACACCCCAACCTGGGATCCGGTCAAAATCGACCGTGCCAAGTAAAGACACATGAGAAAAACAATTTTCATTCCGATCGTAATTGCGGTGGTCGCAGGCATGCTCACCGGCGGCTGCTCACCCGGCGCCACGTCGGGCCGGGGCAATGCCGGTGTGCCGGTATTGGTGGCGTCATCCGTGGCCACCAACGTGCCGGTGCAGATTGACCCGCCACCGGTCGGCCACGTGATGCCGATCACGACGGTGACGGTTCACTCACAAATCGGCGGCATCATCCGCCAGGTGAATTTCAAGGAGGGCGACGAGGTGAAATCGAACGCGCTGCTGTTTACCATTGATCCGCGTCCGACGCAGGCGGCGCTGGACCAGGCGCGCGCAAATCTGGAGCGTGACTCAGGGCAGTGGGAATATCAAAAGGCCAATTACTTGCGCGATCAAAAATTGCTCGCGGCAAAAATTATTTCGCAGGATCAATCGGACACGGACAAAGCCAGCCTCGACGCGGCCACCGGCACCATGGCGGCGGACAAGGCGGCCATCACCAACGCGCTCTTGAATCTGGAATTTTGTTATATCCGCTCGCCGATTGATGGCAAGACGGGCGGCCTGCAAGCTTACGCGGGCAACGTCGTGAAGGCGCCGGACGACGTTTTGCTGACCATTAATCAGATCCATCCGATTTACGTCGAGTTCGCCGTGCCGGAGCAGTTTCTGCCGGAAATCAAAAAACAGATGGCCGGACAAACCCCGAAAGCAACCGCGACGTTTGAAAACATGGACGGGCCGCCGCCACAGGGTGAACTGACTTTTATCGACAACTCGGTGGACATGACGACCGGAACCATTCTGCTCAAAGCCACATTCCCAAATGAAGACAATGTTCTGTGGCCGGGACAATTTGTGAATGTGACGCTGACGCTTTCCGAATTGACGAATGCCATCGTCGTGCCGTCGCAGGCGGTGCAAACGGGACAGACCAAGCAGTTTGTTTATGTTGTGAAACCAAATCCCACGAACGCCGCCATGCAAGTGGTTGAACAGCGTCCGGTAACCACCGGCATCAATTACCAGAATGAAACCGTAATCGAAACCGGTCTACAGGCTGGCGAAACGGTGGTGACGGACGGCCAATTGCGCC
Source organism: Verrucomicrobiota bacterium (assembly GCA_050010675.1). Lineage (GTDB taxonomy): Bacteria > Verrucomicrobiota > Verrucomicrobiia > Limisphaerales > UBA11358 > UBA11358. The sequence continues at coordinate 11,117 of JBEKKN010000049.1, read as the reverse complement.
TCGCACCGGGCGTGTCGGTGAGCGTCCGGAGTTCCACCTCGCCGGCCGCGCCTGTTTCCGTCACCGACGCGCCATGAGTGTTCCCGAGCTTTTCATCCGCCGGCCGGTGATGACCACGCTGGTCATGGCGGGCATTTTGCTGGCGGGTGTGATCGGTTTTCGCCAACTGCCGGTCAGCGATCTGCCAAACGTGGATTATCCGACGATCCAAATTTCGGCGAGTCTGCCCGGCGCCAGCCCGCAAACGATGGCGTCCGCCGTCGCGACGCCGCTGGAAAAACAATTGTCCACCATTGCCGGCGTGGATTCGATGTCGTCGGTCAGTTCGCTCGGCTCGGTGTCCATTACCGTGCAATTTTCGCTCGACCGGAGCATTGACGCGGCGGCGCAGGACGTGCAGTCGGCGATTGCCAAAGCCGCGCGGCAATTGCCTCCCAACATGCCGACGCCGCCGACGTATCAAAAAGTCAACCCGGCGGACTTCCCGGTCGTCTTTCTCGCGATGTCGTCGGACACACTGCCGCTTTCGGCGGTGGACAATTACGCGGAAAATATTTTGGCCGAAGAAATTTCGATGGTCAACGGCGTCGCCCAAGTCAATGTTTTCGGCTCGCAACCTTACGCGGTGCGCATTCAGGTGGATCCGGACAAGCTTGCGGCTTACGGACTGGGAATTGACCAGGTCGAGCAGGCCGTGGAGCAAGGCAACGTGGACCAGCCGCTCGGAATTCTTTACGGGAAACATCAGGCGTTCACCGTCCAGGCGAACGGGCAATTGAACAACGCGGCGGAATTTCGTCCACTCATCGTCGCCTATCGCAAGGGAAACCCCGTGCGGCTGGAGCAATTGGGCAACGTGCTTGACAGCGTGCAAAACAACAAAATGGCGGCGTGGTATAACGGCACCCGCGCGGTCGTGCTGGCGGTCCAGCGCCAGCCCGGGGCGAACACGGTGCAGGTGGTTGACCAAATCAAGGCTTTGCTGCCGCAGTTCCGCGAGGAAATTCCCCGGGCGGTACATTTGGACGTGGCAGTCGATCGCTCCTACAACATCCGCCAATCCGTGCATGACGTGGAGGAGACACTGTTCATTGCGATCTGCCTGGTGGTGCTTGTCATTTTTTTGTTCCTGCGAAATTTATCGGCGACGTTAATTCCAAGCCTCGCGCTGCCGATGTCGCTCATCAGCACCTTCGGCGTGATGGCGCTGCTGGGTTACAGCCTCGACAATCTTTCCCTGATGGCGCTGACGTTGTGCGTCGGCTTCGTCGTGGATGATGCCATCGTCATGCTCGAAAACATCGTGCGCCACATGGAAAACGGCGTGCCGCCGATGGAGGCTGCGATTGTCGGCTCGCGCGAAATCGGTTTCACCATCATTTCCATGACGTTGTCGCTCACGGCGGTTTTTATTCCGGTCCTGTTCATGGGCGGGCTGCTCGGGCGATTGCTTCATGAATTTGCCGTGACCATTGTCGTGGCCGTGCTCGCATCCGGTTTCGTTTCCCTGACACTGACGCCGATGATGTGCAGCCGGTTCGTTCATTCGGAGAAGCAAAAGACCCACGGCCGACTTTACAATTTCTTCGAGCGGTTTTTTGATCGTACTCGGAATGGTTACGCGCGCACGCTGCAAATCGTCATGCGCCATCGCGGCGCGACCTTGACGCTTTCGTTGGTGATTTTGGTGCTGACGACCATTTTGTTTTACGTCATTCCAAAGGGATTTTTCGCCGATGAAGACACGGGACGCATCGTCTCGACGACTGAAGCGGCACAGGACATTTCGTTCGATGCGATGCGAGCGCATCAGCTCGCCGCCATGAAAATTGTCCAGGCGGACCCGAATGTTGACGGCGTCATTTCAGCCATCGGCGGCAGCCCGCTGAACAATGGCCGGCTGTTTTTCAGTTTGAAGGACAAGCGGAAATTGAGCGCGTCCCAAATCGTCCAGGAACTGCGCCCGAAACTCGCGCAAATTCCCGGATTCAATGTCTATCTGAAAGTCCCACCGCTGGTCAACGTCGGCGGTTTTTCAAGCAAGGGACTTTACCAATACAGCCTGCAGGACACGGACGTGAACGATCTGTTTCACTGGGCGCCGATTCTGATGGACCAATTGAAACGGCAGCCGGGTTTTCAAGACGTGAACAGCGACCTGCAAATTGCCGCTCCGCAGGTCAACGTGGACATTGACCACGACAAAGCCGCCGCGCTTGGCGTCACGTCGCAACAAATTGAAAACGCGCTCTACGATGCCTTCGGCGAACGGCAATCGTCCACGATTTACGCCGACGTCGCCGAATGGTGGGTGCTATTTGAAGTCCTGCCGCAATTTCAACTCGATCCCGACGCGCTCGCGCGCCTTTACATCACCAGTTCGTTCACCGACACCAATGGCACGGCAAAATTAATTCCGCTCAGCGCCGTCGCCAATCTGACGCGCAGCATCGGCCCGACGAGCATTTCGCACGTCGGTCAATTGCCCGCCGTCACCATCTCCTTCAATCTCGCACCGGGCGTGTCGTTGAGCACCGCCGTCGCTCAAGTTCAAAAAGTCGAAGGTAATTTGCATCTGCCCCCGACCATCACCGGAAGTTTCCAGGGCGCGGCGCAGGTTTTTCAATCGTCCGAGCAAGGGCTTGGATTCCTGCTCGTCGCCGCGATTCTGGTCATTTACATCATCCTCGGCTGCCTTTACGAAAGCTTCATTCATCCGGTGACGATATTGTCCGGCCTGCCATCGGCGGGAATGGGCGCGTTGCTAACGTTGATGCTATTTCGCATGGATTTGAACATTTACGGTTTCGTCGGCCTCATCATGCTTATCGGCATCGTGAAGAAAAATGCCATTATGATGATTGATTTCGCCATCACGGCGCAGCGCGAGCACGGGAAAAATCCGCACGATGCGATTACGGAAGGCTGCCTGTTGCGCTTTCGTCCGATTATGATGACCACGATGGCCGCGCTCATGGCGACGCTGCCCATCGCGCTCGGTCTCGGCGCTGGGGGCGAAGGACGCCGCCCGCTCGGCCTGTGCGTCGTCGGTGGCTTGGTGGTTTCTCAATGCCTGACGCTCTACATCACGCCGGTGATTTACCTTTATCTGGAATCGGCTCACCAATGGTATCTGCGCAAACACGCCAAGCGCGTGGGGATTCAGACGGGAACCCATCCGGCGTCCGCGTAAGGCGCGGAGTGCTGGCCGAACCACGCGAACCCCTGGCCTTCATTTTCCTTGACTTAGGCAGTTTATATCAATTAGGCTAATACCCTCAGCAAAGCGGCACCTACCGGAAGGGCACGCATGCATATATTACTGAAAAATTGGTGTTGGAACTGGGGATTCAAAACCATGCTTCCGGTATTCTTGGTTTGTTCCTTTTCGATTGGGGCGAATGCCTCGATCCAACCGGTTTCGCAACCGGGCTCCTCGTTTGCGCCGGCGGCGGGCGGTGATGGCAGTTCCGGGCTGCCCATCGTCAGCGCCGATGGACGCTATGTGCTGTTTGCCAGCACGGCCAACAATCTGGTGCTGACGAACAACAACAATTCCGTGCTGCCGCAGCGGATGAATGTGTTTCTCCGCGACCGGGTTTCCAACACCACCACGCTGGTGAGCGTGAATCTCGCGGGCACCGGCGGCGGCAACGGCGATTCGTTTCCCACGGCCATCTCGACGAACGACCAGTTTGTCCTGTTTGAAAGCGGCGCCAGCGATTTGGTGGCCAACGACACCAACGCCGCCAACGACGTATTTGTCCGCGACCTGGTCAATGGCATCACGACGCTCGTGAGCGTGAGCACCAGCGGCGGCAGCGCCAATCTCACCGGCACTTCCCGCAGTTCGGTGATGACGCCGGATGGACGCTATGTGGCGTTTGTCAGCACGGCGACCAATCTGGTGGCGGGCGACACCAATGGCATTCCCGATGTTTTTGTCCGCGATTTGCAGGCCGGCACCACCACGCTGGTCAGCGTCGGCGCGGCAGCCTCGGCTTTTTACGATCCGCAGAATCATGTTCCCGCCAGCACTTCCGAATCGCCGGACATCACCCCGGACGGCCGTTATGTGGTTTTTTACAGCTCGGCCACGAACCTCGTGCCCGGCGTCGCGACCTCCGGCGAGGTGTATGTCCGCGACCTGCTCGCCGGAAGCACCACTTGGGTCAGCACCGACGCGCGCGCCATCTTTCAGTTTGTGACCGGCTCCACCAATGCGGCGTCCTGTAATTTCAGCATCAGCGACAATGGCCGGTTCGTCGCCTATGAAGTCTGCACCAATACACCGACAGGAACTCCGGCGGCGGGCCTTATTTTGCGTTACCATTTGGCCACCGGCTTGACCGACATCATCTCCGCAAATGCCAACACACCCGTCTTGTCGCCGGAATTCATCCACAATCTGGCGATGACGCCCGACGGACGGTTCGTGGCTTACGTGGACGATATCGGCAATTATACCGGAACCAACACGGCCATCTATCTCTGGGACGCGCAAAGCGGCCTGAGCACGCTCGTCAGCGCCGTTTGGAACAGCCCCGCGACGCCGGCAACGGGAATTTGCGATTCGCCCATGGTTTCTTCAAATGGGCAATGGATCTGCTTCGTGAGCACCGCGACTCCCCTCACTCCGACCACACCGTCGGGCGGCTTCCATGCGTATCTCCACAATATGCAGACCGGCCTTACCCAATTGCTGGACGCGGACACGAATGGCTTGGGTGCGGGCATAAACCCGATCACTGTTCCCGCCTTGAGCGCGGATGGCAGCGTCGCAGCATTCGAGTCGGCCAATTTATTGAATGACAACCGGCATTTGACCGGTGATGTGTTTGCGTACAACACGGCGTCAAACGCCACGGTTTTGATTTCCGCCCATCATCCGGCCCTGCCCTCGCAAACGCCCGATGGCATCAGCGGGTTCACCTCATTTTCCGTGAGTTCCAACGGCCAGTTCGTCGCGTTTTACAGCGATGCCGATGACCTCGTGCCCAATGACACGAATGCGACCCGCGATGTTTTCGTGCGCGCGCTGGTTCCCGGCACCAACATTCTGGTCAGCGTCAACACCAACGGTGTCTCCGGCGATTATCTTTCCACCGACCCGGCCATCAGCGGCGACGGCCGGTACGTGGCGTTCACCAGTTCGGCGGATGACCTGGTGCCGGGCGACGCCAATGACGCGCAGGACGTTTTCATCCGCGATTTACAGACCGGCACGACGACGCTGGTGAGCGTCAGCGCCAATGGCGTCAATCCCGGCAACGGGGATTCGTTTTCGCCAATCATCGCGCGGACGGACGCTACGTCTTGTTCCATAGCACGGCATCCAACCTGGCGGCGGGTTCGTCTGGCAGCGGTACTGAAAATCTTTTTTTTCGAACAGCGTGAGTATTTCCTCGTCCACGTTCCCCCTGGTCTCCATCAGTCCCAACGGACAGGAACTGGCTTACCTGGCGGGTTTGACAGCATTGAACTTATCGGTCGTGAACCTGGCGTCCAACACCGTCACCACGATTAATCCGAGCGGAACTTTCCTGACTCATGCCGGACTGCAATTCAGCAGCGACGGCCGGTTTCTGACGTATGCCGGGCAGATTTCCCCGTACACCACGCAAAACACCTATCGTTATGACTTTCAAACCGGAACCAATCAGTTGATCAGCCAGAATTTCAACGCCACCGGCGCGGGCAACGGGGACTCCGATTCATCGGCCATCAGTCCCGACGGACGTTGGGTGGCATTTCGAAGTGTTGCCACCAACCTCATTCCGGAGGATACGAACAACATCGCGGAACTGTTTATTTATGACACCTCGAACAATGCCACCATTCTGGTGAGCGTGAACGCTGCCGGCAATGCGGTGGCAGACGACCGCTCGCTCAAGCCGGTGTTCAGCACCGATGGCCGGACGCTCTTCTTTCAAAGCTGGGCGTCCGAGGTTTCCAGCGACGACTTCAACAACGGCTGCGACCTGTTTGCACTCGACCTCACAGCGTTGCCCGTGACGATTTCCGGTGGCTCGACCAATTCGGGGTCCGTTTTTTATGCACAATTATTCCCCGCCGGTTCCCTCGCGATAAATCCTACGATCAGCTGGCCGCTGGCATCGGGGAAAACCTATCAGGTGCTGTACAAAAACAACCTCAGCGACCCGCTGTGGCAGAATCTGCCCGGCAGCCTCACGTTTATCGGCGATACCGGTTACATCACCGATCCCTCGCCACCAACGGATAAACGGTTTTACCGGATTGTGTTGAATCCGTAAAAAGTCCCATGAAAGCCACGCGTCGATTTGGTTCCCAAAAAAATTCCCTTCCGGGCCACGGCGGTTTCACGGTGGTGGAACTGTTGGCCGTGATGGTGATGATTGCCATTCTGGCCATCGTGCTGTTGCCGGCGCTTGCCGGCACCAAATCGGATCCCCGCGCCTTCCAATGCCTGAACAACCAGCGGCAACTCATCCTCGGCTGGCAGATGTACGCCGCCGACAACAACGATCTGCTGCCAGCCAACGATTATCCTTACCTGACCGCTTATCGCGGTGAACCCCCGACAACGCAATTGCAAATGAGAAACTGGGTGGTGGGCACCATGGCCAGTTCACTGGATGCGAATGGCTCTCCAAATTCTCCTGCCAGTGCGGAGTTGACCGACCCCAATACCGAGCTTTCCCCGTACGTAAAAAATTATAAGGTCTATCATTGCCCTGCCGACAATTATATAAACCATCTCACCGACAATTTAAATCTCCGCAGTTGCTCAATGAATGCAGCCGTTGGCACCTGCAATTGGACCCATTACAATGCCCCCAATTATCCGCTTGGATCAGCAGTCGGTGAACGCTGGCTTTTGGGTGCTTCTTATAGTTCAGCTGAGACCGGCCCGTGGTTGACCTACGGCAAGTTATCGTCGTTCACGAGACCCGGACCGGCCAATACCTGGGTCATCATCGACGAGAACCCATACTCCATCAACGATGGCTCTTTTGCCTCATCCGCAGTCGCCACTACCGGCTACACATACATCATAGACTATCCTTCCGGGTTGCATGGGGCTGCGGGCGTCATCTCCTTCGCCGACGGCCATGTCATCGTTCATAAATGGCAGGATCTCAGAACCTATACTCCCATGATTGTGCCACAACAAGGGGGCGCACCGGGGACTCCTGCATTCCATCCCACGCCGGATGACCCGGATTGCTTCTATCTGGCGTCCATCACCTCCGGACCGCGCTGATTTGAATGATTTCGAATCCATGAAACGTTCCATGATAGCCACTCGACGATTTGGTTCCCCCAAAAATCCCATTCCGAGCCACGGGGGTTTCACGGTGGTGGAACTGTTGGCCGTCATGGTGATGATTGCGATTCTGGCCATCGTGCTGTTGCCGGCGCTTGCCGGCACCAAATCGGATCCCCGCGCCTTTCAATGCCTGAACAACGAACGGCAACTCATCCTCGGCTGGCAGATGTACGCCGCCGACAATAGCGATCTGCTCCCGCCGAACGATTTTCCTTACCTGACCGCTTACCGTACCTTTGCGAACAAGTCCGAGATGAGAAACTGGGTCGTAGGTACCATGGCATCACCCTTGGATGCGAATTGGCTCCCGGAGTTAACCGATTCCAATACTCTGCTTTCCCCGTACTTGCACGACCCCAAGGTTTATCATTGCCCTGCTGATAATTACATCAACCCCCTCACCCATGGTCTGAATATACGCAGCTATTCGATGAATTCAGCCGTGGGCACAACTCGGTGGACATTCTACAACTATGGGTCACCCCCGCTTGGAGCAGCGGTGGATCAAGGTTGGCTATCGGGTGCTTCCTATAGTTTAGCTGCGACCGGCCCGTGGTTGACCTACGGCAAGCTGTCGTCGTTCACCCGGCCGGGGCCGGCCAACACCTTTGTGATCATGGATGAAAATCCGTATTCCATTAATGATGGATGCCTGTTCGTTTCCGCAGTTGCCACTCCCGGCGCCACATACATCATAGACTATCCTTCCGGGTTGCATGGGGCCGCAGGCAGCATTTCCTTCGCCGACGGTCACGTCATCATTCATAAATGGCTGGATTCGAGGACCTATACACCCACGATTCAGCCACAGGGCGGCGCCCCGGGAACTCCATTCCATCCCATGCCGGATGACGTCGACAATTTCTATCTGGCGTCCATCACCTCCGCGCTTCGATAGTGCAGCAAGCTGGTCGCTCTCACCATTTGCAGAACAAATTCGTGCCGACACTTATTCACCCCGAAAACCGAAGTTAAATTTCTGCGTTAGCGCCGAGTGCGGCCGTCCCGGCCGCAGCAACGTGGGATGAGTGAGCTGTTGGAAACGGTTCAGTGGCTGAAAAGTAGCCGGTGGCTGCGCCCGAGGACGGGCGCACTCCAGGGCGGCCTCAGCCAACCCGCCACCACCGGCAACTTCCGAATTCGGGTTCAATTCTTCATGGCAAGCCGTCTTCGTCCTCCTTCGCAGCATTGCTACGGAGGACCAGTCCATGGTAAGAATTTTCCCGCACTATGGACTACGAAGCGGTCATTGGCCTGGAAACCCACGTCCAGCTTAAAACGAAATCGAAGATGTGGTGCGGCTGCGCGAATGCCTTCGGCGCGCCGCCGAACACGAACGTCTGTCCCGTCTGCCTCGGGTTGCCCGGCGTGCTGCCCGTCGCGAACGAGGAGGCGCTGCGGCTCACCGTGTTGACCGGTTTGTTGCTGAACTGCGAAATTCCCCCGCGCGCGAAGTTCGACCGGAAGAATTATTTCTATCCGGACATGCCAAAGAACTACCAGATTACGCAGTACGACCAGCCGTCCACGGCCAACGGCTGGGTGGAGTTTGAATTCAACGGCGGCATTTCGCGCGTGCGCATCACCCGCGCGCACCTGGAGGAGGACGTGGGTAAAAATATCCACTTCGAGCGCAACAGCGGCGTGGATTTCAACCGCGCCGGCGTGCCGCTCATGGAAATCGTTTCCGAACCGGACCTCACCAGCGCGGACATGGCCTATGCCTATCTCAATGCGCTGTTGGAAATCCTGCGTTACGGCAACATCAGCGATGGCGACATGGAAAAGGGCATGGTGCGCTGCGACGTCAACGTGAGCGTGCGGCCCAAAGGCACGAAGGAACTCGGCGCGAAGATTGAAATCAAAAACATGAACAGTTTCTCCGGCGTGCGCCATGCGCTGGAATACGAAATCCCCCGCCAGATTGAAGTGCTCACCCAGGGCGGCAAGCTGATCCAATCCACGCGCCGCTGGGACGACACGGCCGGCGTCACCGAGGAGATGCGCACGAAGGAACACGCGCACGATTACCGTTATTTCCCGGACCCGGACCTGATGCCCTTTGCGCCGACGGAAACCTGGCTGGCCGAATTGAAGTCCCGCGTGGTGGAACTGCCGCTGGCGCGCAAGCAGCGGTTCATGAAAGATTACAACCTGCCCGCGTCCGACGCTGAAACCTTCAAGAATGACGTGCCCCTGGGTAATTATTTTGAAGGCATAGCGAAACAGACAAAGCAGGCGAAGGCCGTTGCCAACTGGGTGATCAACAACCTGCGGGCCAAACTCGCAGAAGCCAACGCAAAGGAAATTGCTGAACAATCTGCACTCGGCATTCATCCAGATGACATGAAATTGCAGACGCTTGAATATATGAAATTCAAGATGGAGCAGCTTTTGGAGCTTGTGAATCTCGTTGACGCCAAAACCATCAGCAGTTCGGCCGCACAACAAGTGTTCGCCGAAATGTTCGACACCGGCAAATCACCGGCCGCCATTGTTCAGGAAAAGGGGCTGGCACAGGTCAGTGACACCGGGGCGATTGAAAAATTCTGCGATGAAGCGATCGCCGCGAATCCGAAATCGGTTGCCGATTTCAAGGCCGGCAAAGTGGCTGCGCTCAATGCCTTGAAAGGCCAGGTGATGAAGCTGAGCAAGGGCAAGGCGAACCCGGCAGTGGTCGGGGAGATTTTGGAAAGCAAATTAAAGAGCTGAAGGCCGGCCAAGCGGGAGCCCGTGGCCGGGATTGTCCGCGCCTCCCGCGCTGGCGAAGCCACCATTCTCTAATTCGGATCGATATGAATGCAATATCTGATTTATCTTTCCAAATCCGTGGTCCACTTGCGGCCCGCCAATTCCAGATGGGTACGAGCCATCTGCATGACATTCTCATTGGTTATTTCAGGGTGTTTTTTCCGCATCCCAGCAACCAGCCCTCTGATTTCTGATTCATCAGGCACATGGTTCATTTCCTGCCTTTCCCCTGGGCGGCCAGGGTCACCTTTACGGCGATTTCCGGTGAGATGACCGGCGGGATTTGCAACATCGCCACCAGCTGCTCTCCTTGGTCGGCTTTGCCTGCCCGGTGTGACCATGCGTAACAAACCTTGGTCCTGGGGTGGCCGTACACGTCAAACACTTCGACTTCCCCCTGCCAGAGGGTCCGGCCTTGAAACACCTCCTGCACCGGCGCGGTCTCGCGGAAATTCGCACCGCAATCGTGCAATTGCTGGATCGCCGCTTGAAGGCGCGCCAGATACTCATGCTTGTTTGCCATAACGTTCAACCAGTCCGGCAACCATCCCTGCGCCGTTTCCGACGCCACCACCCGGACAATCGTTAAATGGACACTGCGCTCGATGATGGGCGGGACAACCTGATGAACCTGCGTTTCATGAGTTATGATGAATTCACCGGTTTCCCATTCACTGCCAGTATCAGCCGGGGGCTTCGGTTTGGAGATGGCGACAAATCATTTCCCGAGATACTTGTCCGGGTGGCGAATCCGGTCGAGCCGCTCGGCTTCAAGATCGTTTCGAACCACCTGCTGCCGCCTTTGCTCCAGGGCGTTCGCGACCGACCGGGGAAAGAACCAGACCTGCCTGACCAGTTGGACGAAGCTCATACAAAACAGTTTCAAGGCGTTCATAAACGGCCGACCAATCCGCCGGCATGGGCTTTGATTCCGCTCACCCGACCTGTCTGGGTCTCACGAGCAGCAATACGATTCCGCCGACAAGGGCGAGGGCTCCGACGACCGGCGGTATAAAGTGGCTGTCAGTGGTCTGAATGTGCAGACCGAGGAAGT
>JBEKKN010000048.1:0-20424 GCA_050010675.1 Verrucomicrobiota bacterium | reverse complement strand
CGGTTGTCCACGCTGTTGCCGTTGAAATGGGCGTCGCCGTTGACGTGGCCGTTTTTCTGGAAAACGATTTTCAATTTGCCGCCGTTGGGCAGTTTTATCCCTTCACTCAAACGGCCCTCACCACGAAAGCCGTCGAGCATCCGCGACACCATGCGCGCGTTCTGGCCCAGCTCGGACGACTCGCGTTTGAACCGGTCAATTTCCTCGATGACCTCGATGGGAATTAAAACGGCGTTTTCCTCGAAACTGAGCAGCGAATTGGGATCGTGCAGGAGAACGTTGGTATCGATGATGTAATTTTTCACAAAACGCAAAAATTAAAACTTAAACGGGCAAACACAAGCCGGCTTGTGCAAAAACGGTGTTAAATCTTCCATGCTACCTTTTCAACCGGGCCAGCCGGCGGTGCCAATCCTTGATTTGTGAATGTGCCGCCGGCAGTTCGTAGTGGCCGGAATAGAGAAAATTTTCGAGCATCCCGAACAGATCAAAGTCCACGAACCGCGGTTGCCCGCCCAGCAAAAAGGCGTGATGCTCCAGCATCTCCTCGAATGGCAACAATCTCGCTTCCAGCAGCTTAAGCCAGTCATTCTGCTGTTTGCGCCATTGGTCAATGCAGCCGCGACCAAACTTGCGCTCCTTGAAACGCAGAAATTGAAGCTGTTCCGCCTTCGGGACATTTTCCCGCCAGTAAATGTCGTTCAACCGGAAGGTTGCGCCCTCAATCTCGTTTTCAATGTAGCGCCAGAGGATGGATTGGACGCCCTCAAGTTCGGGCGGGAAAAGCCCCAGGCCGAGTTCCTCATCGAGATATTTGGCGATGACCTGCGAATCGTCGTTAAGTTCAAACACCACGTTCTTGCCGTGCCGGATGACCGGCACGCCGTAGTAACGTTGTTTTGTCAATTTCCAGACCCGGGACCGGTCCTGGTTCGGGATGTTGGTGATTTTGAAAGGCGCGCCGGAAAATTCCAGGATGCGACGGGGCACAAGGCAGAACGGACTCCACGGAAACTGAATCAATTCAATCATGTGAAAATCATCACGTTTACCGACTCCGCACTCTAAAACCCTGTCGGCGCCATAACAAGCCCAAACATCACCTTTACACCTTCGCCGCGCGGGACTACAGTCGCCCCATGGCATCTGATTATGACGCAACCGAGTTTGTGGACACCGATTTTCAGGCGCATAAAACGCCCGGGCTGACCGCCGGCGACCCGCTCCGCCCGCCGACGCGCGAGGAGGTGGACCGCAAAGTGGTCGAGGCCCAGCAAAAACTCGCCGAATTGAAACGCGCCCAGGAGGATTTGGAACGTGAACGCGCCTCCTTGGAGGAATTACGCCGACGGCAGACCGAATTCCAGACCGGCCGGCAGGAAATGATCCACAGTTTGACGCGCGGACTGGGTTTGCTCGAGGAAGCCGAGTTCAACACCCGCCGCGACGCCGAGCAAATGGTCAAGACCATCGGCGATTTCCGCGACGCGCTCAGAAAAATCCAGGCCATCCACGATGAGGCATGGACCAAGGAAAATTTCAGCATCGAACTCACCCGCGGGCTCACCACCATCGAAAATGCACGCATGGAATGGAACGCGGCCCGGCTGAAAGTCCCGGTCCTGTCCGACCCGGCCAAGGAAAAACCCCCGACCGAAAGCGCTCCGGTGGCGGCCGCGTCACCGCTGGCGGATGCCAGTTTCGGGCAGTTGTGCAAATTCGGTCTGGCCCTGACCTGGCCGCTGGTGCTGGTGGCGTTGGGCGCCCTCGGCGTGCTGGTGGCAATTTTGGTCTTGCGGCATTAAAGGCCGCTCAAGGTTGTATGGCGTCTGCGAAGAAAAAGCCAAATAAGAATGACCCGATTACCGAGCGCGCCCACGCGTTGAACGACCAGATCGCCTCGCTCGAAGCTGAAATCAAACGGCTCGACAACCAGTTGCAGCACACGCCCGTTCCGCGCTTGCGTTCCACCGCCCTGCCGCACGGCGCGACCGTCGCCCGCATGCACGAACCTCCTCCTCCCGTCGCCTCGGAGCCGGTTTTTGAAGAGGTCAAACCCCTCCGACACACCAACGAAACCACCACGCCCGACCAATTCAACGACCTGGGCGTGCGCAAATATGATTTGCCCGGGTTCTTTGACCGTTTCCGCCAGCATTTCCGCCGGCCGACCACGTCCAACCCGCGGCTCGTGACCTATCTTGCCGCCGGCGGCGTCCAGGGCCTGCGCCCGTTGCGCTACGAAAAACGCGTTGCCCGCAACCGGTTTATCGCGTTGGTGGCTTTCCTGTTCGTCGTGATGCTCTGCATTATTTATCTCTTTGTCCGCAACCATTAACCGGCGTTTCCATGAAAAGTCATTCCCTGGAACTGTCCATTCCCACGCGCGCCGGCCGATTCGTCGCACATTATTCTGAAAACGGCCTGGCCGCACTGGATTTCCCAAAGGCAGGGACGCCGCGCCGCGGCGTCCGGACATCGCAGCGCGATGTCCCTACCATCCCCGCCCAAGCGATCTTCCACTGGCATCGAGCCACGAAAGCCGCACTGAAAAGCATCCTCGCTGGACAAGCCGCAAAGAAACTGCCACCGCTCGATCTGTCCGCCGGCACGGAATTTCAGAAGCGCGTCTGGAACGCGTTACGGAAAATTTCGCTGGGCGAAACGAGAAGCTACGGTGAAATCGCGCGGCAAATCGGCAAGCCCCGGGCCGTCCGGGCGGTCGGCGGCGCGTGTGGGGCGAACCCGATTCCGGTTCTGGTCCCCTGCCATCGCGTCCTTGCCGCGAACAAAAAGCTCGGCGGTTTTTCCGGCGGACTTAATTGGAAGCGCGATCTGCTAAAGCGCGAGGGAATCTCGTTCAGATCGGATGCCTCGCACCATTCAGCGCCGTAGGCGCGGCATATTTGTAGAAAATCGGCGATCAATTTTTAAGCTCCGTCAGGAGCGAAATATTCTGAGTTTTGGTGCTACAAAGATGCCGCGCCTACGGTGCTGGACAGAAACTGAAGCGCAAAATCGCGTCAAAAACATGAAAAATGATAGACGACACAACCAGCCGCCGATTATCTGTTAGGCTGCTATGATTCGATTTGTCAGACAACTTTACCTTACAGGATTTGCCGTCAGCTTCAGGCTTTCTCGATCAAAAAATGTAAATTATAGGGCGGGCGGTGCCATTGGCCTTATTACACTGGTCGAGGGGTTTATCCTCATCGGAATCTTGTCTTATGTTCAAATTTTAGTTAGAAGCAAGTTCGTATTCGCTAAGCCCGTAGTCGTTATTGCGTTTATTGCGCTTTTTTTCGTAAATCAGTATTTTCTAAACTGTTCGTAGTCACGGTATCAAGTTTGAGCGCGAGTTTGACAGTTTGGAGAAACCGAGGAGAATTGCATTAGTAGTGAGTTGTGCGGTGGTAGCGGTAGCCGCCATAGTGTTTGTCATCTATTCGAGCATCGCTTTTCGTCACTTCTTAGGGGTTCAGAATTAGCCGCCTCCTAAGAAACAGGACATGCAACCCGTTGCTATGCAACAAAAGCCGCCTTTTTTGTTTTTTGAGTCATTGCCCCGCCTCCGAGGCGGTTGGTTTGCTAATATGAGGATAGGCTGCGATATCACGCATTTCTTCGCGGGTTTCACCGGCATTTCATTTACCCGTCAGCCGGATGATTTCAGGGAACGGCGCTGGCAATTCTAATTTCACAAATTGCCTGCGCCAACGCGGTAGCGTCTTGGAGTGCGGCAGTCCTCTGCCGCTTTTTCACCCACCGAACCTAAGAAAGCGCCAGAAGACTGGCGCAGTCCAAAACCTGGCGGCAATTCGGATGGTTCGGGGAAGATTTACGGCCACGAAGGCTTGTTCGCACCCCGTTCCGGCATTCCGGTTTCCGGTTGCTGACCGCCGATTTCCGGTTCCGGCCGCAACGCGTCCGCGACGGCCTGCGCCAGTTTCTGCCGGAACGCCGGCGTTTCAATCTGCCGCGCATCCCCCGGATTGGACAGAAAACCCGCCTCGATGAGCACCGCGGGACGGTGTTGTCCATGCAACACCCCGATAAAACGCGCCCGGCACACGCCGCGATCTTCCATCCCAGTGGCGCGCAGCAACGCGCCTTGCAACCCGACGGCCAGTTGCAGATTCTGGGTGTCGAAGGCGTTGTTGGGAAAATTATCAGACCAGAAATCACCGTAACCGCGCGTCAACGTCGAAGGCATTCCCGTCGGCGTGACACAATACGTTTCAATCCCCGACGGATTTTTATCCGGGGCGAGCGAATTGAAGTGCAGGCTCATGAACAAAGTCGCGTGATGCGCCTCGGCGAATGCGACGCGGTTGGACAACGAATCATCCGCGTCATTCGTGTGGGTGAGAAAAACCTGCCAGCCCTCCTGCGCGAGCAACGGCGCGAGCCGCAACGCCCAGTCCAGCGTAAATTCCTTCTCAAACCGTCCGTCCAGGATGCTGTGCGTGCCGCTGTTCATCCCGCCGTGGCCCGGATCAATGACGATGATCCCATTGGTCCTTGGCAGCACCAAAGGCGGGCCGCAGAGCAGCGGCTCCAGATTTTTCTGGAGGTCTGGCCCGTACAGGCAGACCTGGCCGTCAATGATTTGTGGTCCAAACCCGAGGTGAATTTCAACTCCGTTCCAGGCGGCTTCCCGGCTGCCGATGGCCAGAACCATGACGCCGTTGGAAGAGCCGACCGCGTACGTGGTGACCGGCTGGTTCGACAGGAAATGCGGTTTCCCAACGCCATGTTGCGCCGCCCAATTATCCAGGGAAACCCAGGTCGTGATGGGCCTGACGGGTATCTGCCTCGGAGCCACGGGCGGCTGCCATTCTTCCGTGTTCCCGGACGGCGCGTTCGGCGGGGCGACCGGCGCCATCAGCTTAACCGGCTGCGGCCCGAACGGGCTGTGCACCACGTTGGTATTGACCCAGCTCAATGATGGGGATTGGTTGTCGGCGGACGGCCGGGCGGCCCCGACGACGCAAAAAAACACCACGGCAAAAATTATTCCGGCGAACTTGATCACCCCGCTATTGTGGGCAATGAGAAAGCCGACTCAAGCTGTTTCAAATAAATCTTAATCTTAATCGCAATCCTGCTCTTGATCCGAAGATTATGATTAAGATTACGATCAAGATTATGAAAGGTTGCACGGCCTTGCTCGTTTGAACCTATTCGGCGATAATCAGCCAAACATAAGAGGCATTTTGAAGATCCTAGTCGCCATCACGGGAGCCAGCGGCGCGCTGTATGCGCAACGCCTGCTCGATAATCTCGACTCGCACGCGCACGAAATCCATGTCGTGCTCAGCAACTACGCGCAACAGGTCGTCGTGGAAGAATTGCCGGACGGATTGAAACTTCACGCCGGGACGAAACTGCACAACGTAAAAAGCATGAACGCGCCATTCGCCAGCGGCTCGAACCCGCCCGACGCCATGGTCGTCATTCCCTGCACCATGGGCACGATGGGCCGCATCGCGCACGGTTACAGCGAGGACGTCCTGCTCCGCGCCGCCGACGTGGTGCTGAAGGAAAAGCGGAAGCTGATTCTGGTCCCGCGCGAAACGCCGTTGAGCCTGGTCCACGTCCGGAACATGGAACTGCTGCTGCTGGCCGGCGCGACGATCCTGCCGGCGAACCCGGGTTTCTATTCAAATCCGAAAACCGTCCAGGAAGTGGTGGACACCGTGGTGGCGCGCGTGCTGGATCATCTGGGTTTGCCCCAAAAGCTGATGCCGCGCTGGTCGGAAGAAAAAGAGTAACCACGGATGAACACGGATGAACACGGATTTCTGAGACGCGAATTCCGCCAGTTTTCGCGAATTCAATTCGTGATAATTCGTGAAACTCGCGTCAAAGTCTCTCCCCATCCGTGTCCATCCGTGTCCATCCGTGGTTGAAATGTATTCTGCGATTAAAAAATGGGGCTCGTTCGTGCGCTTTTCGCACACGGTTTTTGCGCTGCCGTTCGCGCTGGCGGCGATGGTGGTGGCCGCGCGCGATCATCGCGGCTGGCCGGGCTGGAGAATTTTTGGATTGATTCTCGCCGCGATGGTTTGTGCCCGAACCTGCGCCATGGCGTTCAACCGCATTGTGGACCGCAAGTTTGATGCGCTGAACCCGCGCACTGCCAATCGCCATTTGCCGACGGGAACCATCTCCCTGGTCAGCGCCATCGCCCTTTGTATTTTGTCCGCCGGCGGCCTGGTGAGCGTCAGCTACTTTTTAAATCCACTTTGCTTTTATTTGGCGCCGGTCGCCTTGCTGGTGATTTGCTTTTATTCGCTCACCAAACGGTTCACGGATTACACGCACCTGTTCCTGGGACTTTCGCTCGCCCTGGCGCCGGTGGGCGCATGGCTGGCGGTGAAAGGTGCGGAGGTTTCCGCTCTGGAAATTTTACAGATGACCACGCTCGCGCTCGCGGTGGTATTGTGGCTGGTCGGCTTCGACATCATTTACGCGCTCCAGGATTACGAGTTCGACAAATCGCACGGCCTGCACTCGCTGGTAGTGGCATGGGGACCCAAAAACGCGCTGCAAGCGGCGTTTCTGGCGCACATGACGATGTGCGGACTGCTGTTCGCCTTCGGGATGCTGTGCCGG
The DNA here is from genome assembly GCA_050010675.1 of Verrucomicrobiota bacterium. GTDB lineage: Bacteria > Verrucomicrobiota > Verrucomicrobiia > Limisphaerales > UBA11358 > UBA11358. The sequence goes on along the minus strand of JBEKKN010000048.1, from coordinate 13,803 downwards.
TTCCGCGTCGCGTACGTCGCCGGCTGGTTCATTATTGTCGGCTGTCTCGTGCTGGAACATTGGATTGCCCGGCGGCGGAGCTTGAATTGGATCAACCTCGCCTTCTTCCGCCTCAACGCCCTCGTCAGCGCCGTCTTTTTGATTGTGACCGTGGCCGAGGTGGTGTTTCAGGGCGGATTTCGGCTGCGTTGAAAATTAGAGAACACTCAACTCTCAACATTCAACATCGAACATTCATTGAAAGCCAACTGGCCAACCCATTGCAGGTTGGATGTTGAATGTTGAATGTTGAGCGTTTTCCCGCCAACGCGGGTTTCCCGACTTTTACGACATCGTCGTCCTATCGCCAATTCCGGCGCGGGCGAGCTGCCGGCTTCCGTTGGGGTTTTAAATCCGGTTCACGCCCTTTCGCGGGACGACCTGATTCAGGTCCTTCATCCCGGGCCAGCCGGAAATCCACCTGTTTCTTGAAACTGTCCACCCTGGCCACCTGCACCCGCACCTTGTCGCCCAGCCGGATGATCCGGCGGGTGCGCCGGCCGACCAACTGGCCCCGCTCGGAATCGAACAGATAAAAATCGTCCTCCAGCAGGGAAAGATGCACCAGCCCGCTCATCGCCAGCCCCGGCACATCCACAAAGAACCCAAAGTTGCGCACGTCCGTCACCAGCGCCGGATACGGCGTCGGTTTCGGCGACTTGAGCTGCGCCTTCAGGAAGGCGTACAGTTTTACATCCTTGCTGTCCCGCTCGGCATCGGCGGAATTCCGTTCGGTGTCGGAAATATGCTCGGCGGTTTCCTTGAGCGAATGCGCCGGGCCGTGCCCTTTCAGAAACAGCGCGCGATGCACCACCAGGTCGGCATACCGCCGGATGGGCGACGTGAAATGCGTGTATTTGGCCTTGGCCAGGCCGTAATGACCGAGCGGTTCGACCGCGTAACGGGCGCGCATGAGCGACCGGAGAAACCCGATCTTGAGCGCCGCGCCGATGGGAATCGTGCCGAGCTTTTGCAGCAGCTTCTGGACTTCCGGCCGCTTCGTCAAATTCGCACAGGGCACGTGGTGACTGAGCACCTCCTCGCGATATTCCTGCAACCGCCGTTCGTCGGGTTCCTCGTGCACCCGGTAAATCGCCGGCACATTCCGGCCCATCAACCGGCCCGCCACCGCCTCGTTGGCCAGCAGCATGAATTCCTCGATCAACTGGTGGGAAACATCATTCTCGACCTTCTCGATGCGCGCCACGCGGCCGTGCTCGTCCAGCCGGATTTTCATTTCGGGAAAATCCAGGTCCAGCGAACCCGCCTTGAACCGCAACCGCCGGATCCGCTGGGCCAGCGCATTCGCGTCCTGCAACATCTGTTCAATTGGGTCGTTTGGTTTCCGTCGCAAAACCGCCAGCACTTCCCGATAGGTAAATCGCCGCTGCGAATGAATCACCGCCGGATAAAATTCCGTTTTCAGCACCCGGCCCTCATCCGACACCAGAAATTCCACGCATTTGGTCAGGCGATCCACGTCCGGCTTCAACGAACACAGCTCGTTGCTCAGCGCCTCGGGCAACATCGGGATCACCCGGTCCACCAGATAGGTCGAATTGCCCCGCCGCCGCGCCTCGTCATCCAGCGCCGTGCCCGGTTTCACATAATGCGACACGTCGGCAATGTGCACCCACAACTTCCATTGCCCCGACGACACCCGTTGCAGACAAATCGCATCGTCGAAATCCTTCGCGTCGTCCGGATCAATGGTGACGACCGGTTGCCGTCGGCAATCGTCGCGCCCGGCCAGTTCCTGTGGCGAAACCGCCGTTCCGATGGCCCGCGCCTCATTCAATACTTCCTTTGGAAAATGCAACGGCAGGTTGTACTGGCGAAGCACCGACAACATGTCCACCCCCTCGTCATCCGGCGAGCCGAGCACCTCGATGATTTCGCCTTCCGGGTTGGTGTGCCGCGACTCCCATTCGTGCAACTCCACCACGACCTTGTCGCCGACATTGGCCGGCCGGCCGACGTCGCGCGGCGGCGGCACATAAATGTCGTGCGGCATCCGCGGGTCATCGGGAATCACGTACAGAAACTCGCGGCCGCGCTGCAACGTGCCCACGATTTGTGACCGCTTGCGTTCCAGGATGCGAATCACCACGCCCGTCGCCTGCGCAAGCTGGTCGGGGCTCAACCGCTTTGCCCGGACGTCGCGTCGCACGAGCACGCGATCTTCATGGAGCGCCGTGCTGGTGGCCTCCTGCGGAATCATGATCTCCTTCAACCCCGCATCGTCCGGCTGTAAAAAACCTTTGCCCTGGCGATTGATGCGAATCCGGCCCGGGATGAGGTCCGCCTCGCGCGACAGGATGTAACGGTTCCCTTTCGTGCGGGCAATCCGGCCGGACTGTTCCAGCCGGCGCAACACCCCTTGTAATTCCTGCTGGCGCTGGGGCGCCAGCCGGAGCTGCCGGAGCAATTCCGGCACATTGGCCGGCGCATAATCCCGCCGACCCAGTAGTTTTAAAATCTGCTCTTCCATAATTTCATCCCGCTGTCAGTGAAACTCTTTCGCCCGACTATGAAGGATTTTCAGCACATTACCAGCGCCGACTCAAATTCAAACCGGCGGTCGATCCGCAGACAAACCGTTTGCGCAACAAAGTCACTTTCCCAAACGCGGATTTGCTGTTAATTGTTGTTTGTGAATTTTTTCGTTCAACGCAGCGGGTTGCGCGACCTGTACGACAAGGTCGCGGCCGGCGAACGCATTTCCGAGGCCGACGCGCTCCGGCTGTTTGAAACGAAAGACTTGAATGCGGTGGGCGCCATCGCAGACCTGGCGCGCGAGAAAAAAGTCGGCAACCGTGCCAGCTACATCATCAACCGCTATGTCAACTATTCAAACTATTGCATCCTGTCGTGCCAGTTCTGCTCGTTCGCCCGCAAGAAGCGCGATGCCGACGGTTTCCAGTTTTCCGTTGAGGAGATTGTCCAGAAAGCGCGTGAAGCATTGAAGCTCGGGATCACGGAACTGCACATCGTCGGCGGCCTGCATCCGTCCCTGCCCTTCAGCTATTACACCGACATGCTCAAGGCGTTGCGCGCGTTGGATTCCAATAACGGAGTGCGGCCGTCCTCGGCCGCAGCAACTTCCGCAATTCCCAACGCGTTGGCAAATTCGGGCGCTGAGCCGGGCCTGCTCGCTGCTGCGCCCGGGGACGGGCGCACTCCGACCGGGTTGCACCTCAAATGTTTCACGGCCATTGAAATCCTGCACCTCGCCTGGCTCGCCAAAAAATCCGTCGAACAGACCTTGATGGAATTGAAGGCCGCCGGACTGGATTCGCTCACCGGCGGCGGCGCGGAAATTTTCCGCAAGGAAGTCCGTTCGACCATCGCCAAGGGCAAGGAATCCGCCGAGGAATACCTGGACGTGCACCGCACGTGGCATCGCCTGGGCGGACGAAGCACCTGCACAATGCTTTACGGCCACGTTGAATCGCTGGCCGACCGCGTGGATCATCTCCGTCAATTGCGCGCGTTGCAGGACGAGACGCATGGTTTCACCGGCTTCGTGCCGCTGGCGTATCAGCCGGAAAACAACGACATCCCTGTCGAAAAACCGCCGACCGGTTTCGATTCACTGCGCACGATTGCCGTCAGCCGCATTTACCTCGACAACTTCGACCACATCACCGCGTATTGGGTCGGGCTCGGGTTGAAGCTGGCGCAGGTGGCCTTGAGCTACGGTGCAGACGATTTGCACGGCACGATCATCGAGGAACATATCTTCCACATGGCCGGCGCGACCTCGCCGCAATTGCAGACCGAGGCGGACATGCTCAAAGCGATCCGGGAGGCCGGCCGCACGCCGATCCAGCGCAACACCTTTTACGAGCCCATCAAGGTCCTTGCCGAGGGCCATCAGGCCGAGGCGACGGAAAATTCCGCTCACTCGAAAGTGCTGGAAGATAATCTGGCAACGGCGTGACGGGGCTTTATCCCTGTGCGGGCACAGTTTGACAACTATGCCACGCCAACGGATCATTTTGGGCCAATCGTCCAAAACATTATCAACCCCAACGGGGTTGTATCACGGATCATGTGGAATTGATTCAACCCTTTCCGGGTTGATTTCACTTCGGTTTGTTTACCGGCGTCGCCCCACGTTGCGGGTCGACGCCGGGCTGAATGACTAAATCCCGTTGGGATTTCGGTCGCTTTGCGACTTGGCGGCTTCGCGCCTTTGCGTTAAATCTGTCTGCGCAAGATGTCTAATCAAATTAAAGTTCAACTTTCGGCTGCATACTTCCAACAACCCGCGCCGATCCGTTCTCTGGCGTTGTTTCTCTTTTCCGGATTGCTGCTGACGGGCTGCTCGACTGTGTTGACGTATCAACCCAACCTGCCCGCCGGACCGGCCAAGCCGGCGGGTTATCCCATTCCGGTTTATACCGAGAACATGACCGTTCCCCGGCCCTGCGCCGTGATGGGAACCGTCTTCATCGGTGCCGGCCATTTCACGATGCGCGGCGGATCGGCTGATGCGGAGACGGCAAAGATCATAAAAACGGCCTGGGAAAAAGGCGCGGATGCCGTGCGGGTGAGATCGGTGGATGATCCGGGTTACACCAGCGCAAGCTATCGCATGGTGGCCGACCTGCTGCGCTATACGGATGACTGGGAAACCATTGTCATCTCGGAGCCAGCCTTCGCCCATTATCTCGACACGCATCGGCAACACCTCGACCCGATTGAAGGCATTTGGGACGGGGCCGGAACGGTTCCGCATCGCATCGGCATCATGCGGGACCATTCCACGCCGGGACGGGATTTCGTCGGGTTCATGCTCGACTCCGCCGATCCGACCTGGCGCGAAGGCTACAAGAAGATCGACATCCAACGCGGGATCCAACCGGGCAGCTATGTTCTGGCTTATTACCTGGACAATTTCAGCAAAAAGGAAATCACCGTCATTCTGGGCCAACGTCTGACCTTCACGTTAAACATGCCGACCTCGGACGAGGAAGCCGAATTCGTCACCTATACCAAGAGCCGTTAAGCCCGCAAACCGAATGGACCGTCAATCCCTGAAATGACCGCGCCAGAGCTTCCCCCATTCCGCATCGGCTCGGTGCAATATCTCAATGCCGTGCCGCTCACCCGTGGTATGGAAGACAAGGTCATTTTTACCACGCCCGCCCGGCTCGCCGAGTTGCTTCGCCGCGACGAACTCGACGCCGCGCTCGTCAGCACGGCGGAGGTTTTGCTGACCGACCGCTATGATGTCCTGGACGGCATCGCGGTGGCGTCGTTCGGCGAGGTTTACAGCGTGCTCCTGGCGCATCGCCGCCCCGTGGACGAGTTGAAGGAGGTTTATTGCCATACCGCGTCGCTGTCCGGCTTGAACCTCCTGAAGGTTTTGCTCGCCGAACGCGGGCTGAAACCTGAATTCAAGCCGCTGGCCGATCCCCGGGAGGCGGCAGAGCATGACGCGGTGCTGCTCATTGGCGATCCGGCGATTGATTTTCAGCGCGCGCCGCACGAGCACGAAATCCTTGACCTCGGCCTGGCGTGGTTCGAATTGACAAATCTGCCGTTCGTGTTTGCCGTGTGGGCGTTGCGACGCGGTATTGAAAATTCAGGATTGCGCCGGCAATTGCGTGAGGCGAGGAATTTCGGCGTGGACACGCTGGACTGGATCATCCGCAACCGGACCGAATACGACCACGATTTCCGCAAGGATTACTTCGACTGGCACATCCATTACCACCTGGCCACGGACGAAAAACGCGCCATCGCCACATTCGCCGGTTTGCTCCGCAAACACGGCCTCGGTCCGGTGTTTGAACCCACATTTGTTTCGTAACGGGAGGGTCGCCGTGTCGGCGACCCAAATTAGGGACGGCGGTACGCCATCCCTCCCTTAATTATTTCGATTCCTTTTCCAGCTTCGCCAGCGTTTCCGGATCGCGCACGTCCACCCAGCGGCCTTGAATTTCCAGGCCGGCGAGTTTTTGCCCGGCGGCAACCATCGCGCTGATGGCGTCGGTCAGTTCATATTCACCGCGTGGCGATTTTTGCAGGCGTGCCGTGAAATCGAACAAGGCCGGTCGGAAGATGTAAATGCCCGCATTGTACCACGCCGGAGCCCCAGATTGGAGCCAGCCGTCACGGCGCAGTTGTTCCACCTGTTCCGGCGACGGCTTTTCCACCAGCCGTTTCAGGCAGAATTGTTCGTCGAAAACATTCAACCCGCCCTTCGTCACATCCTCGCCCCGCGTGACGGTGATGACCCCGGCAAAATCGCCCTCGCCGAACCGTTTGAGCATTTGCGGATACGTGTCCGGTGGCACCAGAATATCGCCGTACGTCAGCAAAAACGGCGAATCGCCCACGAACTCCCTGGCCAGTTCCGGCGCCTTGCCGGTGCCGTCCTGGACGACCTGGCGCCCATACGCGATGCGCGCATTCCATTTTTTGCCGTCGCCAAAATGTTGTTCAATGGCGTCCGCGCGCCAGCCGGTGACGATGAAAATGTCGCGCCCGCCCGCCGCCAGAATGCCGGCGATGATGTGTTCCAGAATGGGCTTGCCCTGCGCGCGGAGCATGGGCTTGGGCAGCTCGTTGGTGAGTTCCCGCATGCGGGTGCCCTTGCCGGCGGCGAGAATGACGGCTTTCATTTCCGCCACAGGTGAACACAGAAGGACTTGGATGCAAAAGAAAAATTCACGCGCCCCATTCGCCGGTTTTCAAATACGGCTTCAATTTCTCCTTAAGGGTCTCGCGCCCGCGATGAATGAGCGATTTGGTGGCGGAAAGCGAGCAGCCGAGAATTTCGGCGATTTCCTCGTAACTCAACTCCTCCTGCCGGCAGAGCAAAATGGCGGTGCGCTGGTTTTCCGGCAAGCCGGCCAGCGCTTCCTCGATTTTTTGCGCCAGTTCGCCATGCAGCAATTTCTCCGGCGGCGCAACGCTGCTCTTGTCCTCGTATTGCTGGCGTGGCTGGTCCTCGTGTTCGGCGTGCGCTTCCTCAAGCGAATCGGCGGGGTGACGCGAGCGCCGGCGGATTTCGTTCAGGCACAGGTTACGCGCGATGGTGAACAGCCAGGTGGAAAACTTGGCGCGCGATTCGTAGCGTTTGGCGGATTTGTAAACCTGCAGAAAGACAACTTGCGCCAGATCCTCGGCTTCCGCTTCGTCGTGCAGGGTGCGATAAACGAGGTTCATCACCGGTTGCTTGTATTTTTCCACCAGTTCCGTGAACGCCACCCGGTCCCCGCGCTTGACGCGCAGCATCAGGAGAGCATCGGGATCAGGATGGACCGGCATCAACGGACTTTAAAACAGACACACGGTGCGCGACAAGGTTTTCGCTTGGCCGAACTTGCTTTCGGACCATTTTGTTCGCAATTTGTGCGCCGGTGCAGGATCTAATCAGAAAAATCGAAAGCGATGCGGAGGCACGCCTGCCCTTTTCGGCCACGACCGACGCCAGCGAACGGCTTTCGCGTTGCAAGGGCTTTCTCAAGGTGGAAACGCACCGGCTCAAACTGTGGCACCACGGCGGCGCGGATGGGCGGGAAATCTGCCGGGCGCGCGCCGCGATGCTCGACGCCATGTTGCGGCACCTCTGGGAGTCCGCGCAGGGCAGCCTTTCGACCCGGGCGCAAAAGGAGTTTCCGCCACTGGCGCTGGTGGCCATCGGCGGCTATGGCCGCGCGGAATTGAATCCGTACAGCGACATTGACTTCATGTTTTTGCATGAAGGCCAGGTCGCGGCGGGCAAACCACTCCCCTACCTGTCCAAGCTGATTGACGGTGTGCTCTACCCGCTTTGGGACATCGGCTTGAAGGTCGGCTATGCGGTCCGCAGCCTGGACGATTGCGTGAAGGTGGCCAACACCGACATGCAGTCCAAAACCTCGCTCATCGAATCGCGCTTGATTATCGGTGACGAGGCATTGTTCAAAAAGTTTCAGCGCGTCATCGTCAACAAATGCGTGGACGGGTTTGAGGAAAAATACATTGCCGAGCGTGTCGCCGACCAGGAGGCGCGTCATGCCAAATTCGGCAATTCCGCCTGCATGCAGGAGCCGAACATCAAGAACGGCTGCGGCGGCCTGCGCGATTTTCAGAATCTGCTGTGGATGGCGTTCTTCAAATATCGCACGCGGACACTGGGCGAACTGGAAAAACGCGAATTCGTCGGCAAATCCGAGCGCAAACAACTCGAAGCCGCGTACGACTTTCTGCTGCGGGTGCGAACCGAATTGCACTATCACACCAACCGCGCGGTGGACGCGCTGGGCAAAAACCTGCAGCCGGCCGTGGCGCTTGGCCTCGGCTATGGCGACCGTTCGCCGAGCAAACGGATCGAAAAATTCATGCGCGACCTTTACACGCACATGCGCAACGTTTTTCTCATCGCGCGCACGCTGGAACAGCGCATGGCGCTGCTGTCGCCGGCGCGGGGGAAACTGTCGTTGCGCGCGTGGCTGCCCAAACGCCGGGCGCCGGAACCGGTGGACGGCTTTATATTTGTGGGCGACGAAATTCACGCCGCCTCCAAGCGGGTTTTCCGGGACCAACCCCAGCGCCTGATGCGGGTTTTTCTTTACGCGCAACAGCGGCATTTGCGGCTGCACCCGGACCTGGAACAGCTCATCCGCCACGAAATCTCGCTGGTGGACCGCAGTTTCCTGAACGACGAGCACGTCCGTGAGACGTTTTTGACCATTCTCGGTCAGCGCGGCAGTGTCGCACCCGTTCTGCGCGCCATGCACGAGGTGAACTTCCTTGGCAAATACATCCCCGAGTTCGGCAAGCTCACCTGCCTCGTCCAGCACGAATTTTACCATCAATACGCCGCCGATGAGCACACGCTGGTCTGCCTCGAGCAGCTCGATCGGATCTGGGAAGCCAAAGACCTGCCCTATAAAAATTATGCGCCGCTTTTCCAGAACCTTGAACGTCCCGGCATCCTTTATCTGGCGCTGTTGCTGCATGACGTCGGCAAGGCGGGACCGCACAAACGGGGCAGCCACCCCCAGGTCAGCGCCGAAATGGCCATGCGCGTCGCCAAGCGGCTGCGCCTCGACAGCACGGTGGCCCACACCCTGGAGGTCATCATCGAAAACCACCTGCTCATGGCCAGCGTCTCGCAACGCCGCGACCTGGATGACGCCTCGGTCATCCGCAACTTCGCGCGGGAGATGGAAACGCCCGAAGCGCTCGACCTGCTCACGCTGCTGACCTTCGCCGACTCGCTCGGCACGAGCGAAAAACTCTGGAACGGTTTCAAGGATGCGCTGTTGTGGCAGTTGCACAGCCGGGCGATGATTTTGCTCACGGGCGGCACGGAATTCATCCGTGCCGAGGCGGAACAACGGGAAGCGCTGTTGCAGGAGGTCCGGCAAACGGCCGGCAAATCGTTGAGCGCCGAGGAAATCAACACGCATTTTGCCACCCTGCCCCCCCGCTATTTTCAGGTCCGCACCGCCCGGGAAATCATCGACGACCTGGAACTGGTGCATCGTTTCATGCGCCGGCTCGTGCTCGAGGATGACCGCGTGCTCTCGCCGGTGATTGCCTGGCGGGACGAGGCCGACCGCGGTTACAATGCCGTCAAAATCTGCACGTGGGACCGCGCCGGGCTGTTCAGCAAAATCGCCGGCTCGCTCAGTGCCGCCGGATTGAACATTCTGGGAGCACAGATCTTCACCCGCACCGACAGCATTGTGCTCGACACGTTCTACGTGAACGACGGGCGGACGGGCCACCTCGCCACGCGCCAGCAGCACGACCAGTTTGCCGAGTTGCTGGAAAAAGTTTTGACCGATGAAGACATTGATCTGCCCGCGCTCATCAAGCGCCAAATCACCCAACAACCGGTCTATCAACCTTATACCGGCGAACACATCCAAACGCAGATTCACATCGACAACGAGGTGTCCGAGACGCGCACGCTCATCGAAATTGAAACCGAAGACCATCTGGGCCTGCTGTACATGATTTCCCAGACCCTTTCCAAACTGGCGGTGGACATTGTGAACGCCCGCATTGTGACCGAGCGCGGCGCGGCCATTGACAGCTTTTACGTTTGCGAGCTGAACGGCGGCAAAATCACTTCGCCCGAGCGGCAGGCCGCCATTGAACGCCGGTTGCGTGAGGCCATTCAGCGTCTTCGCGCTGCGGCATGAGGCCAACGCAAAGCTGTTGTCACCGGGCAGCCAGTCTGGTAAAAGCAAACACGCAAGGCGCACCGCATGAATTTGACACAGCGGGCGCGCCGCGCCGAAGTTCCGCGCAGCGGAACGAAGGCGGGTGTGGTTCAATGGTAGAATGTGGCCTTCCCAAGGCTGAGACGAGGGTTCGATTCCCTTCACCCGCTCCAATCCCAATAAACAAAGGAGATTGTGAGTTTTTGGCTTCCAAAAACAGCGAGTCATAACAGAAAGTCATAACAAATCGCCAAGAACCGGCCATGTCGCCCATTGCAATTCTTGTCGTACAGCGAACCAGCAACGAGTTGAATTTGAGCGGCAAATCCGTAATTTCGGAATTGTGATGGCACCCGCTGCCACCTTAATGACCCGCCAATTGGCCTATCAAAGAGCGTCAGAACAAATCTAGGCGTTCAAACGCCCCATCGTGGTTGGTGCCGTGGTCGCCGGGGACATTGCTTTCCAATCCAATGTTGAAGTAATCTCTTTTGCTGGCCGACCCGTCCCCGCCCGACCAACCCCGGCACCCCGCGCTACATATCGCAATACCACCGTGTGAAAGGATGGTGTTTAGGGGGAAACCGATTTGCTGATGCCGCTCCGTCCGTTTCACATTGACCTTCCCACCATTAAGCGGTCGCTGGGTCAGCCACTTTCCAATATGACTTCCAACCTTGATTGCGGACAACCGCAGTACGTGGAACTTGAAAGAGCAACATGGCGACACCCAGCATGTCCACGCAAGACAGAACCGCGTTAAAGCATGACAAAAACGCGGCCCAGCCAGACGTGACTTGTACCACCGCTGCTACCACCAGCGGAACAATGCTAATGATAATCAGTGGCGTAAGCAGGATGGCAATAAGGCGGTTTCGGGAGACTTCACCATCATAATGCGCGTAGAACATAAGTGTTGATGGCCAGAAGCCCAGGACGGTACGTGGCGACAGTCCTTTCATCGGGTGGACGACGGCATGAAGCAGTTCATGAATGACCGTGAGGCCCACCAAGGCGATTACGAGCAGGAGCAGGGAAGGTATTGGCATGTCCAAGAAGACGTGAAACAAAGCAGGTGGCGACACTGCTGACACCGCATCGCGCAACGGTGTAAGCCAAAACCAAAGCACTGTGAGCAATAACATCGCGGCAATTCCAATAGGAAGGGCGATTAACTGTGCCAGCCACGGCGAAAGCTCACGCATCGGCTTCCATGTTCCATCAGGCACGAAATCGGGTGAATTCGGTATGGCACCAAGATGCAGGCGCATGTTAAAGTATGGACAATATTAGAGTTTTGCTGCCAGCGCGTAAACAATTCCCCGCCGCCACGTAACCGAGGGCGTGTTTTACGTTGGCAAGGCGCGGAACATGCGCAAACGGCTGGCCAATTACCGTGTTGCCAACCCAGAACGGTTGCCGCGTCGGACTGTTTTGACCCCGGCGATGTCTGGCAAATGAGGACTCCGGTTTTCGCGCCAGCCCGTCTCCACGATGCCGCCACCCCACCCCGCCGCCACCGACCGTGACACCCACGCGCGCTGGGGGGTGTTCAGAGAGTGTTCCAGTCCAGAAAAAGTTCAGATTGGATTTGTGGTTTTGGTTTTCATAACGGGGCTGTAAAAGGTGTCGTGTGATGGCCCAGATTTATCAGGACGGGTTTTTGGGTGGTTCCGGGCCCTTTTTTTGGCGCGGCACCAAGCGGTGTTGTCCCATAGCCATAGGCATAAATGCTGCTCGTAATCCCGTTTGACATGCCTCCTTTACATGGTAAAACCCATTTTGTTCGGCAATGAGGCAATCGCTATGAAAGCGAAGTTTAATTTATTCCATCGGACTCTAAGTCGTTCATTCGGCGGAGTGGCCTGCGCCGGGGCGGCGCTGCTGGTTGCCGCCAGTTTGCAGGCACAGAATCTGTTTGTAGGAAATTTTGTCAATTATCCCCCAAAAATCGACACCATCACTGAAATCACGCCGAGCGGAGTGCAAAGCACCTTTGCAACAGGTATGACCAGTCCCAACAAGCTGGCCATTGATAACGCGGGTAATCTTTTTGAGTCGGATGAAGGTAGTGGCAACATTTATGAATTCACGCCGGGCGGAGTACGAAGCACTTTTGCTTCCGGGTTCTTTGCGCCTCTTGGCTTCGCCTTCGATGGCACGGGCGGTGTATATGTGGCGTCTTCCGACGGCAACATTTATAGGATTACGTCTGGTGGAGTGCAAAGCACCTTTGCCTCCGATGTGGGTCCTACTTACGCCGATATGGCCGTTAACAGCGCGGGTGACTTGTTTGTGGCGAATAGCTTCGGCTACATCTACGAATTCACGCCGGACGGTGTGCAGAGCACTTTTGCTTCCGGCTTGGGCGTTCTCTGGGGGCTGGCCATTAATAGTGTTGGTGACCTATTTGTGGTGGATGTAAGCACAAGCCAAATTTTGGAATTCACGCCGGATGGAGTTAAAAGCACTTTCGCTTCTGGCTTGGATGTGCCAGGAGAATTGGCCTTTAACAGCGCCGGTAATCTGTTTGAGACGGATAACGGCAGCGGCAATATTTATGAATTTGCGCCGGACGGAACCAGAAGCACCTTCGCTTCCGGGTTGGACGAGCCTCTTTCGCTGGCCTTCGAGCCCATGCCTGAATTAGTGGCTACCGTTAGCAACGGCGTAATCCAAGTGGCCGTTACTATGCCGCCCCCGAATTATTCAACCATCGTCCAAGTTTCAACGGACATGGTGAACTGGACCAGCGTGGGCACCAACACCCCGCCCTTTATTTTTACCGACTCGATGGGAACGACGTTGCCGTGTCGTTTCTATCGCGCACTGCTTGGCCCATGAATACTGGTTGCCATGTTGTCAGCAGAGTGGTCTGCGCCGGAGCGGTTCTACTGATGGCCGCCAGCGCGCATGCGCAGAATCTGTTTGTGACAGATTTCGGCAGCGGCAACGTTTACGAATATACGCCGGGGGGAGTACGAACCACTATTGCCACCGGTTTCACCTGGCCCAGTGGCCTGGCTTTTGACAAGGCGGGCAACCTGTATGTGGGGAATGACTATAATAGCATCTACGGCACCTACCTTGACAACAACGTCACCAAAATCACGCCGGCTGGAGTGCAAAGCATTTTTGCCTATCCGGTGTACGAGCCTCGGGAATTGGCGTTTGACAGCGCAGGCAATCTGTTTGCGGTGGATGGCCCTTCCGATACTGTCACTAAAATCACGCCGGACGGAATACCAAGCACTTTTGCCTCCGATGGATTGTCTTATCCTGATGCTCTCGCCTTCAACAGCGCGGGCGATCTGTTTGTGGCGAATTTTAGCGGCGGTTCTGCCATTTACGAATATACACCTGGCGGAGTGCGAACCACCTTTTCCCCCGGGGTGGGTGGTGTTACGGGAATGGCCTTTAATAGTGCGGGTAATCTCTTTGTGGCGGATTTCTTGTACGGCGACATTCGTGAATTCACACCGGACGGAACCAACACCATCTTTGCCTCAGGGTTTTCTGGCCCTTATGGACTGGCATTTGACAGCGCGGGCAACCTGTTTGTAGCGGATTACCACAACATTTTTAAAAT
>JBEKKN010000047.1:0-20884 GCA_050010675.1 Verrucomicrobiota bacterium | reverse complement strand
ACAAACACGTCGCAACTGCGGAACACACCGTCGAAATCCAGCCACAGCCGCTTCCCGGCGTCGCTGTCCGGCAGGTCCAGGGTGCGCCGGTACCACGCGACATTGTTTTGCGGGAAGCCCGGCCCCACCGGCTTGAAACCGTGCGAACCATCGGCGCTGGAATCAAAGGGCAATTCCACCACCCAGTCGTGCGGCAGGTTCACCGTGCGCCAGCTGGCGTCGCTGAAGGACATGCTGGCCGGACCGCTGCCGGTGCCGGCCTTGCCCAGGTTCTGCGCAAAGCCCCAGTCGTTGCCCAGATGAAATTTCCAGCCGAAATCCAGCGACAGCCGCTCGCGCGGCGACGCGGGGTCGGCGGCGAATAAATTCAGGCTGGAAACGGCGAGGGAGGCAGCGAAGACGAGTCGGGCGGCGAGGGTGGTGGCTTTCATGATGATGCAAGTTAGGAAATGAATCCGCAAAGGCAACGCAAAAATCGGCGGTGGCACGGTTTGCAACTTTCGGTGGGGCGGGCGTACGCGCGAGCCGCCGCGTCACAGATGAAGTTTCAAGAGGCCCACTTCCAGGGCGAGCGCCTCCTGCACGTTGGTGTGCAATAAACGCTGGGTTTGTTCCAGGGTTTGCAAATTAGCCAGCGCCTGGCGCGGAGTGATTTTTCGGGCCACGGATTCCGCGCCGGCCATCTGCGGGAAGTTCAGCAAATCCCCGCCCACCGCCAGGGTGCGCAGCCAGACGTCCCGGAGCCACCATTGCACCAGCAACAGCAAATCCGCGCGCTGCCGCCGGTATTCCGCTTCTATGGCGGCGGTTAGTTCGTTCTCCCATCGTTCCCGCAAATCCTTTTCCACGTCGTCATAGCGTTGCAGCGGCGAACGCGCCGTGAGCGCCTCGTCCACGCCGGTGCGAATTTCCGCGAGTTTTTGGAGCAGCACGTCGAGCAGGCGATATCGGCCCAGCAGGCTTTTTTGCCCATCCGCGGCCAGCGCGCCGAAGCGGGCCAGCCATTCGGCCTGCGCGGCATCGAGCGAACGGCCGGCTTCGGTGGAGAAGTTCAAACGCAGGCAACGCGACAAAATCGTCTCCAAAATCCGCTGCGGCTCGGTGGACAGCAAAATCAGAACGGATTTGGCGGGCGGTTCTTCCAGCGTTTTCAGGAAGGCATTGGCGGCTTGCGTGTTCAGCCGGTCCGCCGCCGCGATGATAGCGACCTTGTACTCCGCCTCGGTGGGTTTGAGTTGAATCTCGCGCATCAATTCGCGCGTTTGTTCCACGGTGACGATCCGCGATTTGGATTCGGGCCGCGCCCAATGGATGTCCGCGTGCGTTTCGTTGTCAATTTTCCGGCAACTCGGGCATTCGTCGCAGCAATCGATCGCCACGCCGCCCTTTTTAACCGGTTTCTGGCAGTTCAACGTTTTGGCCAGGGTGCGGGCAAGCAGTTCCAGTTCCTCGAGCCGTTGGCCGGTGAAGAGGTAGGCGTGGCCGAGCCGCCCGCGCGCCAGCGAGCGCTGGAGCAATTGCACGCCCGGCGTCGGTTCGGGAAAACTTTTGAATGCCATGCCGCCGCATGTTTTGGCTCAATTACGGGTTTCCGGCAAGTCCCTTCGGCAAATCACGGCGATTGACCATCCAGGGACTGTTCAGCATTTCGGTGACGTTCGTGTTCCGGGCCAGGCTCCATTTCGCATTCCAGCTCATGAAGAACACCGTTCGCGGGAAATTCGTCTGCACTCCGTAAAGAAACTGGAGGTAATCGTAGTCGCCCGGCGGATTATCCGCCCCATGGGGCCCGAATTCCGTGAAACCAAACGGCTTGGGCAGCCGCGCGACTTCGGCGTAGCCCAGAATGTGATGGGTGTCCACGAAGTCCGTGTAGGCGTCCAGGCCGACCAGGTCCACATACCGGTCGCCGGGATAATAGACCGCCGTGTTGGTGCCGTGATTCGGGGCATAGACCCAAAGCAAATTGTTCAGGCCCTTTGTTTTTGTGAAATAATTGAACATCTGGCGCCAGAGCTTTTTAAAAGTCGCCGGGTCCTTGCCGTCCCACCAGAACCAGTTGCCGTTCATTTCATGGAACGGGCGCCACAGGACCACCACGCCGTTGCTCTGGAGTTCCTGCAAACCGGCGGCTACCTGGTCGAGTTCATGCAGCCAGCGTCCGTGCGCGTCCGTGCCGGGCGCCAGCAGGGTGTTGAGATCGACGTCCTTGTCGCGCAACCCCCCAAACGCGTTGTTGGTTGCCTGGACCGGATCGTACAAATGCGTGCTGACCGTCACCAGACCGCCGTCCTCCCAATACTCAATGGCTGCCCGGTTGGGTGCTTCCGTGGAAACGCCGCCCCGGCCGGCGTAATCCACGCCCAGGATGGCCGGCCATTGCCCGGTCTGGTCGTGGATTTCCGTCAGCAGGTTGAGGTCCGCCCGGTTTCCGAAATTGGAAAACTGGCCGGACAAAAGACGTTTGTCGGGTCGCGCTTCCAGACTTTGGAAGTACGTAAGCACGGTCCTGGCCCGGGCATTGACATTGGGGTTGGCCGGCGCTCGCGGCGTGCGGCAGCCGGCCACCAGCACCGCGGCGAACAAAAGGCAGCAGATGTTTTTCATAATGTTTGTCATCAAAGGTTGTTCCAATTCATGCCGTCATCCGCGCCGGAAGTGTCTGTGCCGGGGACCGGGCTGAAACCGGACAAAAAACCGTGCGCAGCCGTTAATCGTCCAGGTTTGCAGACACTTCCTCAAACCCGTTAAAAAAACCATTCGTGGGGTTGAACGTCGGGCGGAAAAGGATGATGCGCGGCTTGAGGGACTGGTTGTTTGCAGTGGCACTGAACCCCGTCGCCTTCAACGTCGTGGCCAGCTGCCCGGCCAGCGAGTCTGCCACCGTCGAATTGTCCCCCTTGTCGGAGATCTGTGTCAGCTTCCAGCCGTTTTCAAAATTGAAGGTGAAATCCGCCTTGGCCAGAAAATTGTGCGTCGTCACCCGGTACGGTTTTTGGCAGTTCGGCAGCCAGACGGGGGTGACCGTGACGGTCTGTTTGGTGGTCGAACCGGTGGACTCCGTCACGATGGTCGCCGAGAAATACAATTCCGGCTGGTAGAAAATATATCCCTCCGGCAGGGCATTCGTTTTGCCCCAGCCGTTGAGCGAATCGGCGGAAATGGGCTGGATATCGTACCAGGCGCAGCCGCCGGTGAGGCAGGCCGCCAGGCAGACAAAGAACACGGTCCGTTTCATGCCCGAACAATGTTGAGCGTCATGGATTTTGTCAACGGTACAAAAATGTTCACCGTTTAGGGCGAGGAAGCGACTTCCAAATTATGAAGTTCGGGTCCGACGACGTTTCCCAATTGATTGCCCGCCGTGTAGAGCACCACCGCGAAACCGGCCAGCACCATCGCCAGAGCGATGAACGCCCGGAAATGCCGCGCTTCGAATTTTTTTAACGAATGCGCAAACGCCACCAGCCCGAACAGGGCCGCCACCACAATCACCGCGTCCACGCTCGCCCGTTGCCAGTAACTGCCGCCCAGGTGCAGCCACATCCCGAATTCATCGAAGGTCAGCCCCATTGCCACGCCATACAGCAACGCCGTGATTTCCGCCGCCCGGCCCGTTGGCCGCCGGAACACGCTGTAGCCGCATACCGCCGACATCAGGAAAATGCCGTAGTTCAAATGATGCACGTGCGTGCCGCGCATGAAGAAATAAAGATTGGGCATCTCCTTGGCCATGATCAGGAACACAAAAATCCGCGCCAGAACGAACGTCACAATAAAGCCGAACAGGGCGCGGCGTGCCAGGCGATGCGCCGTTTCCCGCCGAATGGCATGTTCCGCCGTGAGCATGGGTTTCCTTGGTAAAAAACTCAAACCGTACTGTCAATGTCGGCGCGGAAAATGTTCCGCCAGCAGATCGCCGGCCTTTTGCACGGCGTGGATGATGCCCGGTGTGAATTCGGAATTGCGAAAATAACCGGTCATGACGTCCGCCAGCTTCCGCCAGAATTCGTCCCCGCACTTCGCGTGAACGGCTTCATCGCCGATGACGGCGAACTTGTGCGAGCGCGGGGCCACAAAAATCAGCACGCCGTTCCGTTCCGGGGACTGGTTCATGCCCAGTCGCATAAACTCCGTCTGTGCGGCGGCGACGGGGTCGTCAATGTGTTTGGGGCTGATGGTGACCCGGATCTGTCCGGAGGTCTTGTGTTCGGCGTCATGAATTGCCGCGACAATGGTGTCGTGCTGAAGGTGCTTGGCAAAGGTTCGTGGGTGCATAAGTTACCAGCTCCCTCCTGCGCCGCCGCCGCCAAAGCTGCCACCCCCGCCCGAAAATCCACCCCCGCCCGAAAATCCACCCCCGCCGCCGAAGCCGCCCCCGCCCGACCAACTGCCTCCTGACGATCCGCTCCCGGAATAAAAGATGCCGCCGAACGGGAGGAAGAAAAAGCGGAAGTACACGAACAGAATTATCAGCAGAATAAAGATTATGGTTGAAATCACGTCATTTGCGCCATGATGGGCGTTTACCGCCGGTCCCTGTTCCGCCACCGTCGTTCCCGTTCCCTGATATTCGCCCTTGGTTGCCGCAAGCATCGCCTGCACCCCCGCCGTCAGGCCGCGGTCGAAATCGCCGGCTCGGAACCGCGGCGTGATTTCCTCGTCAATGATGCGTTTGCACAATGCATCGGGCAGCACGCTTTCCAGTCCGTAGCCGACTTCGATGAACATCTTGTGGTCCTGGACAAAAACGAAGAGCACCGCCCCGTTGTTTTTGCCCTTTTGCCCCACCTGCCATGACCGCGCCACGCGCACGGTGTAATCATCAATGGACGAGTCCGACTGCATCTTCGGGAAGATGGCCACCACAATCTGGTCGGAGCTTTGGCGTTCGAAGTTTTCAAGCGTCTGGTTCAACTGTGCCACCGTGCCGGCGGAGACGACCCCGGCATAGTCATTGAAATAGGCGGCCGGCGGGGGCGGAATGACTTCATTCGCGAACAGCCGGGAGGCGAAGGTCAGCAGCAGGATGACGCAAAGGCGTCGCACAATTTAATGGTTGGTGACTGCCGCCGGTTGATTGAAATCGAACTGGACCTTGGGCGGCGTCTCGGCCCCGGGGGTGGCGCTGAAGTAAGGCTTGTATGGGAAGCCCGAGGCCGAGGCGTAAAAAACCGTGGGAAACGATTTGACGGCCGTGTCATAATCCTGGACCGCCGTATTGAAATCCCGGCGCTCCACGCTGATGCGGTTCTCCGTGCCCTCCAGTTGGGCCTGCAATTCCTGGAAATTCTCCGTGGCCTTCAAATCCGGGTACCGCTCCACCACCACCAGCAACCGGGACAGGGCCGACGAAAGCTGGCCCTGGGCCTGGTCAAACGCCGCCAGTTTGGCCGGATCGGTCGGCGCCGAGTTGGGATCCAGCTTCACCTGTCCCACTGACGCCCGTGCCGCGGTGATTTCCGTGAGCGTGGATTTCTCGAAATTAGCCGCGCCGGAAACCGTCGCGACGAGATTGGGGATGAGATCGGCCCGGCGTTGATAGACGTTTTGCACCTGCGCCCACTGGCTGTCCACCGCCTGCGACAGTTTGACGAGGTGATTGTAACTCCCGCCCGCCGCCGCAATCAGAATCAGGAGCAGAATACCGAGCCCCACCAGCACACCGAGGAAAATGGCTAATTTTTTCATAATAACTGGTGGAGAGTTTAATCCTCCCGCCCGGGGCAACAATTACAAAATTTGCCTTTATCAGTAATCAACCGGGACATTCACAGTGGCCAAAAAAAGCGGCGGGCGTGGGAAACATATTGCCAAAAACCACGTCCGCCGGCAAACAATGCCATGTTTTACTCAGCAAATAGAATGTGGTTCACCTCGATGACTTTTGCAAATAAGACGCCATTTTTAATCGATTAATTGGAGCTTAAAATTCCGGTTCCCCCAAAAAAAGGTCAAGCCAAACAGGCGCGATCGGGAAAGGGCGCGGCAGGGCCGTTTACAGGTTCTGCAATCCTGCGCGCCGGGCGCGAAGGGCCAATCGGCGGGCTTTCTTCGACCCGAATTTCCAAACCGAAAACTGTTTTCGCCGGACGATGTACGGCTTCGGACTCCAGGTAGCCACCCAATAGTTCCGGGTCTCGCCGTGGCGCCGCACCACCACCTTCTGCAGGCCGACGATGCCGGACGATCCCTTGCGTCTCGGGATTTGCGCCCAGCGGCGGCGCTGATTCCGGATCGGCGGCCCCCATTTCGCCAGCAACCTGCGGTAATGCTTTTGGGCCGCCGCCAGCGCCCGTTTCCGGCCGCCGTGGTTTTTGTCGGTAAAGAAGGCCGAATGGGTTTTGCCCCGGCGTTGCAGCCGCACAAAAAAACCGTGATTGTGCTTGGCTTTCTGGTCAATCCGGCTGATGCCGGGTGTGCGGGATGATTTGCTCATCGTTCGGCGTGCTCAGGGACACGGAATACGTTCATGGCCGGATACTGGCTGATTCGCTCTCCATCCTCAACTCCGAATTGCTTTCAGGTTGGCAATGAACTTTGGACCTTGGACATTAATCCCGAAGACCGAAGTTAAATTTCTGCGTTGGCGCAGTGCGGCCGTCCCGGCCGCAGCAACGTGGGATGAGTGAGCGGTTGGAAACGATTCTGTGGTTGAAAAGAAGCCGGTGGCTGCGCCCGAGGACGGGCGCATTCCGGGGCGGCTCAGCCAACCTGCCACAACCGGTAACTTCGGAATTTGAGTTAATTTGTTCACATGGAAAGCAAGGGAGGGAAATATCTTCGTTCGCTTCGCTGCCTGTGTTCAATTCTTCCACTGAATTAAACAAAGGCAGCAAGGGTTTCTGGAATTTGGGCCGGCGGCACGCCAACCCTCCTGTTGGTCAAAGCTCGGACCGGGTTGCGATTTGCGATTCCAATTCCTGGGTGCGTTTTTGAGCGGCTTTGAATTGTTGCGGGGTCAGCTCCCGCTCCAGTTGGTCGCGGCTTCGGGCGGCATCCGAATCGGCCTTGGCCGCCATGCTGAACCACGCATACGCCTCGATCGCATTCCTGGCCACACCTTCGCCCTTGTAGTAACAGAGGCCAAGACTCCATTGGGCTTGGGCAAGATTCTGCTCGGCGGCTTTGCGATACATCCTCACCGCTTCCACCGCGTCTTTCTTCACGCCGGCGCCGTTAGCATAGCAGAAGCCCAGAAAATAATGGCCAATCGCATCATCCGGATTGAGTGCCACGGCTTTGGTGAAGTCCGCAACGGCTGCGTTCGAGTCGCCTTTGGCCAGCTTCGCCACGCCCCGATTGACGAAGGCTTCCGCATCATCGGGTTTGAGATCGATGGCTTTGGTGCTGTCCGCCATGGCGCCGTCCAGGTCGCCTTTGGCCAGCTTCGCAATGCCGCGTTTGACATAGGCCTCCGCGTCATCCGGTTTGAGTTCAATGGCTTTGGTGCTGTGGGCAATGGTGCCATCCAATTCGCCTTTGTCCACCTTTGCCGTGTCCCGCTTGGCGTCTGGCCCGGCGTCACCCGGTTTGGGTTCGACGACGGTTTTGGTGCCACCCATTGCCGCGTCCTGGCGGGTGACGGGCTCCGCCTCATGCGGTTTGAGTTCGATGGTTTTGGCACTGTTGGCAATGGCCGCGTCCAGGTCGCCTTTGCCTTCCTTCGTCGTGTCCGGATGGGTGTTGGCCTCCGCCGCGTGCCGTTTGAGTTCGATGACTTTTGTGCTGTCGGCAATGGCGCCGTCCAGGTCGCCCTTGGTTCGCTTCGCAATACCCCGATTGACATAGGCATTCAAATCATCCGGCTTGAGTTCGATCGCTTTGGTGAAGTCCGCAATGGCGCCGGTCAGGTCGCCCTTGGTTGATTTTGCCACGCCGCGATTGACGTAGGCCTCCGCATTGTCCGGTTTGAGCGTGATGGCCTTGGTACCGTCGGCAATGGCGCCGGTCAGGTCGCCTTTGGCCACCTTCGCCGCGCTGCGCAGGACGTAGGCACTGGCCGCATCCGGTTTGAGTGCGATGATTTTGGTGCAGTCGGCGATGACGCCGTCCAGGTTGCCCTGGGCTTTCTCCGCAATACCCCGGTTGACATAGGCGTTCAAATCATCCGGTTTGAATTTGATGGCCCGGGTGCTGTCCGCGATCGCACCGTCCCAGTCGCCCTTGTCCACCTCCGCCGCGCTGCGCAGGACATACGCGTCGGCAGCCCGCGGTTTGAGCGCGATGGCTCTGGTACTGTCGGCAATGGCGCCGTCCCAATCGCCTTTGGTCCGTCTCGCAATGCCCCGGTTGACATAGGCATTCGCATCGTTCGGATTCAGTTCAATGGCTTTGGTGCCGTCCGCGATGGCGCCGTCCAGGTCGCCCTTGTCCACCTCCGCCGCGCTGCGCAGGACATAGGCATCCGCGTCATCCGGATTGAGTGCGATGGCCTGGTCTTTTGACACTGCGGTCGTATCGTTCCTGGTGATACTCACCGAAGCCTTTCCGGGTTGCGCCATGGCCACGCTCAACATCGAAAACAAAAACAACAGATTCAATTTCACGACGGCATCCTAATTGGTCTGGGCGCGCTGGCAAGCATCCGTGCAGTTGGTCGCGTCCTGATTTCGGCAGGGTGCGTCACGCCCTGTGCACTGTTTTTCAGCGGGCGGGCAGCATTTCCCGCCGCGCGGTAATCCTCGCAAGCCATCATCGTGCGTCAAGGTCGGCTCGTCGGTAGCCTTGCCCCACCAAACGGGACCATTCCCATGGGAACTGACGGCTTGAAGCCGGCAATAAATTGGCCTTAAATATGCGTACAGGCGCGGGTGAAGACAGGTTATTTCATGAAAAACCGAATCATTGCTCTATTGGGCGTGGCCTTGGTTGCGAGCGGTGTTGCCGTCCGCGCGGACGACACACCGGACCAGGCCGCCGCGCGCGCGGCTTTGAAACAAAAAATGGCGGAGCTGGACCACGCGCAATTCCCTCCGCCGGCAGATGCAAATTCCGTGGCGGCGGTGGCAAAGCTCGCTGAATCCAACATCAGTGCGAACGAAGCTGTCTCCACCACGGCGGCGGCTCTACGGATGGCTCTGGCGGATACGGTTCCGGTCGTTGCTCCGGCTGCTGAGCTTCCTGCCACGGTCGCTCCCGCTGAAGCCGCACCCGTTTCGACCACTCCGGCTGACGCTGATTTCCCCCAAAAAATTCCCGACGCCGACGCTTCGGCTCAGGCCGCTGCGCTCGCCGCGGTGCAACAAAAAATGACCGAGCTGGACCAGCGGGCCGCCCAGCCGCCAGCAGATACAAATTCCCTGGCGGCGGTGACAAAGCCTGTCAAATCCGCAGCCAACACAACCCGCACGGTCGCCACCAATACGGTGACAACCCTAACCGCTCCGGCGGCTGCCCCGGCGGCCGAAGAGTCTGACACCGCCAACGCTTCGGCCCGGGCCGCCGCCCTCGCCGCGATGCAACAGAAAATGAACGAGTTGAACCAACCGGAAGCCCAGCCCGTAACGGAAGCGCCAACGGCTCAAGCGCCGATGGCCATCTCCCCGGGAATTGTTCCCTCCACGGCGGCTCCAGTTTCCTCTGCGCCAGCGGTTGTGGCTCCGGCCCCCGAAGTCTCCGCCGCCCCGGCCGCCGCGGCGGCCGCGGTCGACGTCGCTTCGGCGGCCACTGCGGAACCGGTGGCGGTGCCGACCGGGACTCAGCCGGCGGCAGCGCCGGTAACGTCCGAGCTGGCCTTGGCGGTCCCCGCTCCGATGATATTGCCGTCCAGTTCACCGGGGCAGGCGAGACCGGACAATCAGCTGGTGACGATGACCGGTGCCATTTATAAAAATGTGGAGGTGGAGAGTGTGAAGGACGACGGAATCATCATCAGTTACACGGCGGCGGACGGCGGTTGGGGGAGGACCAAGGTCCATTTTGAAGATCTACCCGCCGAAATCCGGCAGCAATACGGGAAATAGTAAGCCGCTCATTTAACCCGCAAAGACGCCAAGATCGCAGTGATTTTTCACAGGAGCAGACAGAGGGAACAAAGTCTTATCCTGAATACCGCGAACCACGCGAACTACACAAACGTTTTCTCAACCGCAAATGCAAGGCGGTCCATCTGACTTCCGTTTGGTTTGGCACTCGTCGCCAACAGCGTTTCAACTCTCAACCTTCAATAATCAATCATTTTATTAAATGGTTGGCAATGAAGTTGCTGATTTCTGCTACAATGAGCTATGGATGAACTCATTTCATCATTAGTTCCGCCAAAACAGCAAGCCCATGCTCAACGGTTGCTGGACGACCCCGGTTCACGGAACCTGATCCGGCAGCAATTAAGCCAGCTGGCTGACGATAACGCCGGTTTGCTCCCCCTAAATTCATTCAGTTGGATTCTCTGCAAGCTGACCACCTTTGGGGCCGAAGAAACCGACACCTTAAGAATTTATCAGGCATTTTTATCCCAACTGAATCAATTGGGACAGATGTGCCGCATCCTGGCCGGCGACGGTGCACACTGCAAATTTGACTCCCCGGCGGCCGTCGCCAACCGGATTACGATTGGCCTCGGCTTGTTCTACGAACAAGCGGCGCGGCGTCACCAGCGTCATGCCGCGCCCTCGCCGCACTTTTATCAACAAATGGCAGTCAGTTGCTTTGCGGTGACCGGCTACAAAACCATCGCCACCCAGCTGCCCGAGTGGCTTGAATTCCTGCGGTCCAACTTTGTGTCGCCAAGGCCATAGCGACGGGTGACCCCTTTCTATTCGATGTTGGAAGTTGAATGTTGAGCGTTGAATGTTCGATGTTTTGAAAACCGAACGACTGAACACTGAAAACTTGAAACTTCCCAGTTTGGACAGCGCAGGTTGAGCGGAGGACGCTGGGTGCTGGCGGCAGGCGAACCCGCCCCGGCTGGTGGAAAACTACGGCAGCGTGAGACGGTAGAACACGCTGTTCGCGGGCGCGGGAAGGACGATCTGGTTGCTGGAACCGACCGTCACCGGTTGGTTGGTCAACGTCACCCAATTGGTCGTGGGGAGTGACGCATTGGTCTGAAGGAGAAACCCGTTGGATGAAGACGTCCAGGTGAAGACCAGCACGTTGGTTGACGAAACACTGACGTTCAATTGCGGTGCCGGCGGCGCGGCCAGCGTCACCGATACGTTGTCCAAAAGGATGGAGCTGGCGGCATCAAATCCATGGAACGACAGCATCACGCTGGCGTTCGTGGCTGTGATGGTGGTGGTGAACTCCTGGTAGGGTATGGCGTTTGAAGAATTCGGCCAAAAGGCGGTCAATTGCACATCCTGGGAGTAATCAATGCCAAAGGAGGTGCCGATGACCACCCACATGGCGGCGCCCGATCCGAGGGTTGTGCCATCCGTCCCCAGATAATAGGTAATGGTGTATTGGGCGCCGACGGTCAGGTTGAGGCTTTGGCCAAGACAGTCTTGCGAGCTGTCGGTGGGATGCCCGTGAAAGTAGGCGTAAAAACTGCCCTGTTCCGCCACGTCGGGAGCCACGCTCGACTGGGCCACGCCGAAGTCGCTGTTGTTGTCGGCCGGACCAATCAAATTCCAGCCTAGAAAGTTCTCAATGCCGGCTCCGCCAGATTCAAAGCTTCCGTTGACGATCAAATTCTGTTGGGCGAACACCGCGCCCGTCGACAAGCCGAGCACCAGCCCGACGGTCGAAATCACGGCGTTGATCTGGAGGGTAATGACTTTGTTCATCATGAAATTTTTTTAACTGACAATTTCCGGCGTTTTGCCTTTGCACCTCGATGAACAGAATCATACCACAGGAATGCACTAATGATAGCAACGTCGAACATTCAACCCATTCTTTGCCTCTATCATTCACCCCGCTGCAGAGGACAGGCTGAAGCTGCGGAGGGTAGGCATTCAACGTCCCATGGGGGACAAGGATGGAAGGCTGCCGTCGGGGGACGGCAGCCTGTGCGTTGAACGGACGATTACCGACGATATCCGTCGTGGTCGTGTCCGCCACGGTCGTAGCCGTCGTGATGGTACCGGTCGTGGTCGTATCCACGGTCGTTGTCAGCCGCACGGTAATGCCAGGCGCCGGTCACCCAAACGCGGCCGGTCGGGAGATACGACCAATAGCCGGGCGCCCAGACGTAATCCACGCCCGGGCAGGGCTCAACCGTTTGAACCACGGTCACGGGTGCGGGTGCGTAAACCACCGGACTGGAAACGACAACCGGCAGTGGCAACCCGATGGAGATGCCGAAGCGGACTCCGGCGTTGGCCGACAAGGCGGCCGCGCTGAGCAGCGCGGCAAGGATGAATATTTTTGTTTTCATATGTTTTTATCTTTTTCGGGGGGCGTTATTGCCCACCCTCATCCAGACGACGAAGTAACCATATAGTTACATCAGCCGTGGAATTGTATTCCGCCGTAAATCAGGGACTTGCGATGAACCGGGTGCCGGCTGTTAAAACCGGGTTGGGAAGTTTTC
Organism: Verrucomicrobiota bacterium; assembly: GCA_050010675.1. Classification (GTDB taxonomy): domain Bacteria; phylum Verrucomicrobiota; class Verrucomicrobiia; order Limisphaerales; family UBA11358; genus UBA11358. The sequence continues at coordinate 8,406 of JBEKKN010000047.1, read as the reverse complement.
GGTCACCGCGCAAAAGCTGCGCACTTGGAGGATGGTGAGTGACAGGTGACAGGTGACAAGACGGAAAGCCGGGGACAGAAGCCCGAAGACGGAGGGGTAGGGCGCCATTTATTTTGACCGGAATGCTAATTCTGCCTTGTCCGCCGGGAAGCGTGCCCATTCCAGCGTGGCCCCTGATTCCCTGTGGTCAGTTGGGAAACGCGACCGTTGATCCGCAGCCCACCCAATGGCCCGGTCAGACAACATACGTCACCTATACCCCGCTTGCCCCGATTCTGCTGGACCCCAATTCCTCCTACATGTTGGGTGCCGTCGAACCCGCCAACGGTTTGAACGAGACGGGCCTGCTCTTTGCTCCCAACGAGAACTACACCGTGGCGGATGGATGGTCCATGAATCCTAACTGGCAGCAATGGGCGGATTTCTCCACCAGCGACTCCGGCTGGCAACCCTACTTCGGAACACTTTACGGCTTGAAGTTTCAGCTCGCGGCGACCCCGGTTCCGGAACCCGGTGCGGTGTCGTTCGTGGTATTGGGATTGGCGGGAGCGTATCTTTGCCGCCTCAATACAAGGATTCAATAACCGCAAGGGCCAAGGTTTAAATTTCTCTCAGCCCTCAGCCTTCAGCCTGCTTTGGCATTACGGTGGCCAGCCGACTGCCAGCGGTGCAACGGGATTGACCAACCATCGGACGCGACCTGCGGTCTGAATTGCAAAATCCCGCCAAAACCCCCTTCCGATTGCATTTTATCGCGTTGGCATGCCGTGCGCTAAAGTCTGCCTTACAAAACGGATTGGCAAATCGCGGTGATGTTCCGCGAGAAAAATGAAAACAACCATGTAACAAGGAGAACGCATTATGAATGCAACGTTTGAAACATCCGAGCCGATGATGAAATGGAAAACCGCGCAGCCGGCCAAATGCAAAATCCTGCTGGTGGACGATGACCCCGCCATGCGCCGGGTCCTGTGCCGGCTGTTGGCCGCGGAGGATTATCTGGTATTGACCGCGGCCGACGGCGCCAAGGCGCTTGAATTGGTTAATATCACACGATTTGACCTCGTGTTGTTGGATTTGAAGGCGCAGGCCGGGCAGGGGTGGGAAACGTTCAGGCAACTTTCGGCGCAAAATCCGCTGTTGCCGGTCATCCTGATTACTGACGAGCCTAACCAGTTCTTCCACGCGGTGGCCTCGGGCGTCGGTGCCTTGCTCGAAAAGCCGCTTAATTTCACACGACTTTTCCACACGATTCACGATCTTTTGGAAGAACCGGCGCAGGAACGCCTGGCGCGTTTCCTGGGGCAATCCGCGGCGTTTCATTACATCCCGTCGACGGCTGTCGCCCCTCAAAAGGTCTGGAGGGTCAATTGAAATTCAACGACTTCAACGACACGAGGACGCGGCTGCAAACCATAAATGAATGCCTGCGGGCGCAACCCCCAATTGGCCCGGCCTCTTCAAACGGCAAATCGGTCGTTTCTTCAACCACGACCAATAATAACGACCGGTTTGCCATCCTTTTACCAACTGCCATTGATTTTGCCGTGCGGTTCACGCTGAAACCAACGGTGGTCCCGGTAAGCATCTGTTGGTTTTAAGGAACACAGCAAACCAGAAACGAAAGGAACAACATGAAAACGACCAGATTAAAAAACTGGATGGCAGTATGTGCGGCCGCGTTGACGGTGACGGCGGGATACCGCGTGTTGGCGGACGAGGCTGCAGCGAACGCTCCGGTTGCGAAACCGGACAAGACGTACACGGGCACGGTTGTTTCCGTTGACCCGAAGGAGAGCCAGCTGGACGTGAATGGATTTCTGTTCAGCCATAAACAATTCAACCTGGGCGACACGTGTACCTACATGATCGTGGGCCAGGCCAGCGGTGCGGTGGACGACCTGCGGCCCGGTCAACGGGTGACGGTGGGTTATCAGGACGCCAACGGCGTGCTGGTGGCCGACCGGGTGACGCAACAACCACTGCGGGACGAGGGGATGGTCAAGGCGATCGACGCAAAGGCGCAGACGCTGACGTTGCATGCGGGGATGATCGACAAGACGTTCCAGTTGCCCCCGGATTGTGCGGTGTCGTTGCGGGGAGACAAAACCGGGACGGTGGGGGATATCCAGGCGGGCGATCACGTGACGGTGACGTATGAAGTGCCGGAGGGGAAAGCGACGGTCCGGGAGGTGGCGCAGACCAGCGCGACGTTCACGGGTGATCTGACGGCGATTGACCTCGGCCAGAAAACGATCAAGGCCAAGGCCACGTTCAGCACGAAGAAATTCAACGTGGGCGATGATTGCGCAATCATGGTAAACGGCAGACCGGACGGGAAAATGACCGACCTGCGGCCCGGGGAAAGCCTCGCGATCAGTTACGACAAAGTGAACGGCGTGAATATTGTGAACCGCATTGCGCCGGGAGGCGACCGGAAGAGTTCCGTGGCATCGTCTGCGCCAACGCAGATGGGCTATTAACAATTTGGCCCGTTCATACTCCGGGCCAATGTCGGGCACGTCCTGAATCTGGGCTATATTTCAGGGCGTGCTCTTTTTACGGGGGAAAAAGTTTCGGCTTTACTTTTGCGGCGTTACCAACAAAAAGAGCGCCTCGATTTCCATCAAGGCGCGAATCATGGAACTGGATTGCGCAACGACACCGGGTCGAATCCGCCGGCGCGCGGATTTTATTGAAATGGAAGGGCACCGGACATGCGACTGACGAAAGAACATTTTATTTGTGTGATGAAGTTCGCCGTTGGCTGCGCCCTGTTGTTGGCGTTTTCCGTGCCGGCGGCCACGCCCGACCTGGGAACCGCCGTCAACCTCCCGTGGGACTGGTCGGGGGTCATCGGCACCGGACAGAGCCTGGCCGTCGGCGAGCAGGGCAGACCGGTCCTCTCCTTGAGGCAGCCGTACCATAATCTCAAGCTCTCGACCGGGCATCGGCCGTGGCCGATTAATCCGAACGACACCAATCTCGCCCTGGTGCCGCTGGTCGAGCCCATTGGCCGGCCATCCACGAATTATCCGAGCTCATGGCCGGATAATATTGCGGGCGAGACCCCGCATTCGGCCATGGCGAACGAAATCACCGCCCTGGTCCGAACCGCTTCGGGCCGTGACTTCGTCGGGGTTCATACGGAAGTGGGTGAAAACGGTCAGTGCATGATTTACCTGAAAAAGAATGCCGGGCAGGTGGGCGTCAATGGCCGTTCCTACGAAGGGGCCATGATTGAAACCAAAGCCATCGCTCGCCTGGCAAAGGCCGCCGGCAAAACCTATGGCGTCGGCGCGATTATCGTCACCCATGGCGAATGCGACGCGGGCAATGAAAATTATGAGAACGATCTGTATCAGTTATGGTCCGATTACAACACCGACCTCCCGGCCATCACGGGACAGAAGCAGAAGATCCAGATGATTGTGTCGCAACAGGATTCGTGTGCCGACCGCTCAGCCTCCACGCTGGCGCAATGGAAGGTGGGAGTTGACCATCCCGCGGACATCGTCTGCTCGGGTCCAAAATACCAATACCCGTCCGCGGAGGGAATTCACCTGACGGCCGACGGATACCGGCAACTTGGCGAGAAGTACGGGCAGATCTATTACGAGCGGGTGATTCTCGGCCGGAACTGGCAACCGCTCCAGCCCACCACAGTGGAACGCCAGGGCGCGGTCATCACGGTTCACTTTCATGTGCCGGTCGCACCCTTGGTGTGGGATACGACTCTTGAGCCCCCGCACCCGTCCGTGGTGGAATGGAGAAACGGCAAGGGCTTTGAGGTCAGCACGGCGGCGGGAGGCAAGGTGGCCATCGTGTCCGCAGCCATTTCTGGCGATGCAGTCATAATCACCTGCGCGTCGGATCCCGGACCGGGCGCGCGCGTAAGTTACGCCATGATCGGGGAAAAGCTCCGGATGGATGCTCCGTTTGAAGGAACCTATCGCTGGGGTTTGTTGCGGGATTCCGATCCCTTTATCGGTGCCGGCACAGGAAAGGCGCAGCCCAATTACAGTGTGGCCTTCGAGATGCCGGGGTCTTGAGCCGCGGGCAGGATGTGGGGTGGCCCGGCCGATTAAACCGTAGCTATGTTAGACATCAAACTCGTGCCTCTCTTCGCGATGGCACCGCGTCTCACTTTCCTTTCCACCACGTTCTGATGTCATCGGCTGCTTGATGCGCGATGGCCGGAATGCCATGAATCGCATCGCGCAATTCCGGGAAATAGTGGAAGGCCAGCCACAGGAGGGTGGCGGCCACGGCGAGCCATACCACCGCATCCATAAAAAACACAATGGGCCAGGTCCAACCCGGCCGGCCCGAACTCCAATAACACATTCGTCGGGCCACTTTCAACGGCCCCGCGATGATGCCATAGGCGATAAACAGTAGCAGCGCGGCGACCCACACCGGCACGTTGGCCGGAAGTGCCAGTCCGAACACGTTGCCGGTGGCCAGCAACGAAATCACGGCACAGATCCACAGGACCGTCGCCGCGCCCTGCAACAACGAGAGCACGGGCAGCGTGAAGCCCATTCCGGGATGAAAGGGGGCATGTTCCGCCCAATAGCTGTGCCAGTTATATCGCCACTGGTCCGCGTTCGCGCGCATTTCCCGCTTGAACCGGCGCTTCCATTCACGGCGCGCCTTGCGGTCCGGAAAGCCCTTCACTGCCTCGTAATACCCTTCCTTCGCACGCCGGATGAATTCCTGCGCCGTCGATGGGTTGCCGGACGCCGCCGCCTTTTCTTCCGGCGACCGCGCTTCGGGCACCACGAACGCCATTACCACATAAACGAGCAACCCGGTGCCCCAAAATATCGTCAACAGGACGAAAGCCAGCCGCACGAAGGTCGGATCAATGTTCATGTGGGCGGCGATTCCGTTGCAGACGCCGGAAATCATCGCGCCCTCGTGGATCCGATAAAGCCGCCGGGGCGGCCCGCTTTGTCCCGTTGCCCGTTCGGCTCCCGCCGCTTCGGGTCCGCTCGCGTTGCCCGGGGTGCTGGCGCCGCTGGTGCCCGGGTCCGTGGCCTTGCCCGGGTCCGCCTCGATCGGCCCCATTTCCGCCAGGACCGCTGTAACCTCCTTTGCCTCCACCACCGTCTTGTGGCTGGCCAACAGCGCACGGAACTTCTCCCCGATCGCGCCTTCGATGTCCGAGAGGATTTCATCCCGGTCCGGGTTGCCGTGCAGTTGTGCGGCTGCGGTTTCCAGATAGGCGCGCAAGACATCATAGCCGCCTTCTTCGAGTTGATACGCGTTGCCGCCCAAATTAATTGTGATGACCTTGTTCATGGCAGGGTTGTCTCCATTTTATTTTTGTCCCAGTTTTTTCACCGTCCCGTGGATCTCGCTCCAGTACTCCAGGGTTTCGCGCAGTTGCTCCCGCCCCTTCGCGGTCAGCTCGTAATATTTGCGGGGCGGTCCGGCCTCGGATTCCTTCCATTCGTAATCCAGCAGCCCTTCGCGCCGCATCTTGCTTAGCAGCGGATACAACGTGCCTTCCTGGGTTGCGAATTGGGTCGCGCTCAACCGTTTCAAGATGTCCGCCACGTAAACCTTTTCCGCCGCGATGATTTGCAGCACGAGCAACTCGAGCAGACCCTTCCGGATCGCGGAAAATTTTTCATTCACACTCATGGCTAAACATTCAACAAGCTACCTTTTTGTCTAAAGGTAGCTGGTCTTGAGATTGGAGTCAAGGGTAAATGTTTCCGGCAAATCGATCGGGGACGGGGCGAACCTGGGGCGGTTCGACGGTGAGGCGTCCCGCTTAGAACGGGAAGGTTGAAGGTGCTTTGCAGTTCGCGATAGCGAACAGCTCCATTTGGGGCACCCATATCGCAAGACTTGGGAAGTCCACTCCTTCACGCGGCGCCAATTTCGACTGTTCCCGCAGGGGTTTCACCCTCACGCGGCTGGGAAGTTGGAGGTTGGGCGTATTTTAGTGGCAGCATGGCAAACCACAGGCGCGCAACTTTTCAGGGGCGGTCAGTTGTCTAAGGCGCGAAATCTGCGCAAACGGCCATGCAGTTATCGTGTGGCCAACCCGGAACGATTGCCGCGCCGGATCATCCGGTTCCGGCATCGTGTTACCCGCCACCGCAGTACCAATGCCGGACGGTCGTACCGTATCTGGACAGCCTGAGAGTTGCTTGAAGCAATTGGCATCCAAAGACCCCACAAAACAGGTTGGCAGGGGATTAGCTCTTACCCGGCTCAATGGACGCAATGATGTGCATAATACTTATCGCAGCCCTGATCCTGACGGCTGGCAGCGTGGCATGCTTTGAAGCGCCGTTGCCTCGTAACCTGTTTTCACAGCCTTTCCAATCTTCCCCCGGCCAACGGGATTTCCGCAGCGAAGCGGAACGCAAGGCGCAACCGGCGTCGGTTAATACTCCGGCACCAGTTGAGATTGCGCTGATGTCAGCGGCTTTCCTGCGCTCTGAATCGGTCCAGGTCATGGTTGAACGACAATTCTTAAATCTCCACCACTAAACTGTTTTTAACACCCCGGAGTTTTCATCCCGGATTTTTTTCAAGACGCACCCCAGCCGCACCCCTTTCCTCAGTATTTCCGTTGTACCTCCACGCCTAAACTCATGAAAGCCATTTTCGATGAAACAAACTGTTGGGTCGCATGTTCGGTGGGGATTTTGACTTTAAGCGCATTCCTGGAAATCTTCGCCTTGCAATCCCGGGCACAATCTTATGCGACGCTGCTCGAATTCACCGCCGATACCAACCGGCCAGCCAGGCCTGTTTCGGTGTGGCATAGTGACACCAATTCAGTGGTTGCGGTATTGACCTGGACCCGCCCGGCGGAGGAGGGGACCATTCTGCAGCGAAAACTGGTTTTTGAACGGATCGATGAGAAGAGCCTTTCCTCTATTCTTGAAAAGGTGGGAACCGAACGGGCCGAATCAACTCTGGGGTCGGCCAGGGTGCTTACCGGGGATTTGATGTCATCCCTGAATCGCGACCCTTCGGCCCTGGTGAGCCCCGGCGAGTTGCTCGACCATCACATCGCATCGGTCTATAGAAATACGGCGAGGGATTCCATCGGAGATTACGTAAAGGATAATTACCATCCCAGCGGCGTCGTTGAAATTCTTCGGGAAACGTTTCTGGATGATTCTTTTGACAAAAGAATTGTCTCTCCGTTTTCCCCGGCTGACGCGGGAAATCCTGGAACCGCCTATGCCAAAAAGGACGGCATCCACATCGGATTACGAGATGTCTTGAGTGACAACCCCAGAGGATTCGTCACCTTCAGCGACAAGGCGGAAATTGATGTGACGCCGAGACACCCGTCGATCACCCTGCGAGATCCCCTGTATCTTGACTACAGTCACAACCGAAAAGCGTTGATCACCGCGTTGGCTGTGAATTATCCCGACTGGCAGGTGGACAAGTGGTCCATCCCCAGTGTCGGCGGAACGTTCTCCTATGTTTACGACAACGAGAGCGTCAACCTGACGGCCGGCGCGGGCCGGTGCAATTTCGAATCAAGTCACGGTGGCGTCGAAAGCCGATATGGCGAACAAGTCATGCTCTACGCGCAGTGCACATTCTGAATTTAATCTGCCTTGTGCGGTCAATCACCGCTGTCCACTTTTTCAGGGGAAGTACAATAGCCCACAAACCAGCGCATATCGCAGTGAGTTTCGCTTTTGACCTTGATTCCATTGCCTACGGCGAACCGTACTGAAAGACGCGGTAGAATCTCGCCATATCACTGAAAGGCACGGTTAGAGTGCCTGGCGGGCCGGTATCGGTCCAGCCTGCGACGGCATTCGTAGCGGTCACTTCCCCGGTCGGCGAGGTAAACCAGGAGATCAAGTTGGTCGAGTATTCCACTTGATAAGTCCGGTTTGAAGTGGCCGCCCAGGTCAAAGTGACGGTGCTTTGAGCCGGTTGCGCCTGCGCGGTCAGCGGCATGAAGGGCAGTGAAACAAAGCCGGCCCGTTGCAGACCGGTTTGAATCTCCGTATTTTGCATGAACAATCGGCACACGTTTTGGTTCCGATAGTTCTCGGCCATGATGACAATGGGGCCCTGGTCAATGCCCAGTTCGGCGTTATCGTACCACGCGGCGCTCAGGTTAAACGCGTCGATAAAACCGTATTGGGTCCAGAACTTCCGCCGGCCATTGGTGTAAAAATTTTTCAAAGCCGGTAATGAAATCTCGGGAGCGAAGGCCATGGAGCCGCCCGCAGCGGTGAAGGCGATCGTACCGTTATCATTTTCGGCCGGAGGGGCGCCATGCGCCGAATAACCGCTTGGATCATCCGAAGCGGTCAATCCCCAAATCAAGCTGTTATACCCCGCCCAGCCATCCGGGTCGGCAATACAATAAGCCTGCTGGGCCAGCGCCGCCCGATGCGAGTT
>JBEKKN010000046.1:0-21078 GCA_050010675.1 Verrucomicrobiota bacterium | reverse complement strand
GCAATCAATTTGAACTCACGGCCGTCTGTTGCAGACGCGCGATGTCCGCCAGCGCCAAGGGGTCCGTGGGCGGGCCGCCGCCGTCAAACCAGGTGCCGGTGGGGCGCGCACCCCGCCATTTCCAGTATTCCCCGTGCCCGTCGGCAAACGAAAGGGTCGCCCCATTTTGATGCGCCCAGGTCGGAATGTTCAACCAGTTGTTGATCGTCGTTGAATACAGAAAATGCCCGTCGTCAATCGTCGAATAGTCTTCTTCCAGAAACGTCAGTGACCGGGACGGACGCCGGATTTGAGTCACCTGGGTCACCGGCATGACCCCATAGTTCGTGTCGTCGGGCGGCCCGCTCATGTAACCACTCAACGAATAGTTGCGTAACATCGGGACGCTCGTGGCCAAAACCACGTCGTGGTTGGCCGGACACCGGTAGCATTGCATATTCTTCACATACGGAAATATCGAGCCCCCGGTGAGGGTCGTGGTGTTCGTGTCCAAATCCGCATTGCCGGTGACCCACGAATTGGACGTGCTTTCCGCGACCGTCCCTAAACGCAAATCCACGTCATTGAGCGCCAGGACGCCGCGCTGGTCGTCCGCGTAAATTTGCCAGCCCAGATCCAGCTGCCTTTGATTGTTCAAGCAACTGATCCGCAGGGCCCTTTCCTTGGCCTTGGACAGCACCGGCAGCAACAACGCCGCCAGAATCGCGATGATGGCGATGACGACCAGTAACTCCATCAGGGTGAACGCCCGCCGGGAATTCGGTCCCGACCCACTACCGTCGCTGCCAGCATTTTTCATTTTTTGGCAGTCGTTTGCATGGTTCCAAACGTCATTGCCCGGCCAACAGCGTAACCCGCACTGTTTGGCTGAATTGTGAGGACATGGTCTGGGCCCGGGTGGTGATTTTCAGCGCCATATTCTGATCGTTATCCGCTTCCACAATCATGCCCTGCGTTGGATCATACCAATATTCGCCGGTGATTTTCCCTTTCGTAATTTCAACGGCCATGCCGGTGGCCGTGGAAATGCTTTTGGTCGACATCTTGCCTTCCTCTGCCACATGCGCGCATGGGTGACCATCATGCTGCTCCCAATTCTCAAACGTAAATTTAATGTCCAGCGTCAAAACGCCGATAAAGGTGGACACGTCCTTGTTCATCGTCCAACTATCGCCAATCGCTACCGCGTGGTTGGGCATGGCATCGGCGAAGGAACCATATTGCTTGAAGGAGTCCTCGCTGATCATCTGGTTGAGCATGGCCTGGTTCTGCTGTCCGCTCGCGTTAATGCGATTCTTCAATTCGTCCACCCCTTCCACTCTTTCAACTTTGCCATTGGCGTCGGTAAAATATTGAATACGCGCCCCAATCATCCCGCGCATTATCGGCGCGACCGGATTGTTGCCATCCTGATCCGGACTGTGGGCGGAATTGAAACTCATTACGCTGCGGTCGCCTTGAGAGATGTCCATCGTTTCGCTGTCAAATTTCAGTTCCAGTTCCCAACCGCCGTTGTCCAGTTGCTTGAGCGCTGAAAAACCAAAATCCTGATTGATATTGATTACTTGGACCATGGGCTGCGGCTGATTGGGCACATCCGTTTTGGTGGTTTGCTTCATTTCCATGTGCATGGGAAATGCCTTGCCGACCGTCCATTTTATTTTCATTTCCACCGGACTCCCGGACGTGGCGCTGGCCGTGGTGGAATCGGCGCTGCTCCCGGATAGGTTCGCCTTGTTTTTAGATTTTGAACAACCTGAGCACAATAGGCAGCCCGCCACGGCACTAAGTGGAAGGATGATAAAAAGTTTTTTCATGGGATTTAAGGGGTTGTTTCGATGACTCATTGAACCATTCGTAAATGAGATGTCGGAACGATTATGTTCGAATCAGAAATCTTCTCCGACCTTGCTAATGAATGTCCGCTAAAACCAAAAGGTAACAAGAAAACCAAAGATTTTGGCCGGAAATTCATGGTGTCCAGCCCAATAACGCGCCGAAAATCAAAAAATGTCCAGTGTAAATTGATTTTGTGCGAAGCCATTCGGACGTCTAAATAGACCAATGCACATCACTAACTGGCGAACCGCACCGCTTCCGAGCGGGCATCAGAGGCGGACACGGTTGCCCTGCCCAATCCTTATTTGATCCAGTGCTTTTCTCTGCAATTCGTAAGCGTTTTCTTCCGCGCGATTCAGCATTTCCAGAATGTTCGTTCGAATACGTTCAGGAAAGCTGGAACAGTAAAAAACCAGGCATCCATCAATATTCTGGAATGAAAGAGCACTTAATAACGGCGTCACCGAAAGCTTTTCGATTTCGGCAAAAATTGCCGGTGTAAGTCCAGGCCGAACAATCAAAGCTGTTTTGCCCGGTCCCGATAATTTTGCATTAATACCTACGACCTCCATGTCGACAAGGGTAGCACAAAACCGGCAAAGTCAAAAGTTGATATTTTCTGACGACCATCGCCATAGACATCTCGGTTTGTTCCCATTTTGTTTGGCCGGCACAACCGCTTCAGGGAACACGGTCGAATTACGGCTGCCAGAACCGCGCTGCTACCGTCCCCGGATTGCCCGCTTGCGGCCATCCAAAACCTTGTGCTACGTTGCCCCAGCCTGAATCCGATTGGAAACAGGCCGTTCATTGCGGCCGGCCCGCTGGGCGGCCTGGCTGGGCGTTGCATCGGTTTGCACGCCATCAAAGTGGCACAACGTCAAATTCCAACCGGATTTCTTGTCAAGTGGTTGGTCGTTGACACGCGCGCGTGGCGGAATTGGCAGACGCGCCAGACTTAGGATCTGGTCCCGCAAGGGTTGGAGGTTCAAGTCCTCTCGCGCGCACCATCTTTCGTGGATCGAAAACCGCAGCGCCGGGCGCGAAGGCGGGCTAACGTTTTCGCTTGGTGCTGTGCTCCCAGCCACGGTCCGCCAGGGCTCGGGTGGTCTTACCGGGCCGCCTGCCGCACCCGTTCCTTTTTCTCCTCCAACTCGGCTTGAAGTTTCCTGCGCTCGGCGACCAGTTGCCCCTGCAGTTTCTCGAGTTGCTCGGACTCACCGGCGGCGCCGGCCCGGGCGATTTCATCCTTTAACGCGATTTCCCGCTCGGCGATTTTCGCGGCGTATTTTGAATCCAGTCCGGCCAGTTCCTGTTTCTGCGCCGGGCTCAGTTTTTTTGCGGGCGCGTCCTGGTTCAAACGCTCCATCGCCAGTTCATAGGCAGTCTTCATATTTTAATTCGGGAGGGTTGCCGTGCCGGCGACCCTGATTTTATTTTGGGGACGGCGACATGCCGTCCCTCCCATTTATTTTTTCTTCTTCCACGGCTGGCTCGGAAATTTGATCGGCGGCGGCTGGGGTCGGGCGATCTGCAATTCGGGGTCGTTTCCGGTTTTCGGGTCTGGTTCACCGGTTTTGGCGGCATCGGCGCGCCACGATTCAATCTTCGCCTGGAGACCATGGTGCTCGGCCGTTGGTTTGTCCCCGGCCTTCATGTAAAACAACGAAAGATTCGTGTGCACGAGCTGTTCGCGCGGGCGAAGCTGCTCGGCCTTGTGGCCCTCGGCGATGGCGGCGAGATAGTCGCCCTGGCGATAATGCGCCATGCCCAGCGCCAGTTGCGCGTCGAAGTGCGTCGGGTCCGCGGCCAGCACCGCCCGGAGCTTGGCGATGGCGCCGCCGAAGTCGCCACGGCTGAAATCGAACATCGCGTCGTCGTATTGATCCTGGAGCATCATGCGGTTATGAACGCTAGCGAGACGGTGCTCCCCCCGCAAGCAACCGGTGGCGGCAATAGAAACCTTCCGTTGCCCGGCCAAGGATATAATAATAACTAATTTACATTTCTTGTTATTCCGAAGGCAGGCTCAAAAATGGGCACAAGCTGTTCGTCGAAAAGAACATATACACACGATTAGAATTTGACACGCTCGCTTCGCATGCTTAATGTGTCATGGCAACGGTGTCGTGTTGATTCGCCTTCCGTGGATCCAGCCCACCTTGCACGATAGAAATTGAGGGTTCATGAGTGACACAATGGCAACCGCGTCGTCTCCGGGTGGCGCACCAAAGGTATCCAGCATCAACGAAGCGGTGATTCGTATTGCCGGCAATTCGCAGGATGGCATCCAGGCCATCGGCGGATTTCTGGCGCGACTCGCCGGCCGCAGCGAACAGGAGGTCATGACCTTCATGACCATTCCGTCCACGATTTCGGGCGGGCCTTCGATTTTCCAGGTCCGGATCGGTTCCGGCGAGGTACTGAGCGCGGGGGATGACGCCGACGTGCTGCTGGCCTTCTATCAACATTCGTACGAGGACCATATCGGTTCGCTCAAAAAGAATGGGATTGTGCTTTACGACACCGATCACGTCGAGCCGAAGCCGGAGTGGCAGAAGGATTATCATCATGTGGGCATCCCGATTTCGTCGCTCACCATCGAAGCCATCGGCGGCACGGCCAAGGACAAGGGCAAAAACATTTACGCCCTGGGGCTCATCGCCCGGATGTTCGACCTGAATGTGACACGGCTCGAAAAACTCATCGCCGAACGCTTCGGCGGGAAGGACGAGAGCATTGTCAAAAACGCGCTGGCGGCGTTTCATGGCGGCTATTCCCATAACGTCAGCAATTTGCTGGAGACATTCCGGTTTTCGGAAAGCCAGAAGCGCGACGGCCAGCAGGTCGTGATGAACGGCAACGAGGCGCTGGGCCACGGCCTCATCGCCGCGGGCGTCCGTTTCGGCGCCGGCTATCCCATCACGCCCTGGTCCGACATCATGGAACTGCTGCGGCGGGAACTGCCCAAATACGGCGGCATGTTTGTCCAATGCGAGGATGAAATCGCCTCCATCTCCATGGCCTTGGGCGCCAGCTACGCGGGTCGTCTGGCAGTGACCGGTTCAAGCGGTCCGGGCATTTCCCTGAAAAGCGAAGGCATCAGTTGGGCGGTGATGGCCGAGATGCCGCTGATTATTGTGGACGTGCAACGCGGCGGCCCTTCCACCGGCATGCCGACCAGCGTGGAACAATCCGATCTTTACATCGCCTGCTTCGGCGGACACGGCGACGCCCCGCGCGTGGTGATTGCGCCGGCAAACGTCGAGGACTGCTTTTATACGGCCATTGAAGCCGTAAACATTGCGCGCAAATACAACGTGCCGGTTTTGATCGTGAGCGACCAGGCGATTGCCACGCGCATCGAGGCCTTTCTGGAGCCGAACCTGGAAAAAGTCTGCCAGAACATTTCCCCTGATCTTTCGCCCGTCGCCGATTTCAAGCCCTACGATTTGTCCACCCCGGACGGCATCGTGCCGCGCGTCGTGCCCGGCACGCGCGTCAACAGCGGCAAATATCCAATTGCCACCGGCCTGGAACACGATGAAATGGGGCATCCGACCGCTTCGCCGAAATTGCACATGCAAATGACCGCCAAGCGCCGCCGGAAACTTCAGGCGCTGGCCGCCACGCTGCCGGTGCCGAAAATTTACGGGCCGCCCGAAGGCAACGTGTTGCTGGTCGGCTGGGGCTCGACCCGGGGACCCATTTGCGAAGCCGTGGATCGCGCCCGGGCGGCAGGCGACAGCGTTTCGTCGCTGCACCTGCGCCATCTCAATCCGCTGCCCAATGGGCTCGACGACATCTTTTCCGGATTTCATCACGTCCTGGTGATTGAGATGAACGATGAAGGCCTTTACGGCCAGGCCCAACTGGCCACGCTGTTGCGCGGGCGTTATGGCGATCCGCGCATTCGCAGCATCAGCAAGACGGACGGGCTGACGTGGAAGGTGAAGGAAATTCTCGCGGCCGTAAAAGCGAAGTTATCCTCGAACGGCGAAGCCAGGAAGGCGGTCTAACCTTTTGTCCGGGAAAATGATTTGAATTTATGAGTGAAGCCATTGTTGAAATACCCGAGCGCGTTCCGCAAAGCGGGATTGCCGCGGCGCCGCCGGTGCCCGGCACCGAGCGCAAGGGTCTGACGAAAAAAGAGATCGCTGCCGATCACCCGACGTGGTGCCCCGGTTGCGGCGATTTCTCGGTGCTCGCGCTTTACTTCAAGCTCATCGAGAAGCGCAAAATGTGGCACGAGAACATCACGACTGTCGCGGGCATCGGCTGCTCCAGCCGGTTCCCCTATTTCGTGCAGGCGCACGGCGTGCATTACATTCATGGGCGCGCGCTGCCGTTTGCCACGGGCGTCTCTCTTTCCCGGCCGGACCTGCATGTGTTCGTGTTCGGCGGTGACGGCGATGCGTTTTCCATCGGCGGCAACCATTTCAATCATACCGCGCGCAAAAACGTCAAGATGACCTACGTGGTCATGGACAACTGGGTTTATGGCCTGACCAAGAAGCAGACCTCGCCCACGTCGCCGCTCGGCTTCAAAAGCAAGACCGACCAGTGGGGCGCGGTGGATTATCCCATCAACCCGATGAAGCAGGCGATTTCCGCCGGGGCCACGTTTGTCGCGCGCACCACGTCCACGAATCCGAACCACGTGCTGGCGATGATGGAGGCCGCGATGGACCACGATGGCTTCGGCTTCATCGAATGCCTGAGCGAATGTGTGGAATTTTACGAAGGCGCCTTCGACGCCGCGAACCCGCGCAAAGGCGGCGTGTTCCGGGAAGTCCCGAAGGACCACGACGTGACCGACGAATTGTCCGCCTACAAGCTGGCCGGGGCGGATTTCCCGGGTTATTTCGGCATCCTTTATAAAAACCTGAAGCCGACCAAGAACGCGAAGGAAGCCGAGATCATCAAGTCGTACCAAAGCAAGGTCACCGGCCTGAAAGACTGGCAGATTCTCCAGAAAAGCTTCGACCGGATGAAATAAATCCGTTTGCGATTTGCGATTTGCGATTTAAGAGCCGGTGGGTTTCCACGGCTCTTAATTTTTTTGTGGCGCGCCATTCGTAAATCGTAAATCGTAAATCCGATGCCGATTTACGAATTTGCCTGTCCGCAGTGCCGGAGGATTTACAACTTTCTCGCCCGGCGCGTCAATCCCGACCACCTCCCGGTTTGTCCCAAGTGCGGCAGCAAAAAAATGACCAAACAGGTCAGCCGGTTTGCCCTGTCGCGCAAGCTCGTCGAACCCACCGCCAAAAGCGATTCTGAATCCGGCGAACCGCCAATGCCGGACCTAGATGATCCGCGGGTCGAGCGCGCCATGATGGAACTCGAACGCGACATGGAGCATCTGGACGAGAACAATCCCCGGCACATGGCGCGGATGATGAAAAAGATGAAAGACCTGATGCCGCCGGGTTCCGTGCCCAAGGAATTGGACGTGGCCATTAAACGGCTCGAAGCCGGCGAAGATCCGGAGCAGATCGAGGCTGACCTGGGCGACGTGCTCGGCGATTTCATGGGCGGGGAGACCGGCGGCAGTAGCTGCGGGTATACGCGCGACAGCGGATTATATGACTACTGACCGGGGATACGGGGTGAAGGCCGTCTATTTTACGTTTGAAGGGCTGAGTTCCTTTTCCACGTCCCTTTATTCCTATTACGTTTATTTTTTGATGCGGGACGAGTTTGGCTTTGGCAACAAGGGCAACCTCGCCTTTGCCGCGCTGAACGGCCTGATTTATACCATCTCCGCCTGGCAGGCCGGACGGTTCGCCCAGCGCCACGGTTATTTCACCGCGCTCAAAATCGGTTTCAGCGTGATGAGCGTGGCCCTGGCCGCCGGCTCGCAACTCCACTCGGCGGCCGGCGTGATGGTCGCCACCGGCCTGCTCAACGTCGGCATGTGCTTCCTGTGGCCGACCATCGAGGCGCTGGTCAGCGAGGGCGGTAACGCCATCACCCTGCCGCGCGCGGTCGGCACCTACAACGTCGTCTGGGCTTCCACGAACGCCCTCGCCCTGTTCGGCGGCGGCACGCTGGTGGAAGCGTTCGGGTTCAAAGTCATTTTTTACGTGCCGCTGGTCCTGTGCCTGACGCAACTGGCGGCGGTGTGCTGGCTGGAAAAGCGCGTGACCGGCACAGCGCCGGCTACCCACGCCGAACCTGCGCCCGCGTCCGTACCCGACCCCAACCGGCCTTCACGGGCGAAAGCACAGGCATTTCTGCGCATGGCCTGGATCGCCAATCCTTTCGCCTACATCGCCATCAATACGTTAATCCCCGAGCTGCCGGGCCTGGCCACGCGGTTTCATCTGTCGCCAATGGTCGCCGGCTTCGCCTGTTCGCTGTGGGGCTTCGTGCGGTTCGGAACGTTTCTGACGCTCTGGTATTGGACCGGCTGGCATTACCGGTTCCGCTGGCTGGTGGTGGCGTTCGCCCTGCTCATTGTTTCGTTTGCCGCGATCCTCACCGTGCCGAACCTGGCGGTGTTGATCGCGGCGCAGGTTTTCTTCGGCGGCGCCATCGGGCTGATTTACTACTCGTCGCTGTTCTATTCGATGGACGCGGGCGAAGCCAGGGGTGACCACGGCGGCATTCACGAGGCCGCCATCGGCGTCGGCAACTGCATCGGCCCGGCGGCCGGCGCGGTGACGCTGCAATTCCTGCCGCAGGTTGTCCACGGCGGCGCGGTGGCTGCGAGCGGGCTGTTGCTGTGCGGTTTCGGCGCGCTGATTTCAATTTGGAGAAAGGCAAAATAACTTTAACCGCAGAGACGCCGAGGCGCAGAGAAAACAAAAATTGGGGCCTTATAGTTAATTTTTGTTCGGGGGCGCGGTCCGGCACAGTGTCTTTACTGTTTCAAATCCAAGGAAAAACCCCTACCCTCTGCGTCTCTGCGCCTCTGCGGTAAATTTTTATGAATGAACGAAAGACAGTGGATGACCGCCAGAAGATGACCGAGCTGGAGCGCCTCCGGCATTCGGCCGCGCATGTGCTCGCGACGGCCATCCTCCGCCTCTGGCCGGACGCCCAATTCGCCGCCGGCCCGCCGGTCGAGAACGGCTTTTATTACGACGTGGAACTGTCGCATCGCATCTCGCCCGAGGACTTCGAGAAAATCGAGGCCGAGATGAAAAAGGAAATCAAGGCGAACAACGTCTTCGAGAAAATTGTCGTCACGCGCGAGCAGGCGATCGCTGACGCGCAGGCGGGAAGGCTTGGGGCGTTAGGCGCGAGGCCGGGAAACCCGTCAGTTTTCAAGCTGGGCAATCTCGAAGCCATTCCCGAGGGCGAAGAAATCACCTATTTCAAGAATGGGGATTTCATTGACCTGTGCGCAGGGCCGCACGTGATGCGCACCGGCAACGTGGGCGCGTTCAAGCTCACGCACGTCGCCAGCGCCTATTACAAGGGCGACGAGAAGAACCCGCAGCTCCAGCGCATCTACGGTACAGCGTTCAAGAACAAGACCCAGCTCGACGAGTATTTCAAAATGCTCGAAGAGGCCAAACGCCGCGACCATCGCAAGATTGGACAGGAAATGGGGCTGTTCGCGATTGACACCGAGTACGTCGGTCCGGGACTGCCGCTGTGGCTGCCCAAAGGCACCGCGATTGTCGAGGAACTGGAAAAGCTGGCGAAGGAAACGGAATTCGCCGCCTGCTATGTGCGCGTGAAAACACCACACATCGCCAAGGAAAAAATGTATCGCACAAGCGGACACTTACCTTATTACGCTGATTCAATGTTTCCGCCAATGCTTCTGCGGGAAACACACATAAACGATTGGCAAGACTTAGAGGCAAACCAATTTTTATTGAAGACAGAAGTGGAGGACTTATTAAATGCGGGTAAGGGCCAAAACGATGCGGAAGTCCTTTCAAAACGGAAAGAAATTGAAAAGCTGCAACGTGAAATTGAGGCGAGTGGCGTTATTTATTACCTCAAAGCCATGAACTGCCCGCATCATCACCGCATTTTTGCGGCGGAACCGCGCAGTTACCGCGATTTACCTTTGCGGCTGGCCGAATACGGCACCTGCTACCGCTACGAGCAGTCGGGTGAATTGTTCGGCCTGATGCGCGTCCGCTCGCTCAACATGAACGACGCGCACATCTATTGCACGCCGGAGCAGTTCGCCGCCGAGTTCAACGCGGTGAACGAGATGTATCTGAAGTATTTCAAGATTTTTGGCATCGACAAATATGTGATGCGCTTCAGCACGCACGACCCGTCGCGGCTCACCGGTGACAACGCCAAGTTCGTCAACGAACCGGCACTGTGGAAGCAGACCGAAGACATGGTGCGCCAGACGCTGATTGATTCGAAGATTCCCTATGTGGAAGTGCCGAACGAAGCGGCGTTTTATGGCCCGAAGATTGACGTGCAGGTCTGGAGCGTCATCGGCCGCGAGTTCACGCTGGCCACCAACCAGGTGGACTTCGCCGTGCCCGCCAAATTTGGCCTGGTCTATCGCGACAAGGACAATACGAACAAGACGCCGTTGTGCATCCATCGCGCGCCCTTGGGCACGCACGAGCGGTTCATCGGCTTTTTGATCGAGCATTACGCCGGTAATTTCCCGCTCTGGCTCGCGCCCGAGCAGGTGCGCGTGATGACCATCGGCGAGGAAGAACCGCTGGTGAACTACGCCAAGGCCATTGTCAATGAATTGCGCGCGAGCTTCGTCCGCTGCGAATCAGATTTCTCGTCGAACAAAATCAACGGCAAGATTCAGGAAGCGGAACAGGCCAAGGTCCACACCATGCTAGTCATTGGGGGCCGCGACATGGAAGCCGGAAATGTTTCGGTTCGTCTGCATGGCAAAGGCAATCTCGGCGCCAAGCCGAAAGCGGAAGTAATCGCGGAGATACTGGCGGCAATCAAAGAACGAAGGGTGTGATTAAGCCGGAGCGCGGAGCATTGCTCCGCGAGAATCGGTTGGCAAGGCTATCAGAGCACGAAAAATCGCTTCGCGCAGTTCGGAGGGACTCGCGGAGCAATGCTCCGCGCTCCGTTACGGTGACAACTGCAGTTGTCGCGTTTGCAGATTGCGGAATCGCGCGCTGCTGAATGGCCAATCTTCGGGCGTCCGGCAGAAATTTGCCTTCTTGGGATTGTTTTCAATGTAACGAACCGCCTTCAAAGCTCGTCCCGCGTCGCGCATGTAACGATCCCAATAGTCCGGTTGCCAGAAACGACCGGTCCGACCAAGCAGCTTGTTCGCCTCAACGGCTGCGATGGATTTCCAGTTCTGCACAATCCGCGTCAACGGGGTCTGGCCGACTTGGACGAGCACATGGACGTGATTTGGCATCACCACCCACGCCAGAAGTTCAAACCGCTGGCCGTGATGGAAACGAATCACCTTTTCCACCAGCGCCGCGACGCGGGGTTCACGCAGAAAACATTCGCCGAGGCCGCGATCCAGATATTCCTCCAGTTTTATCCGCTGTTCCCGCGAAGCAATGCTTCGCGCTCCGACCTGGGTGACATTGCCTTGAGTTCCGGAGCGCGGAGCATCGCTCCGCGTGGAAACGGCCAGGAGATGCTCCCACTCGCCTTTGCGCGAGGCCGGCATTGAATCCCAAAGGCGAAACGTGACGAACTGAACCAATCCCGGCAGGTCGCAATGCGGCAGATAACCCCGTTCGTGCCAGCCTTTGAACCCCCGGACCTTGACCCCGTCAGCCAACGGCTCGCTCCATTGCTGTTTTCCGGCCACCAGAAGGCGCAGATGTTCGCGTTTGGATTGAGGCGGCTGTTCCATCGGGCGCAGAGCCATGCTCTGCGCGATTATTCCAGAATGGAGCTCGCGGAGCAATGCTCCGCGCTCCGGCACGAAGGCCATCTCGGCGCCAAACCGAAGGCGGAAGTGATCGCGGAGATTCTGGCGGCAATCAAGGAACGTCGGTCGTAATTGGCGGGAACTCGCCGGGGCGGCTGGCGCTGCGTTGCTTGAATGGATTCTCTTCCGTCGATTTAAAAAATCGAGACCGGCGATACCACGTCAGAACCTTCAATCCAGCCTGGCTCAGGCCTGCCAGAGCCAGGCCCGGCAACGACAGGATCAGCAGCAGGGCAGCCTGCGTGCGGGACCGTATTGATTTCATAATTTTTCTCAAAATTATTCCTCTTAACCCGAGTTCCGAAGTTGCCAGCGGTGGCGGGTTAGCCTGAGGCCGCCCTGGAGTGCGCCCGTCTTCAGGCGCAGCTACCGGCTTCTTTTCAGCCACAGAATCGTTTCCCACAGCTCGCTCTTCCCACGTTGCTGCGGCCGGGACGGCCGCACTCCGCTAACGCAGAAATTTAACTTCGGTTTTCGGATTTAATTTGCCCGTTTAATCGAGCTACGTTTAGAATTTTTAGCAGGTGTTGTGCCGGAAACCGGGTCGTGGCCTCAAACCGGCCCGTTAACCAAGGCCTGCCAATGTGGTTGCGGATGTCATGGCGGCGGTTACAGTAAGCGCACATGGCGTGGAACGAACCTCGCGGGCGTTCTGCTGGCGGGTCGGTGCAAATGGTTTACAGCGCCTTCCATGGCCAGTTGGGCCCGGGATGATCGAACGACATGCCGGCGGGAATCGTCCAGGACAAATTATTATGAAACTTATCAAATGGCTGGTTGTTTTGTTGCTCGTGGCGGCGGTGATTGCCCTCGTGGTGATGCACGAGGACCGGAATGGAGCCAAACGGGTTGCGGCTGAAGCCAAGGATGCCGCCCAATCGGTCAAGAGCGCCGTCACCGACGCCGTCAGTGTCAGCACCAAGGCGATGAGCGAAGCCGCCACCAATGTCGCCGCCACGGTCAAGCAGACTACGACAAATGTGGTCGGCGACGTCAAACAGAAGATGGACAGCCCCTCCCACTAACCGCCGCCTGCGGCCGCTAGCCACCCGGATGATCCAGCATTATTGGGCCACGTTCATTGAGTTGATCGCCACGCCGTTCGATCACGCGACGTTGATCTGGGGCATCGTGCCGCTTTACTTCGGTCTGTTGCTGAACGAACTGACGGCGGACAAGGCGAATTTCCGGACGGCCCTCCAATCGGGTTTTAGTTTTTTGTGGGCCGGCGTCCAGTGGTTATGGCCGTATTTTGTGCCGCACGCAGCGCAGGGTCATTACCTGGAACTGAACGCGATGTTGCCGGTAAATCTGCTGGTGACTTTTCTCACGCTCGGTCTCGGCGTGGTGGCGCTCATCAGCGGCGTTCGCAGGAGATTTCCCCATCATCTGCGTTTCATCGGCCATACCCGGTTCGCGAATTATTTCATGATCACCATTTTTCCAATCCAGGCGCATTATTTGCCGTGGACCTGGGAGCGTTTCATCGCCATCACGCTGTGGGCGGTGCCGGTCTGGCTGGTGTTGCACTTTGGACTGATGCCGCTGCGCGGGCGGTAAACGAAGCGTTCCGCGCTCGCCATTGCGCGGTGGTTTGCTAGATTTTTCCCATGGGACGCCAATGGTTGCATGCCAAACGGCTGGTGGCCGGGCTGAAGAAAGGCCGGCAAACGAGCAAAGTGGTCCGCGAAATATCCGTCGCCGCGAAGCTGGGCGGGGCGGATCCGGCGATGAATGCGCGCCTGTTTGCCGCCGTGGAAAAGGCGCGCAAGGAGAGTGTCGCGCGCGACGTCATCGAACGCGCCATCAAAAAGGGCGCGGGCACCGGTGACGAAAAGCTCGTGATGGAGCACGTCATTTACGAGGGTTACGCGCCGCACAAGGTGCCGGTGATTGTGGAAGTGCTCACGGACAATGTAAACCGGACCGCGCCGGAAATCCGCGTGCTGTTCAAGCGCGGCCAGCTGGGCACGGCGGGCAGCAACAAGTTCCTGTTCGATCACGCCGGGCTGGTTGAGGCCCATCATCCCGACCCGAACGTTGACCGCGAAGCCGCGGCCATTGAAGCCGGCGCGAATGAGGTTGAACCGCTCGCGCCCGAACAGAACGATGACATCCCGGAAGGCACGGCGGGGGCAAGGTTCATTTGCGACCGCACGGCGGTTCATGCCGTTTCCCGATGGCTTTCACAAAACGGCTGGACGTTGGTCACCAGCGAGCCGGGTTATCTGCCAAAATCCCATCCCACCCTAACCGAGGAACAACGGGCGGAAGTTGGTGAATTTCTTCAGAGCCTGGATGATCACGATGACGTTCACCGCGTCTGGGCGGCCGTCCGGTAATGTTCAAGGACCCTGGATGGAAGGATTCCAAAGCCGGAACAGGTCGCTGGACCCGGTGAAGGCAGCCAGGGGAACGGTGACGTGCGCGGTGTTCTGATCATTGGTGATGCGACTGCTGACAATCGTCCAACCGTTCGTACCACCCAAAAGCGGGGTCGTTTGAACCACCCAGCCGGCGCCGCCCGCCGGCCAGTTGAAAACAACATTGCCGTTTCCCGGTGTGGTCATCGCCAGACTGGGGATGGCTCCATTCAGGGTGTCACCCAACAGCGCGGTATAGACAATCGCCGCCATGACCGACGTGCCGGGCTCATCGGGATGGACGTTGTCGGGGAACCATTCACCATGGCCGGCGAGCAGGATCTGCATGTCGATGACCTGATGATTCAGATTGGTGCCCAGTTGCCGGACCAGGGGAGAAATGTTGGTGGCAACGATGCCGGGATTGATCAGCGGCGAGTTGGGACCAAAACAGGGCGGAGGCGTGCAGATCAACACCTGAGGCTTCGAGGACAGGTTTGTGTAAGTGATCAGCAACCTCTGATAGTTGTTGTAAAAATTGGTTCCATATTGCCAGTTTTGCGGTTTCGAGTCGTTCGAACCGAGCATGATGATCACGATGTTCGGCAGCGGTGGATTGTGACTGGCGGTGTAGGCGCTGGTGTTCCAATACGACGTGTCGCCCGCGATGAGCAGCGTCGCGCCGCTGACCCCATAGTTTAACACGCTATAGTTTGTTCCCAGCAACTGTTGAAGCTTGGCCGGATAACTATCAATCGAAGGATTGGCAACCCCGACCCCGGCGGTGATGCTGTCTCCCACACACGAAACCACGACGGTCGCGTTACCGTTCAGAACGCAGACTGTGAACAACCAAAAGGCGGTCAGGAAACTTTTCAACCGCGATGGGATCATACACGAAAGTCTATCCGAATGAGGCGCTTTCGTCAAGCTCCGCCCGTTCGGGTGTGGTCCCGAACAGGCCGTTCAGCTTAATCGCATCGGCATGACCACGTAGAGGAACGGGCCGTTTATTTTCAGCACGCCCGGACTGAGTTCATCCGTCAACTCGAAGAACACTTCATCCTCGGTCAGGGCATTGAGCGGTTCGATGAGAAATTTCGGGTTGAAGGCGATGGCAATCTCCTTCCCCTTGTAGTTTACCGCTAGACTTTCCCGGGCTTCACCCACTTCCGGCGAGTTGGCGGTGATGGCCAGGTTGTTTTTGCTGAAGGTCAGTTTGACGGAGTTGGCCTTCTCGCTGGTCATGATTTCGGCCCGGCGCAGCGCATGCAGAAATTCGTCGCGCACCAGCGGCACCCGTTCCTTGGTCTCGGCCGGAATGACCTGCCGGTAATTGGGATAATTCCCCTCGATGAGCTTGGTGAGCACCAGAACGGAAAAACCCTTGTCGTCCTTTAACTTGAATGCCGCCTGATTCTCGCCGAACTTAATCTCCACATCGCCCTTTTCCTGCAGCAGGCGGTTCAACTCATTTACCGCCTTGGCCGGGATGATGAATTCTCCCTGGCTCTTCTCCGATATTTCCACTTCTTCGTCCGCCAGGGACAGCCTGCGCCCGTCCGTTGCCACCACGGTCATTTTATGATCCTTAAGACTGATGAAAACTCCGTTCAACACATAACGGGACTCATCGGTGGAAATCGCGAAGGAGGTTTTTCCCAGCATTGATTTGGCCGTTTCCTGGGTCAACACCACTTTTTTGTCGTCCTTGAACTTTGGCAGCGGCGGAAATTCATCCGCCCCGATGCCGTGGATTTTGTAGAAAGAGGTCCCACAGCGGACACTGCAGACGTTTTTATCGTCCACTTCCATGTCGATTTCCCCGCCGTTCAATTCCCGGACTATTCCGAACAGCTTTCTGACCGGGATGGTGGTGGCTCCCCCTTTTTTTACCTTGGCCTCGACGGAACAGGCCACGGTCACATCCAGATCCGTCGCCGTAAATTCGACCCGATCGCCCTCGGCACGCAACATCACATTGGAAAGGATGGGGAGAGTGGTCCGCGAGCTGACCACGTTTTGAACCGCCTGCAGTCCATTCAGAATGTTCTCCTTGGTGATCGTGAGGTTCATGGGCGGTCGTTAATAGTATCTTTCTTTATAGAAAAGTATCAGTATTAAGGGCTGTGAATAAGGCAAACAACCTGTTGTGTCAAGGTTTCATCGGTTGAAAGTAAGGGGCAGGCAGGTGGTTTAGGAAGATAAAAAAAGAGAAACCCTGAAAAAGCAGAGTTCTCCACAAAATCAACAAAGACTTCACAGGAGGCTGGGGGCTTATTGGCCAAGTTGTGCACGGCGGATCACCTCGGGAAGAACCCGGCAGACAAAGTTCACTTCTTCCGCGGTGGATTCCCGGCCCAGGGAAAAACGCACGAGCGCATTGGCGGCGTCCGGTTTGCCCAAGGCGGCAACCACATGCGACGGTTCAATGGAACCGGAGGAACAGGCGGAGCCACTCGAAGCGCAGACACCTTCGAGGTCCAGTCCACCCAACAGCACAATGCTGTCGGAGCCAGCGACCACAAAGGCGACCGTATTCATCAGCCGTTGCCCGGGGGAACCCACCAACTCCGTGCCCTTGATCGCTGCCAGGCAGTCGATCAATTGCCGGGTCAACGGCTGCAAATGGTCTTTCTGGAAAACCGGGGGGGAGAGAAATCTTTCCATGGCTTCCACCAGCCCAATGATGGCGGCCAGATTTTCCGTGCCCGCCCGCCGCTCGTTCTCATGACCGCCGCCGAACACCACCGGATCGGGATGCAGTGGAGATTTGATGTGGAGCAGGCCCACGCCTTTTGGCCCGTGAAATTTATGGGCACAAATCGAAACCAAATCCGCATTGAACCGGGCAAGATTTTCAAACGGCTCCTTGCCAAACCATTGCACGGCGTCCGTGTGAAAAATAATTCCTCGCTCGCGGCAGACCGCCCCCAGTTCAGCCACCGGCTGCAGGGTGCCGATTTCATTGTTGGCCGCCATGAGGGAAACGAAAATCGTGTCCGGGCGGATGGCGTTTCTTAAATCATCGGCGGACACACGTCCTTCAGCGTCCACGGGCAGCCGCGTGACTTCAAAACCTTCCTTCCTTTCAAGGTAATCGAAGCAGTGCAGCACCGCATGGTGCTCAATGGCAGAGGTGATCAGATGCCGGCCCTTGGGTTTGAGCAGCCGGGCCGTGCCTAAAATTGCCAGATTATTGCTCTCCGTGCCGCCGCTGGTGAAGATGATTTCACTTGGCTTGGCGCCCAGGACCTTCGCCGCCCGTTCGCGCGCTTCGTCCAGCTGCGCCCGCGCCCGCCGTCCGACATGATGCACGCTGGAGGGGTTCCCCCAGATTGAGCCAAGAAAAGGCAGCATTGCCTCGCGCACCGCGGGATCCAGCGGGGTCGTGGCGTTGTAATCGAAATAAACCGTTCGCGGCATGGCTGATTGTTGAAAAACCCTGTCCACCCGACGAGACAAAACTTGGTCGCAGACAGGGGAGCCTGGTTTGACAGGCAAGGGGGTTGGCTTATTTGGTCACGCGGCGGCAAAGCGGCCGGGCGCAAGCCACCGCCAACAAATCGCAAGCTGCCGACAGCGAGGAATCGCCCTCGGATTTAATCTATATAACGATGACTACGAATGCGCCAACGCCAACGCCGGAGACGCGGTTGGATGCGCTGTTGCCGCGGCAATGCGCGGTCGTGCGTCGCATCGAAACGGATGGCGACGATGTGGAGCGGCTCAAGACGCTTGGCATCTGCGTCGGACGCCGGCTGGAGGTCATCCGGACCGGCGACCCGCTCGTGGTCCGCGTTTTCGGTTCACGGCTGGGGTTGTCCGCCTCGCTGGCCTCGCGGGTCTGGCTGGAAGTCTGCACGCCCGACCATTGCGCGATGCGGGAAGTGCCCGGACATGAATGACGCCGTGAAATTCGGGTCCGCGCTGGCCGGCGGGGAGAAGCTTCCGGGTCAACTGCCGCATCACGCCTTCACCCTCGCGCTGGTCGGCAATCCCAATGCCGGCAAGACCACCCTGTTCAACGCACTCACCGGTTTGCGCGCCAAGACCGCCAATTTCCCCGGCACCACCGTCGAACGCCGCGTCGGCCGCACGCACTTCGGCGACCGCCAGACGGTGTTGGTGGATTTGCCGGGACTGTACAGTCTGGAAAGCTCGTCGCCGGAGGAAAAACTTGCGAGCGACGCCCTGCACGGGCGGCTGGAAAATCACCCCGCGCCCGAGGCCGCGTTGGTGGTCGTGGACGCAACGAACCTGGAACGGAATCTTTTTCTCGTCAGCCAGGTGCTGGAACTGGGCTGCCCGGTCGTCGTGGCGCTGAACATGATGGACACGGCCCGGCGCGACGGCATCCGGATTGACGTGGCCAAGCTCCAGGCCGAACTCGGCTGTCCCGTGGTTCCCATTTCCGCTCGCACGGGCATGGGGATCGGCGAGCTCAAGGACGCCATGGAACGGCTCGTCACCGGCGGGGTTGCCCAGGCCGCCACTCACGATAAACCCGCCTGCGTACACGGTTGCAGTGGTTGTCCCTACCAGGCGCGCTACGAATGGACCGAACAGATTTCGACGAAGGTGATGGACGCGTCCGCGGCGCGGCGGTCGGCCCGGACGGAAAAAATTGACGATTTCTTCACGCACCCGGTGGTGGGCGTCATCGTTTTTCAAATCGTGATGATCCTGCTGTTCGTGCTGATTTTTTGGGCCGCGGAAATTCCCATGGGCCTGATCAGCCGCCTGTTCAGCACGGTGGGCGCCTGGGTGGCGGCGCACACACCGGCGGGTGACCTGCAAAGCCTGCTCATCAACGGTGTCATCGGCGGGGTCGGCGGGGTGCTCGTGTTCCTGCCGCAAATCTGCATTTTGTTCTTCGCGCTGTCGCTGCTGGAGGATACCGGCTATCTGTCGCGCGCGGCATTGGTGATGGACAAGATCATGCGCCGGCTCGGACTGCCGGGCAAGGCGTTCGTGCCGATGCTCTCGGCGCACGCCTGCGCCATTCCCGCCATCATGTCCGCGCGCGTCATCGAAAATCCGCGCGACCGGCTGGTCACCATCCTCGTCACGCCGTTGTTGACGTGCTCGGCGCGGATTCCCGTTTACGCGATGGTCACGGCGCTGCTGTTTCCCCATTCGCCGCTGAAAGCCGCACTGGTGTTCACGGCAGCCTACGCCACCGGCGCGCTGGCGGCGGTCCTGGCGGCCGTCGTGTTCAACCGCACGATTCTGCCGGGTGGCAGCCGGCCCTTGTTGATTGAACTGCCGCCGTATCGCCTCCCCGGCCTCCGCACGGCGCTGTTTCACACGTTCGACCGCGCGAAAATTTTCGTCAAACAGGCCGGCACCATCATCCTGGTGGTCTCGCTCGCGCTGTGGGCGCTTTCGCATTACCCGAAATCCGCGCCGCCACCCGCCGCCGTGGCGCTGACCGCGCAGGCTGCGCAACTCGAGGAATCCGGCGACGCCCGGAAAGCCACGGCACTCCGCGCGGATTCCGACCGGCTGACTGCACAATTCTCGCTGCGCAATTCCGCCGCGGGCCGGATGGGCCGGCTGCTGGAGCCGGTGCTCCAGCCGCTGGGTTTCGACTGGCAGATCGGCATTGGCATCATCAGCTCGTTTGCCGCGCGCGAAGTCATCGTCTCGACCCTCGCCATCGTTTATGGCGTCGGCCAGGACGCCGCGGAACATCACAGCTCGTCGCTGTACGATTCGCTGCGCCGCGCCACGCGGTCCGACGGCACACCGATGTTCACCACGGCCACCTGCGCCAGCCTGCTGGTTTATTACATCCTTGCGGCCCAATGCCTTTCCACCACGGCCGTCGTGCGCCGCGAGACCAACAGTTGGAAATGGGCGCTGTTCCAGATCGCCTACATGACCGGCCTGGCCTATGTCGCCGCATTCATCGTGTACCAGGCGGTCAGCCACTTCACGCATTGAATTTACGATTGATGATTTATGATTTATGATTTGTCGGTTGTTCGCGTGCGGGCGGAAAAATCATCGATCATCAATCGTAAATCATAAATGAACACACTGGTCAAAATTTGCGGGATCACCAATCCGGTGGACGCGCTGGTTGCCGTCGAGGCGGGCGCGGACGCGCTGGGCTTCAACTTTTATGACCGCAGCCCGCGGTTCATTCCGACCACAATAGCGGCGGAAATTTCCCGCGCACTGCCGCCGTTCACCCTGCGCGTCGGCGTGTTTGTGAACCCATCCGAAGAGCTTGTCCTTCGCGCCATCGGCGAATGCAACCTTGGCCTGTTGCAGTTTCACGGCGACGAGCCGCCGGATTTTTGCACGCAATTCGGGCTGATGAGCATGAAAGCCTTTCGCATGCGCGACGCCGGGTCACTGAAGGAATTGCCGAAATACCGCACGGACGCGTGGTTGTTGGACGCTTATTCGCCCGACACGCTCGGGGGCACGGGCGAAAAATTCAATTGGGACCTGGCTGTGGAAGCGCAACAGCTCGGCAAACCGATCTTTCTGGCCGGCGGTTTGACGCCGGAAAACGTTGCCGCAGCCGTCCAACAGGTGCGGCCGTTTGGCGTGGACGTTTCCAGCGGTGTCGAATCCGCTCCGGGCAAGAAAGACCACACCAAAGTCCGCGCCTTCATTAAGGCGGCTAAAGTTCAAGCGCCGCATCATGTTAAGGAATAATTTGTTGTGCCTGTCAGGCACCGCAATTGCCGTGCAAAGAATGGCAACATTTGAGTTAACGGAGGAAAAAGGGTGTGATAAGGTGCCGGCCACGTTTTTCAAGAAATGAAGATTGCCGTTCCCAAAGAAACACATCCCGGCGAAACCCGGGCACCATTGACGCCGGCCAGCGCCGCCAAACTGGTCAAACTCGGGGCCCAGGTGGAAGTTGGAGCGGGCCTCGGGCTCGGCAGTGGTTTTGCCGATGCCGACTACACCGCCGTCGGCGCCACGCTCGCCACCGACCGCAAAACGTTGCTCGGCTCCGCCGACCTGGTGTTGCGCCTGCGCAAGCCG
>JBEKKN010000045.1:0-21382 GCA_050010675.1 Verrucomicrobiota bacterium | reverse complement strand
CCGACGACGACCATTTTTGAGGTCCAGGCTTGGACGGTATCGCCTTCGCTGTACGCAACCACGGCCACGCCCTTGATGTGGAGTTCTTCCGCGCGCTGCTTCATTGCCTGCAGCGCCTGGTCAGCCACGTCATTGAAACTGACGGCTGTGGTGGGCAGGCTGGCGGCTGTTTTATCCTGGGCTGATGAGGTTTGCACGGCTGCAAGCATGGCCATCACCGGTAAAATCAGCAAGCCCTTGAGAGAAATTTTGTTTGGGTTCATGGTTTTATGACTTCGGGTTGTTGGGTTGAACCTGAATCGTTTCCCGTCGAATGTCGAGAATTGCTTGAACGAGGCTCAATGCGACACCGTTCCGAACATTACTTGCTCGTGTACCAGCGATACGGGTATGACGTGTGTACGGCGTCAACGGACTAACCGGCTGGACGCGATAAAATCGCACTATTAGGCGATACAGTGCCAAAATTGCTGGACATGACTCATTCGTTTTGGTAAAATTCCAATCGAACAAAGCAAGACTATCTAAGACTATCTTTGTGAAGGCGCAATTCAATTCCTTCATTCGTGCCGCGTGTCATTCATTTAGCGGAGCGGCCTGTGCGGGGGCGTTCCTGCTGATTTCTACCAGCGCGCCGGCGCAAATTCTGTTCGAGTCGGATGCCGCTAGCCAAAATATCTTTGAATTCACACCGAACGGAACGCAAAGTACCTTTGTCTCTGGGATCTATTCCCCTGAGGGATTGGCTTTTGACAGCGCTGGCAATCTATTTGTGGCAAGATTCTGGCTTAACACCATCACCGAAATCAAGCCGGACGGTTCGCAAAGCACGTTTGCGTCTGGTTTGGATCATCCCGGAGGACTGGCCTTCGACAGCGCCGGCAATTTGTTTGAGGCGGATCTAACCGGCGGCTACATCTATGAATTCACGCCAGGCGGGGTGCAAAGCACTTTTGCCTCTGGGGTGTATCTCCCGAATAGTCTGGCCTTCGACAGCGCGGGTAATCTGTTTGTAGGAACGGGCGGTGGGAACGTCTATAAATTCACACCAGGAGGCGGGCAAAGCATCGTTGCCTCAGGGTTGAACGGGCCGGTGGCCTTCGACGGCGCGGGCAATTTATTTATAGGTAACACGGGTTCCTCTAGTAGTAGCATCATAAGAATCACGCCAGGTGGAGTGCAAAGCACCTTTGTGTCCATTAATAACTATGATGTTATGGCTATCGCCTTTAATAACACCGGCGACCTGTTTGCGGCCGTTTCGCATGGTTACGGCTATAACGATGCCATCCTTGAAATAACACCGGGTGGGGTGGTGAGCACTTTTAAGTCTGGATTGGACTCTCCTTTTGGATTGGCCTTTCAAGGTGGACCCTTACCCGTGCCTGAACCGTCGGTCTTGAGGTTGCTCGCCTTCGGCATATTCGGTCTAACTTTCTTGCGTCGGCGTCAGGGTTAAGCCAGCGGCGCGAGTCGGCGGTTTGTCCTGCATAAGCCGCCACCGTTAGCCGGCTTGAAGCGTGCGCATGACAATTTCCTCCCGTTGCGGATGAGGACAAAAGAACGACTGCCGTGATTCAGTGCGTAAGTAGAAGTAGCCAACACATAACATCGGTATCACTGTCCCAATGCAGGTCAACATTGGAAATCCAATGACAACAAAGAATATCCAATCTGTTCAGGTTGGTCCTGTTGCTACCTCATCCATTTGTAATTAACTTTTCTGCACTTCCTTCGCCCAGGAGTCTTTCAACGTATTTGTTCGGCGTTTCAGGTTTGCTTGGGTTTGATTTTGCCGCTCAACAGTTGTTCCAGTTCGCCGGCCAGTTTCAGTTCCTGCGCCCATCGCCTCAAGTAATATTTGTCCAGAGCGTCAGTTTGCACGGCCACCACGCCCGCGGCGTCGCCCAGCTGCCGGTCGGATGGCGTGATGCGATTCCAGACAAGCTTGTGGAGGATGACATCCTCCGCCGTGGCAATCCACGCCGGTTCGCCGAAAAGGGTGACTTGCACGCGGCGCCGGAGCATTTCCCTGTCGAACGGATCGGGTTTGGGCAGCCAGAAATCCACCTTCAACGCGGAGCGGGTGTCAATGGCGTTGAATTGATGCGGCGGCTGATACGCGGCGTGCACGGCGGCTTCCTCAAGGTAAAAATCGCCGCTGAATTCCTGAACCACGCGCGGGATGGCGGACGCCGGCAGTTGCACGACAAAATCCAAATCGTGCGTGGTGCGCGGAATGCCCCAGTAATTGCTCGCCATCGAGCCGGTGAGGTAGTAAGTCACGCCGGTCCGATTCAACCGGCGCAAACAATCCACCAGAAGTTCGCGTTCATTCATGCAGCGCGGGCAAGTTCCAGACGGCGATGAAGCAAACGTTCAACTTCTTCCGCGCGTGCCTGAGGATGCTGGCGTCGAATTCCTTCGCGGGCTATTTCGCAGGACATTTCGTGCAGTTCCAACGAAATGGCCAGCCGTTCTTCACCCGTCATGCGACGATAGTGCTCGATCTGTTTGTCCAGTGCCGCTGCGGCTGTCATAAATTCTGATACCAAGATAGCAAATTTGTCGTGACATGTCCGCTAACTTTTTCCTGCTTCCTTTGCCCAGGTGTCTTTCAGGGTGATGGTCCGATTAAAAATCAAGGTAGGGACGGCGCGCTGCGCCGTCCGGTCATCGCAGCGCGATGACCCTACCAACGAATCTTTATCCAACGCAAAATAGGCGAGGCGCTCGAACTGATAGCGCAGCTCCGGCTTCGCGTCTTTCAGGCTCGGTTCGCATTTGGCGGTCACCACCTCCAGCGAATGCGGGTTGAGCACCGATTTGAAATCACGCTTCGTTGCGCCGGAGCTTTCGGCGGAGGCGGAGCCGTCCTTTTCCGGCTCGGCTTCGGTGAACAGCCGGTCGTACAGTCGGCACTCGGCGTCAATCGCGTGCGCGGCACTCACCCAATGAATCGTGCCTTTGACCTTGCGGTTGGCTGTCGGGCCGCCGGTTTTGCTCTCGAGGTCGGCGGTACAACGTAATTCCACAATCCTGCCCGTCGCGTCTTTCACCACTTCATCGCATTTGATGATGTAGGCGTATTTCAACCGGACTTCGCCGCCGGGTTTGAGCCGGAAAAATTTCGGCACGGCAACTTCCTTGAAATCGTCCTGCTCAATGTACAGTTCGCGGCAAAAGGGAACCTTCCGTTTGCCCGCATTTTCGTCCTCGGGATTGTTGACGGCGTCCAGTTCCTCGGTTTTGCCTTCAGGATAATTCGTGAGGACAACTTTGATGGGGCGCAGCACGGCCAGGCGGCGCAGAGCGCGTTTGTTCAGGTCCTCACGGATGGCGTGTTCGAGCACGGCCACGTCAGTGATGCCGTTGTATTTGGTGATGCCGATGTTGTAGGCAAAGTTGCGCAGAGCTTCGGGCGTTACCCCGCGCCGACGGATGCCAGAAATCGTGGGCATGCGCGGGTCATCCCAGCCGGACACCAGCTTTTCGTTCACGAGCTGCATCAGTTTGCGTTTGCTCATGACGGTGTAACCGAGGCTGAGCCGGGCAAATTCGTACTGATGCGGCAGCGGGCGCGGCAGGTCGAGGCCTTCCAGAATCCAGTCATACAACGGGCGGTGCACCTCGAATTCCAGCGTGCAGATGCTGTGCGTGATGCCTTCGAGGTAATCGCTCAGGCAATGAGCGAAGTCGTACATCGGATAGATGCACCATTTGCCGCCGGTATGATGATGTTCGGCGTGGCGGATGCGGTAGAGCAGGGGATCGCGCATCCAGACGTTCGGTGAGTCCACCTGAATCTTCGCGCGGAGCGAACGTTTGCCGTCCGGGAATTCGCCTTTCTTCATGCGCTGGAACAAATTCAGGTTTTCCTGTTTGCTGCGGTCGCGAAAGGGCGAGGCTTTGGCGTTGCGGCGGTAATCGTCGGTTTCCTCCGGCGTCAGGTCGCAGACGTAGGCTTTGCCCTTTTCAATCAATTGCTCGGCGTAATCGTAAAGCTGGTCGAAGTAATCCGAGGCGTAAAACGGTTCCAGGAGCGCGCCTGTCCCAGGCGCAGCACTTTCTGATGCCGATGACTCACCTTTTATCGGGGCCGCTGCGGCTGGGACAGCCGCGCTCCGCAAGACCGGCGCGAGATAAAAATCCCGCTTGCCTTCTTCGGCGATGGTGTCCGGCGTCTTGCCTTTGGGTTTCAGGCCGAGATTCTGGTCGGCCCAGCCGGCGATGAGCCAGTTCACGTCCTCGGTGATGGAGTCCACATACTCGACGTCCTCCTTGGTCGGGTTGGTGTCGTCCATGCGCAGATTGCAGACGCCGCCGAATTCATGGGCGATGCCGAAGTTCAGGCAGATGCTCTTGGCGTGGCCGATGTGGAGGTAGCCGTTCGGTTCCGGCGGAAAGCGGGTGTGAATCTGCGGATATTTCTTTTCGGCGACGTGTTGGGCCACGAGGTCGCGGATGAAATCGGAGGGCGTGGGCGCGGCGTTTGCTTGGTTTTCCAGACTCATAAAAATCGTCCGGCAGCGTAACAAAGGGCTTGGCGGATGTCCATGGACTAGCCGACAATGCGAGCACGCCCGGGGGGTACGCGCCGTTTCCAGAACATGAACAGCATTGAAACCGTCATCTGCCTGATTTTGTTGTTCATGGCCATGCCGGATTTGTGCCAAAAAATCGGCCGGCCAGCCATGGTCAATGCGTTCTTTGTCGTCTTTGGACTTGGCCTGGGATTGATTGCACACCCGGAGGTGACCACGATGATCCAGCAGGCCGGCGAGGTCGGATTTCTGCTGGTGCTGTTCGAGGTCGGGCTGGAAATTGAATTGCCCGGCTTCAAGGAATTTCTGCCCTCACTCCACTTTGCGGGAGGCTGGGCGCTTGTGCAATATCCATTGGTATTGGCACTGGCCACCGTCGCGGGATTGCCCCTGCCGGCGGCCTTGCTGGCGTCGGCGGCCTTGACGGGTTGTTCCATCAGCATGACCTATCCGGGATGGAAACATTATCCCGGGCTTTCGGAGCCGGCGCGCGCGCTGGTCCTGCAAATCATGGTGGCACTCGAGGTGATAACCATGGTGGTGCTCACCGTCGGCGGGGTGGCCCTGAAAAGCGGCTTCAGCTGGCTGATTCTGGCGCGGCTGGCCGGCATGGCGGTCATGATTTATTTGATCAGCCGGTTTGCGTCGCACCTGGTCAAGCTGTTCCAGTTGATCATCCAAAAAACGACGCAATGGCGGGTGCATTTTCTGGTCCTGCTGGTGCTGATCATCTGCGCCATCGGCGAACGGATCGGACTTTCGGCCGCCAAGACGGCTTTTTTCCTCGGCCTCTTCATGAGCCGCGCGGAGTTTCAAAATCAACGCGTCGATGATATCATCGCGCCCATCAGCCGCCGGTTTTTGATTCCCATCTTTTTCGTTTCGTTGGGACTGATGATCAACGTGCGGATGCTGTTCTCGTACACGGCGCTGCTGGCTTTGTGCGGCGCGTTCCTGTTGATCGGTTTTCGCGACCTGATTCACCGCCGCTGGTTCAAAACCGGTGGTGACCGGGAAACCTACCTGTTATTTTGCCCGAACCTGACAATGGTGGCGGTGGCCGCCGCGTCGTTGCTGGCGGCGGGCGCCCGCGACGCCGCCACCTGGACGGTGTTGTGCGGATTGTTCCTTTCCGTGGCCGCCTTGAGTCTGCTGCCGCGCGCGCGGGATGAAGACAGCCAGCCGGTGACGGTTGCGTCGCCGGGAAAGGCTTAAGCGGCAGTTGAGGCCCGCCAATTTATCCGTGGCGACAAAAAAAGGTTTATTCAACGACCGGCTATTTCGTCCAAAGGGAAAGGCCCGCGCCCAGGTCCAAATGGGCATTGCTCGGGCCGGCCCACAGCATCCACACCGACAGCCCGCCGGTACTGACCAGGCAGGCCATCACGACCAGCAGGATATTACGCATCAAACGTTTGCGTTCATCACGCGCCAGGGATGGAAACAGGAGTTTGCTCGTGTGCTTCACTAAATAGTCAGTCATAACTTCAAGGTATTGCATTTTCCGGACAATTTTGGCCGGTCGGTTCCGAGGCCCGCGTTCAGCAGGCTTTATGCCAGCAGAGCAAACGGTGCTTGTGGTTAGGAAACCTGCGAAAAGCAGGCGGGCAGATGGGATGAAATGTCTTTGCTGAAGACAGGTGGTGGTAATTTTTTGGTGGGGCGAGGCTACTGACGAGCCGCCGCCGCTTCGCTTTGGCGCGCCGGGTCCGGCTTGCGAGGATCACCGCCGGGCGGGACAGGCGGCTCGCCCCACCGAAAGTTGCAAAACGTACCACGACCCGAAGACACAAAACTTGATGCTTCGCCGCGAACGGGTCAGGCGGCGAGCGTTTTGTTTTTGGCGCGCGATTCCTCGGCGAGCTTCTCTTTGAAACCCACTAGCGCCTTTTGTAGACGTTCGTCACCCACGGCAAGGATTTGCACCGCCAGCAGGCCGGCGTTTTTGGCCGCGCCGATGCCGACGGTGGCCACCGGCACGCCCGGCGGCATTTGCACGATGGACAGCAGCGAGTCGAGGCCCTTCAACGATTTGCTTTCAATCGGTACGCCGATGATGGGCAGGGTGGTGAACGCCGCCGTGACGCCTGGCAGGTGGGCCGCGCCGCCCGCGCCGGCGATGATGACGCGCAGGCCGCGTTCCGTCGCGCCGCCGGCATATTGCTCCAAATCCTTCGGCGTGCGATGCGCGGAGATGACCCGGGCTTCGCTGGCCACACCGAATTCAGCCAGGACATCGGCGGCGGCCTTCATGGTTGGCCAGTCGGAATCGCTGCCCATCAGGATGCCGACCAGCGGCCGGGAAGTTTTCGTTGTGCTCATGCAGGCAAAATTGAGCAAAGAAATTAAGCATTTGGCAAGAAAAAGTGCGTCGGAAGAAATTCCATGAGCCGAATGATTTGATCAGGGGGTAAAGTTTATCCCCGTCAACATCACCCGCACGATGCCAAGTGTGATCAAGGCCAGGGTGATATCCAGCCAATGTAATGAAGGTAAGGCCGTCGGCCCGGGGACGATATTTGGGTTCAGGGATCTGTAGCCGCCAATCGCTGCAAACAGCCAAAAAAAGCATTCTCCCATCATGCCGATGATCAGGTTGATCGGCAGCGGCAGGTAAGCCAAAATCATCACGCCCGTGCCGAGCAGCGCCGGCAGAACGGTTGTTGCGGCAACAGCCTTCATTTTGCCTCCTTCCAGGGACAAGCCAAAAGACACAAATTGCCCGCCCATCCGGTACATAAATCCAACCAAAAGCATCAATCCAATGGCGGTTGCTGCACTCCGGATCGCAAAGGGAATGCCGGCGGCGTTCGCAACGGCATTAAAATCACCGGCGAACGCCGTTGAAAACAGGTCCCCCAAAAAGATGCTGATTCCAAAAGTGGCGGAATAAAGCATCAACAGTTTCAAGGTCAACGTCCGGCTTTTCCGATAAGCCACCCACGATAACGTCCCCAAACCCAGGCTGAATATCGGCCCGATGGCGGCAACCAAAATGATTTCCGTCTGGCGGGCATGGGCCAAATCCGGATTTACGAAGAGGTGAAACATGGTGGACCGGATGCCCAGCGCGCAAGCCATCAGGGCATGGGACAATTCGTGCAGGATGGTGTTGACCGCGTGAGCCGAGAAAAAAAGCAACACCAGTTTGAGGACAAATAAAATACCGGCAGACGACTTGCCGGATGAACTTTTCATTCGTGAGTGAAAATTGAGCGAAGAAATGAGGCATTTGGCAACAAACAAAATTTCAACGCCCGGACGCCCAGACGCACAGTTTCAAAATAAATCCCTCCTTTGCGCCTTTGCATCCCCGCGCCGTTCCGTTAAACAGTTTCCGGCCAT
This sequence comes from Verrucomicrobiota bacterium, assembly GCA_050010675.1. Lineage (GTDB taxonomy): Bacteria > Verrucomicrobiota > Verrucomicrobiia > Limisphaerales > UBA11358 > UBA11358. Next base: position 13,493 of record JBEKKN010000045.1, on the reverse strand, counting down.
GACGACCGCCAACAAAGTCACAATTCTGCGCATCCTGCTGATCCCGTTTTTTGTCGTCGAAACGCTTTACTACGTGGAGACCGGCAACGAGGTTCACCGGCTGGTGGCCCTGCTGGCGTTCGCGGTCACGGCGATTCTGGACGGCGTGGACGGCTACATCGCGCGCCGCTACAACCAGCGCAGCGAACTGGGCGCCATCCTCGATCCGCTAGCGGACAAACTCCTGCTCGTGTCCGGGGTGGTGTTGCTAAGTTTCGATCACCGGCCGCGTCTCGGACAGATTCCGCTCTGGCTCACCGGCACCATTCTCGGCCGCGACCTGCTGCTGCTCATCGGTATTTTTGTCATCCGGCTCATCGTTGGCAAGGTGGTCGTGCGCCCGCGCATCGCCGGCAAAATCGCCACGGTCTTCCAGATGGTCGTCGTGATCTGGATTCTGCTGGAATGGGACCGCGATTTGAATGTGCGCTGGTTCAAGGCGTGGGTCATTGGGGCGGCGGCGTTCACCGGGATTTCCGGCCTGCTGTATGTCTGGGACGCCGTCAAACAGTTGGGCTCGCATCCGGCCAGTTCCCCGATCAAAAACTGAGTTCCGATTCAAACCACGGAAGCACACAGATTAAATTTTCCATCCGGGTAAATCCGTGTTTATCTGTGGTTGAAAATTATGGCAAAGGAACTGGAATTAAAGCTCAAGGCGGGCGACGTGGCGCCGCACTTTTCGGTGGCCACCAGCGGTGGCGGCAAAGTCTCGCTCGCCGACTTTAAGGGCAAACCCGTCATCCTCTATTTTTATCCCAAAGACGACACGCCGGGTTGCACCAAGGAGGCGTGCGCGTTCCGCGATGGATTTGCCGAATTCAAAAAGCGGGGCGCCGTCGTGCTCGGCGTCAGCACCGATCCCGTGAAGTCGCATGACAAGTTTGTAGAGAAATTCAAACTGCCCTTCACGTTGCTGGCGGATGAGGACAAGCGGATCGTCACCGCCTATGGCGTATGGGGCGAGAAAAGTTTCATGGGCCGGAAATATCTGGGCACCCATCGCGTAACGTTTCTCATCGGCCCGGACGGCCGCATCAAAAAAATCTGGCCCCAGGTGAAGCCGGACGGGCACGCGGCGGAAGTGCTCGCGGAATTGAGTTGAAAGATTTGACACGCGCCCGCCAAATTCCCAGACTGTTCGCCACAAGAGAAAGTTAAACTCAAAACCAAAAAATATTATGGCAATTTCCGTTGGCACCAAGGCTCCCGATTTCAGCTTGAAATCCAAACAGGCGTCCGGTCTCGTGGACGTGAAACTCAGCGATAACATTGGCAAAAAGAACACGGTGCTGCTCTTTTTCCCGCTCGCCTTCACGAGCGTCTGCACGAAGGAAATGTGCGACCTCACCGCCGGACTGGGTGGCTATGCCGGTCTCGATGCCGACATCATCGGCGTCAGCGTGGACAGCCCGTTTGCGCAGGAGGCGTGGGCGAAGCAGGAAAAGATCGGCATCAAGCTGGCGAGTGATCTGAACAAGACGACCATCAAGGCCTACAACGCGGTGTTTCCGATGCTGGCCGGCGTGGGCGACACGGCGGCGCGCGCGGCGTTCGTCATTGATAAGAACGGCATTGTACAATACAGCGAGCAGACCCCGACGCCGAAGGATTTGCCGAACTTTGAGGCCATCAAAGCCGCGCTGGCGAAGTTGAAATAGATTTCAGGGAGGGACGGGGCGTCGCCGTCCCTAAATTCACAGTCGCCGGTACCGCCGCCTTCCAGCCGGGTGAAACCCGGCTTTCGACCTGGTTTATTTCCTTCACAATCTACATTTGTAAAGAATCAGCTTGACAAGCTCTACGATTGTAGAGATTGTGGCCGCATGTCTAAACCTGTAGTGGAGCTGACCGAGGCCGAATGGTCCATCATCAAGGCCGTTTGGGAGCAGGAACCCTGTACCGCGCCCGCCATCCAGGAAAAGTTGCACCGGGCGACCGACTGGACGTATTCGACCGTGCGCACGTTGATGGACCGCATGGTGGTCAAGGGCGTGCTCAAGGCGCGCAAGGAAGGCAAGCTGACCATTTATCATTCCGTCGTCACGCGCGCGCAGGCGCAGCGCGGCGAGCTTTTTTACGCCCTCAAACATGCCTTCAATGGTGCGCTCACCCCGATGGTGCAATGCCTCTTGGAGAACAACGATTTGGATGTGGATGAGCTGCAAAAATTGGAATCGTTCATCAAAGCGAAGCGAAAATCCGCGAAATCATAATCAAATCCCTGGAGGCGCGCATGAATTCATTCATCGAAACCTTGAATCAATGGGGCCGAAACTTTTTAAACCTTGCCTGGCCGATGCTCTGGCAATCCAGCCTGCTCATCGCCCTGGTTTTGGCGTTGGAGTTTTGGCTGGTCCGAAAAATACGCGCGTCCATCCGTTATGCGTTATGGCTGGCGGTGCTGGTGAAACTGCTGTTGCCGCCGGCGCTGGCGTTGCCCACGAGTCCGGCGTGGTGGTTGTTCCATGGCCAGCCGGCAATCGGGAATGCCTCTACCCGAAAATATGTTGTCACCTACGACTCCACTGCGCCGCAAGCCGATTTTGTTCCGCGAATGTCTCCCGTTCACGCGCCGGAACCTGAATTGGACCGCGCCGGCGGGGCGTTACTTGGTTCCATCACGGTGAGCGCGGGATTGCTGCTGTGGCTGGTGATACGCTGGCGGCAGGTCACGCGAAAGGTCCGCGGCGCTGCGGTGAGTCCGGAATGTGCCGGCATGCTCGAAGCCGCACAACAAACGGCCGGTTCAGGTTCCCGGGTGCGATTGAAAATCGTGGATGGTCAATTGTCTCCGGCGGTGTGCGGTTTGTTCCACCCGGTGATCCTGCTGCCGCGAACCCTGGTGGAGAAACTGTCGGCCGGTCAGTTGCGCGCGGTGCTGTTGCACGAATTGTTTCATCTCCGGCGCAAGGATGTCTGGGTGAACTGCGCCCAGGCGTTGCTGCAAATCGTTTACTGGTGGCATCCGCTGCTGTGGCTGGCCAATGCACGCATCCGCCGCGTACGCGAAGAGGCGGTGGACGACGCCGTGATGCTGGCGTTGCGCGACGAGGCGGAAGACTACGCGCCGACGCTGCTCGAAGTGGCCAGGCTGGCGTTCCGCCGTCCGCGCCTGAGCCTGGGACTGGTGGGCATCATGGAATCGCGGAGCGCGCTGCGGCAACGCATCGAGCGGCTGGTGAATTTCCGCGCGCCGCGCAAGGCCGGGCTGACCGTCGTGTCACTCTGCGGCATTTTTGTCTTCAGCGCGGTGGCCCTGCCGATGGGGCAGGCACCGGCTTCAGCGCCTGATGAGTTTTCCGCTGCCGCAACTTCTGCCGGGAAAACATTGACCTTGAAAGTGAATCCCAAAGTGTTCCTCCGAAACGTCAAGGCACAGGCAAATTGGAGGCTGGATGCTCCAACGGATGATTGGACGAAAATTCTTTTGTACATAATGCGCAGCGAAACAATTGATTGCTCGCCGCCTCATGGCGTCGCGTTCAATGCGAAGACCGGCGAAATCACGACACAAAACACGCCGGAACAATTGGAAATATTTCGGCAGGTCATCGAGCAACTCAATCGTCCGGACGGCTTGTACGAGATGCCGCCTATTCCTCGAAGAAATGTGGTGATTGATGCGCGCTGTTTTTGGATGAGTTCGGACGACCGCGAAAAACTGGTTGCGGATTTGCAGTCTCAACGCGGAAAGCACGAGGGCACGCCCCATTGGATCATTTCGCCGGAGCAATTCGACGGAGTCAATCGGCGCATCGCTTCGTTGAATTTGCATCCCTTCTTAAGACCGCGGATTCAAACGGCTCACGGAATCGCGGCTGAATTTTTTGTCGGCAACAAAACCAACGGAGTGGAATTTGATTGCGTGCCGTTCGCGGCCGACAAGGGACTTGACAGTGGACACAACGGAATTGCCCTGGTTTTCAGGACTGATACGGTTGGCAATCCGACCGGGCCGCAGCAGGAGCTTGCCGGAACAAATCTGCACAAGGCTTCGGGAGAGGTGAATGTCGAAGATCGCGGCGGATTTGTTGTCAGCGCGGTAAACCCTGACGGCTCGCCGACAAATGTGGTGATGGTCATTGGTGTCCAAGTTGTGCGTCAGCCGCCCGAGATGATTCAAACTGGAACGGGCCGGAAAGAAATTCTGGCCAAGCTGAACCAAATACATCTCGACCGGTTCGGTCCGTTTGAGGATTTGACTTTAGAGCAGGTGGTGCAGAATTTGAGCGAAGTCGCCAAACCACAGGGTATCCGTTTCACCATTGCTTCCGGCTCCAATTCCAGCCCGGTAACGATTGATCCGGTCACCGGCATGCCGGCCAAACAAACCGAATTGGTCACTTCGGATGCCAAGCCTGTTACAATCCATCTCTTTCCGGGCATGGAAAACGTGTCATTATCGGACGCCTTGGATGCCGTGATCAGCGGCGCGAGCCGGCCCGTCGAATATTCCATTCACGAGGATGGCATCGTCTTCTCGGAAGGGGCTTCAGACACCGCATTGCTTTTCAAGCGAACGTTCTATGTGAACCCCCGTGTCTTCCTTGCCAATCTACAGAAGCAGACTGGCCCTCAGACCAATATTGCTTTCGCCGTGAGCCAGCTTCTCTCAAAAGCCGGAGTCGAGCTGGTGCCGCCCAAAGCGATTTTCTATAATGACAGGCTGGGTATGCTGTTTGTCCGCGCAACCCAACGTGATTTGGACGCGGTGGAAAAGATTATACAAAACTTGGCTGACGCGCCGCCGCAAATCCACATCAAGGCACGATTTCTGGAAGTGCCGAAAGGGACTTTGGATGGGTTTGGGTTCACAAAAATCATTGGCAGCACCAATCCGCCGGACCAGTTCGTTGGCATCCTGACCGGTGAAAACGCGAAAACGGCTATGAAGGCATTGGAATCACGCGCCGGTGTCGAAGAACTGGCCGAGCCGGAAGTGACCACGGCCAGCGGCCGGCAGACGGAGATGCGGGCGACAGAAATCATAACAGTCGTCACCAACCTCGTTATTACTGAAAGTCTGGGCGTCCTTTCCAATTCGATCACGCCGCAAACCACCCAGGTTGAAACCGGCCCGATTCTGGATACGATCGCGAGCGTTTTGCCCGATGGTTATAAGATTGATTTAAAAACCACAGCTTCGCTAACGGAATTTTTGGGTTACTACACGCCGCCAACCAAACCCGCTGAACACATCAACAATTTAGGTGACCATGTGCCGGTGACTTTGCCAGTTGTTTTGCCCAGCTTTGAAATTCACAAAGCCACCGCGAACATAAAATTATGGGACAACCAGACCGTTGTTTTGGGCGGAATGAAGGCGCGCTTTTACGATGGTGGAAAGGAAGTCGGTACCGAACCGGACTATTTCAGGAAGACAAAAGCGGCCTGGAGCCAGCCCGACCGGGAAAACAGAGACCTGTTAGTTTTCATCACCGTCACCCTGGTTGATTCGGCGGGCAACCGCATTCATTCCGAAAGGGACATGCCGTTCGCGCGGAATGCCGTTCCGCAGCAGGAGGGGATGCGATAAGGATTCTGTCTCGCACCGGTAATAGCATCTGTCGTCACGGCAACGGCGGCGGGACATTCGTGGAAATCGTCCACTCGCTGAACGGCCGCATGGTTCCGCATTCGGGACAGGACGTGGCGGTGTATTGAGTCCCGCAATGGGGGCAGACGCCCAGGGAGGCAAACGTGTCAAACGGTTTCCGGCATTTGCCACATACCCACAACGCGCCTTGCGGCGGCACGGCTTTGCAGTTGGGACAGGCGAAACCTTCGCGTCGCGGCAATTTGGCCACGCGGGCCAGGGCGCGGGCCTGCATCAGACCGTTCCAGCAATTGAGCAAGGCAAATCCGGCCAGCAGGTAATACCACATATGGTTGGCCATGATGAGAATGGGGATGAACGCGACAATGCCCACGAGGCCGATGACCGTGGCGATCATGAGGCTGCGCGCCCGGCCAAATATAAACCAAAGCAAGGACCGCAAAATTTGCCCACCGTCCAGCGGATAAATTGGCAGCAGGTTAAAGGCGAGCAAGACGGTGTTGATGTACCAGAGCGTCAGGACAAAATAATACGCATCCGGCATCGTGTCGCCCCAACTGGCGGATCGCGCCAGGAGCACCGCCGCGCTGAATATCGGAAACAACGCCACGTTGACCAGCGGTCCGGCGGCAATGCTCCAGAGTTGGGCGCCGGGGCGTTGCGGCGGGGACACGTAAGCCACGCCGCCCAGTGGCCAGAGGATGATGTCGTGGGTTTGACCGCCCACGGATCGGCAGGCCAGTTGATGGCCGAATTCGTGCATCAGCACAATCAGGAACAGCGCCAGGCATTCCACCAGACTCCAGGTGGTGGAAGTATAACCCCGGGCGCTGCTGACGAAATACCAGACCGCCAGGAACCAGGCCCAGTGCAAATACACGTCAATTCCGAAAAGCCGGAACAGATGAATGGAACCTTGTTTCGTTGGCATCGCCATGCAGGGCTACCAAAACGGTCCTGACCGGACAAGTATTTTAGCCGGATTTCCGTTTCCATTTCGTGACCCAGCTTTAACCGGCCTGCCATTGTTACTGGCATGGCGCTGGCTTAGGTTGACAGCATGGTGCCTCGCATTTTGATCGTGGACGACGAGCGGGATTTTGTTGAGCTGATGCAATTCCGCCTGGCCAGCCTGGGCTATGAATTCATCGTGGCAAATGACGGCGTGCAGGCACTAAGCCAGGCGCGGCAATTCAAACCGAATCTCATCCTGCTCGACATCCTGTTGCCCGATCTGGACGGCCTGTCCGTTTGCGAAATCCTGCGCCGCCAGCCGACCACCAAAAAAATCCCCATCATTTTCATGAGCGCGCTTTCCGGCGACGTGACCAAACGCAGTGTGGCCATGCACGCCGAGGATTTTTTCACCAAGCCGCTCGATCTCGCGCGCCTGAAACGCCGGATCACCGATTTGCTGTATCCGGAGCCTTCGTCCGTGAACGGTGCCGAACCCGCGCGGGGATAGCTTCCGCACCCCAGATTCAAATTCTCCGGAATGGTTGGGTAGCGTCCCATTTTTGGTTGTAGGGCACGACGTTAGGAGTGCTGCCCCAAGTGACTCGTCACCTCGTCACCTACGAACCGGGACACCATCCTGGATCGCGCTTCGCTTGACACGCCCGCGCTCAACCTTCATTTTTAATCGTAATTGAAGGTATTACATGAGCATCCCGCATCCATTGTCCGAGACCCTGCAAACGTTTGATCCCGGCAACGGCCGGTCGGGCAGGTTTTATTCCCTGCCGGCGCTCGAAAAAGCCGGCGTCGGCCCCGTTTCCCGGTTGCCCGTCTCCATCCGGCTGGTGCTCGAATCCGTCCTGCGCAATTGCGACGGCAAAAAGGTGACCGAACACAACGTCCGCGCCCTGGCCAACTGGCAGCCGAACGCCGAACGCACGGAGGAAATTCCCTTCATCGTCGCGCGCATCGTCTTGCAGGATTTCACCGGCGTGCCGTTGCTGGTGGATTTGGCGGCCATGCGTTCCGCCGTCGCGCGCCTGGGCAAGAACCCCAAAATCATCGAACCGCTGGTGCCGGTGGACCTGGTGGTGGACCACTCGGTGCAGGTGGATGTGAACGGTTCACCGGACGCCTTCCAGCGGAACTTGGAAATCGAATTCCAGCGCAACCGCGAGCGCTATCAGTTTTTGAAATGGGGCATGCAGGCCTTTGAGACGTTCAAGGTGGTGCCGCCCGGCATCGGCATCGTGCATCAGGTCAACCTGGAATACCTTGCCAAGGGTGTGTTGGAAGCGAACGGTGTCTATTACCCGGATACCCTGGTGGGGACCGATTCGCACACGACCATGATCAACGGCATCGGTATCGTCGGCTGGGGGGTCGGCGGCATCGAAGCCGAGGCGGGCATGCTCGGCCAGCCGGTTTATTTTCTGACCCCGGACGTGGTCGGCGTGCATCTGACCGGGGCATTGCGCGAAGGCGTCACCGCGACCGACCTGGCGCTGACGGTCACCCAGTTGCTCCGCAAGGCGAAGGTCGTCGGCAAATTTGTGGAATTTTTCGGGCCGGGCGCGGCGGCACTGCCGGTGGTGGACCGCGCCACGATTGGCAACATGGCGCCCGAGTACGGCGCGACGATGGGTTTCTTCCCGATTGACGGGGAATGTGTGAATTATCTGCGCGCGACCGGCCGCAGCGAGGAGCACTGCCGCGCCTACGAAAATTATTACCGGGCACAGGGTCTTTGGGGCATTCCAAAAAAGGGCGACATTGCCTATTCGCAGGAATTGGAACTCGATCTCGGCACAGTGGTGCCGAGCGTGGCCGGGCCCAAACGTCCGCAAGACCGCATTGAATTGCCGAAGCTGAAGGAAAGTTTCATTGCCACCTTCAGCAAGCCGGTCACGGAAAGCGGGTTCGGCATGAAGCCCGAGGAATTGGGAAAGACGTTCATGGTTTCCGGCGATGGCCAGTTCGCCGACGGTGGCGGCAGCCAGGAGCCGGTTTCCGACCAGCAGGCCCGGTCGCAAAATACCAATCCGATGACGGAAAACGAGATGGCGAACGGTCATCCGACGCCCGATCACGTCACCGAGCGGGGACGGGCGGTGAAAAGTGAAATTCGCAACGGCTCGGTCCTGATCGCCGCCATTACGAGCTGCACGAACACGTCGAATCCCAGCGTCATGCTGGCCGCCGGACTGCTCGCGAAGAAGGCGGTGGAACGCGGTTTGACCGTGGATCCGGTCGTCAAGGCCTCGCTCGCGCCCGGCTCGCGCGTGGTGAGCGATTATTTGAACCGGACCGGTTTGCAGCCTTACCTGGACCAGCTCGGCTTCAACCTCGTCGGTTACGGTTGCACGACGTGCATCGGCAATTCCGGTCCGCTCGCCGCGCCGGTGGAAGAGGCCATCGTCAAAAATAATCTGATCACCGCGGCGGTGTTGTCGGGCAACCGCAATTTCGAGGCGCGCATTCACCAGAACATCAAGGCGAACTTCCTGATGTCGCCGCCGCTCGTCGTGGCCTTTGCGCTGGCCGGGCGCGTGGACATTGACCTCGCGCACGACCCGCTCGGCACCGGCAAGGACGGCCGGCCCGTTTTGCTCAAGGACATCTGGCCGTCGTTGCGTGAAATCCGCGACCTGATGCAGACCGCGCTGCAGCCGGACGTGTTCCGCAAGCTGTACAAGGATTTCGCCGCGCAAAATCCGAAATGGAACGAAATCCCCTCCAGCACCGGCAACGTGTACGAATGGGACCGGAAGTCCACTTACATCCAGGAACCGCCGTTCTTTGAAAAATTTTCGATGCAACCCGGTGAGATCCGTGAAATCAAAGGCGCCCGGCCGCTGGCGATTTTTGGCGACAGCGTGACGACCGACCATATTTCCCCCGCCGGTTCCATCAAGAAAACGTCGCCGGCCGGAAAATACCTGGTGGAGCACGGCGTCGAACCGGCGGATTTCAACAGTTACGGTTCGCGTCGCGGCAACGATCGCGTCATGACCCGCGGCACGTTCGCCAATGTCCGCATCAAAAATCTGATTCTCGCCGGGCAGGAAGGCGGCGACACGATGTTGCAGCCGGATGGAACCAAACTTTCAATTTACGACGCGTCGATGGAGTACCAGAAACGCGGCACGCCGCTGGTGGTGATTGCCGGACAGGAATACGGCACCGGCAGTTCACGCGACTGGGCGGCCAAGGGCACCAATTTACTCGGCGTGAAAGCCGTCGTCGCCCAGAGTTTCGAACGGATTCACCGCAGCAATTTGGTCGGCATGGGCGTGTTGCCGTTGCAATTCAAGGAAGGCACGAACGGGCAGAGCTTGAAACTCGATGGCACGGAGACCTACGACGTCGTCGGCTTGGGCGCGAATTTGAAGCCGCAGCAGGACCTGACGTTGCGCATCACGCGCAAGGACGGCAAGGTGGAGAATGTGCCGGTGCGTTGCCGGATTGATACGCCCATCGAGATTGATTACTACCAGCACGGCGGCATTTTGCCTTTTGTGTTGCGGCAATTGGTGGCGAAGGCGTGAATATAGTCCGGCATTAAGAGGGAAAGCCCGCCAGGGCTGGCATATTTATAGAAAATCAAAACCCCCAATTCCCAAACTCCGTCTTGGTCTCGCCGTAGCCAAATCAAAGGCGGAAGGAGCAAAATCATCAGAGTACACCACCCCTGACGGGGGTGGATTGGTTTTTGGGTTGTGGATCTAAAAAGATGCTGCTCTTGGCAGAGCCTGTAGACTTCAGAAAATCGAAATCAGTGTGCTGCCACCACTTCCTTCGCTTCCGGCTCCACCCACTTGTTGTGTTCCTTGATGAGGTCCACGAGACGTTCCACGGCTTCGGCTTCGGGGATGTTGAATTTGATGGCCTGCTTGCCGACGTAGAGATTGATTTTGCCCGGTGCACCGCCCACATAACCGAAGTCGGCATCGGCCATTTCGCCCGGACCATTAACGATGCAACCCATGATGGCAATCTTCACGCCCTTGAGATGCTCCGTGCGCGCCTTGATGCGCGCCGTGACCGTCTGGAGATTGAATAAGGTTCGCCCGCAACTCGGGCACGCCACATAATCGGTCTTGAACGAACGACAGCCCGCCGCCTGCAAAATATTATAACCGAGCCGCAACGATTGACCGCCGCCGGACTCGCCCCGCACCAGAATCGCATCGCCAATCCCATCCGCCAGTAATGAACCGATGACCGCCGATGCCCGGAGCAGGGCGATTTTGGGTTCCAGTTGGAGTTCAAGCTTTAGCTTGTCCGGACCGCCTGAAGGCTGAACTCCAACAAGGCAATCCTTCAAGAGAATCGGATTATTCTGTCCCAACCGCTTCAATTTGGCCGCCAACAGCCGAAAAGCAGCGATGGCCGGCAGCTTCACGCCATCTTTTACCGTGACCAGTTGGGTTTCGCAGTTGATTTCAAAATCCTGCGTCGGATCGATCTCGGCAATGTTCAAATCTTCATATACCGCTTCCGGTTTCACGTCGTCCTTGGGCCGGATCTTATGCGCGACCTTGTCCCAGGTCGCTTTGGTGACGACGACACGGACAGTTTGCTCGCCACCACATTTGGAATTTTCGTTCAGCTCAATTTCCGGTGTTTCGCGGCGCTCGAAATGGAAAGGGTCGAACGGCCATTGTTCGTTGAGGGCTGCAGCTGGGAGCGCCGGCATCTTGCCGGCGTGTTGATGTTCGACGGTTGAAGAATTCGCCGGCTTGAAGCCGGCGCTCCCAGCGGTTACGGTCAATAAAGCAATCTGGGCCAGCAAGTCGCGGCAAACCTCAATTTCCCGCGGCGAATCTTCCGTGAGCGAAACGCGAATCGTGTCGCCCAGTCCATCGCTGAGCAATGAACCGATGCCGATGGCGGACTTGATGCGGCCGTCCTCGCCTTCGCCCGCTTCGGTGACACCGAGATGAATCGGATAATTCCAGTCCGGCCCTTCCTGTTCGAGCCGTGCCACCAGCAGGCGGTAACACTCGATCATCACCTTGGGGTTGGACGATTTCATCGAGAACTTGAAATTGTGGAAGTCGTGTTGGCGGCAGATGCGGGCGAATTCCAACGCGCTCTCGACCATGCCGAGCGGCGTGTCGCCGTAGCGGTTCATGATGCGGTCGCTCAGCGAACCGTGGTTCGTGCCGATGCGCAGCGCGCGTTTCAACCGGAGACACTCCCGCACGAGCGGCGTGAACTTCTCCTCGATACGCTTCAATTCGGCGGCATATTGTTCATCCGTGTATTCCTTGGTCGCAAATTTCTTCGAGTCGGCGTAATTGCCGGGATTGACGCGCACGACCTCGACCCATTTGACCGCCTCCAGGGCGGCTTCGGGCTTGAAATGAATATCGGCGACAATCGGCACAAAACAGTTCTGCCGGCGCAATTCGGCGACAATGTTCTGCAGGTTGGCCGCGTCCTTGACCGTGGGGGCGGTGATGCGCACGAGCTGGCAGCCGACGGCGACGAGTTCGAGCGTTTGCTTCACGGATTCGGCGGTGTCCATGGTGTCGCAGGTAAGCATGGACTGCATGACGACCGGGTGCTGGCCGCCGATGATGACGCCGCCGTGGAGCGGGTCCCCGATGACAACCTCGCGCGTTTTGCGCCGCTGAAAGAAGTACGGTGATTCGCAGTAGCGCATGGATTATTTGGCGGAAGCCGGTGGGGCTGCGGCGGGAGTGGTGGTTTGCTCGATTTGCGCGCTGGTGTTGAACATGGCGTGGAAAAGCGGGATGCGTTTGATGTCAAAAAACGCAACATAAAGCATGAAGGAGATGAGCATGACCGCAAAGCCGGTGGTGACGTATTCCACGAATTTCACGTTCATCGGCCGGCGCCGGATTTTTTCAACCAAGGACATCAGGATGTGGCCGCCATCCAGGACGGGAATGGGCAGCAGGTTGATGATGGCGAGGTTCATGTTCAACAATACCAGGAAATTAAGCGCGAGGCGGTAGTCGGTTTTCACCCAGACGGCGAGCATGGTGAGAATGCCGATGGGGCCGGTCAAATCCTTGGCGCCCACCCCGGTTTCATGGGAATGGACGAGTGCACTGATGACCATGAAGGTTTGGTTTAGGACATTGCTGATATTCTCCCAAGGCGTCGGCCCCGGCTTTTGAACGATATAAACCTGGGTCGAATCCGAGCCGAGCATGATGCCGAGCTGGCCAAACTTCGTTTCGGGATCCTGTGTCGGCGTGACATTCAAGGTGATTTTATCCGCGTCGCGCTGGACGCGCATTTCGGTCGCCTGGCCGCCGCGCTTGCGGATCAGGTCAATCAACTGTTCGCGGCTGGCCACGGGCACGCCGGCGAACGAAATAATGATATCTTTCGCCTGGAGCCCCGCCTTTTCTGCCGGGGTGCCGGACAGGACCTGCATCACCTGGGGGTGGTCGCGCGGGTCGAGGTTCAGCATTTTGAGGCCGATGGCATTGTCGGTGGTCGCCTGGAGTTCGTAGGATTGTTCCTTGCCGTCATGTTCGATGACGACGGGCAGCATCGTGGTGCGTGCCACCACCGTGTTCATTACCACGTCCTGCCAGGAATTGATGGGTTTGCCGTCCACGGATTTAATGACGTCGCCTTCATGAAGGCCGAGTTTGGCCTCCGCCGAACCCGGTTCGACGTAACCGATGATGGGCGGATTTACGGGCACCGGCAGGCCGACAAAATAAATGACCGTGGCAATGGCGAAGGCGAAGACCACGTTCATGAATGGCCCGGCAACGGCCACGAGAATTTTGTGAAATGGCGGCGCGGGCGGTACCGGCAGGTCTCCCTTCAATACGCCTTCGTAGTCGGTTTTTCCTTCCAAAGCTTCCGAGGTGACCATCTGTGGCAGCTTCACGAAACCGCCGGCGGGAATCCAGCGCAACGAGTATTCGATGCCATCGCGCTTCCA
>JBEKKN010000044.1:0-21639 GCA_050010675.1 Verrucomicrobiota bacterium | reverse complement strand
TTTTTTGATGCAGAACCATTCAGTAAAGTCACAACCGACGAGGGTTTCTTGAGCCGCCCTTTTGCCCCACGCACTTTCTCTTCCGCCTCGTTCGTCCGGGTCAACGGCAAAATCCGCGCTCGTGAAGTCCGGGTCATTGACGCCAACGACAAGAACATCGGCGTCATTTCGCTCAACGACGCGCTGGCGCTGGCGCGGCAACACGGCGTGGATCTGGTGGAAATTTCCCCCAACGCGACTCCGCCTGTATGCCGGGTCGTGGACTTCGGCAAGTTCCGTTACGAGCAGGCCAAAAAGGAAAAGGAGTCGAAAAAGCATCAGCACGCTTCGACGGTGAAGGAAATTCAACTCAGCCCGCGCATTGACCCGCACGACCTGGGCATCAAAGTCATCCATGCGGTTGATTTCCTGTGCGAGGACATGAAGGTGAAAATCGCGCTGAAATTCCGCGGCCGCGAAATGGCGCACACCGAATTTGGATTCCAGGTCATCCGCAAATTTCTGGCCGAACTGGCGCCCTATGGCCATCCCGACTTCGAACCCAAGCTCATCGGCCGCGGCATCAACGTGATGGTGAGCCCGCTCCCGCGCGCCAAGCGCGCCAAAAATCCCCGGGCCGTGCCTGATGGCGGCGCCCCCGCGCCGGTGAACCATCATGTTCCTGAGCCGCCCACCCCGGCCAATCCAAAAGCCGGCGGTTTTACAAACAATCCGTTCGCAAAGATAGAGGCGGAGTAGCGGCCTGAATCCGCCAGGCAGACGCCAATTCGGGGAAACGGCAAGGTTCGCACAAGGCGTTGGCATGCCCGCAGAAATCGCGCGCAATCCGGATCAAACCCTGTTGAATCGCGGCACTCCGGCACAAATGTTTTCGCCCGGAACCCAGTAAACGCTGGCCAACCAGTCGCAGAACCGAATTTTCCTGGGCGGGTGGCCACGCAAAATAACGCCTCTCGATGACGCGTTGGAGCTTCCGGTTCCTGCCCTCAACCGCCCGTGTCCAGAGCCAGGGTAAAATCGCGTTGACCGCCAGGTCCGTCACCCGCGCATCCCCCAATAGCGGCAGGGGTTTCGGCAACCGGGCGGAACGCAGCGTCCAGTGCCAGGACCAAAATTCGTCGCTCCTCACCTCCAGGATTCGCCGCAACGAATCTAGCAATCCGGCGTCCGGCAGGTCCGTGGCGCACCAGCGTTCCAGTTGGGGGAGGGTGTCACTGTCGGCCAGCCAGTGCGCCGCGAGCGCCAATCGGCGTTGGGGATGATTTGCCGGACGCAGGCCGCGAAATTTCCACGTCGTCCGCGGCAAAATGCAATCATTGAATTCATCGCGTTCACGCCACCAGCGATCCCAAATCCGCCGCAAATAGCCATCACCCGCGGGCTGCGCCCGGGACAATTCCAGCGGCAGCAGACCGCTGACCCCCAACAATCGCGCCTGCAAGTCAAATACCGAATCCACGCCGCACGCCCAGCGCGGGTGTGATTCGGCCAGATTTTGCATCGGCCACGCGTTCTGTTTGTAGCCCAGCGCCCGGAATAATCCCTCCCACAGGGACCGTTCCCAACCCACGTGTCGGGCCCGCGCGCGATAGTGGGCGGTTTTATATTGAAACCGCACGCTCGCGGCGTCGCGCAGGAGGCCGGTCAATTGGGTATCGTCCAGATCCTGCAAGGCCGCGCAGCATTTGCCCCGCAGATTCCGGGGAAACGAACCCGGCGATTCATTTTCGAGCCACATACCGAGTTCGCTTAACGGGGCATCCAGCACGCGGCTCAAGGACAACAACGGCAACGCATTGGCCACCGGTCGCGGGTCGTCCCAGACAACGTGAAGCAGGACATTTTTGAAATTCGGGTTCCGGTCGTGCCCGTGCGCGCGCCAACCCGAAGCGCGCAAATCAATTTCCACATCACCGGAGCGCGGCGGGTCGTCGCCAATTTGAATCACCGCGTCATAAAAATCCGGTCCGCCTTCGGTGCTGGCAAAGCCGGGATGAAAAATCCGGACCTGCTTCCCATCCGCCGTCCTGAGTTGATCCCGTTTCAGGCGTTGATGCAGCCAGACGGCCTGAAGCAGGCGCTCGGCCGGGAGGTCATTCTCATCGTGCAGGAGGTTCAGCGCCCCCAATCGGGCGCGCCAGCGGGTGTAGAAGTTCTCGGAAGGCGGAGACATCTTGAAATTGCTTTTGCGCCGGTGATGGCGCAAAGTCAAGCTGACACGCAAAAAAAATTGAACGCAGCTTATGGCCGGCTTGCCTGTTTATAAAAGCAGGCATTGCCGGGTGATGACTTTTTATTGGCCGAAACCCTGCTTTTCCAGTTACACTTCATGAAGTTGTGATGAACGAAAATGCGATGATCGAAGTCACCAATCTGTCGAAGCGCTACGCCGGCCGTACCGCCGTGGCGGGCATTTCGTTCACGGTCGCCCGGGGGGAAATCGTCGGCTTACTCGGTCCGAATGGTGCCGGGAAAAGCACGACCATGCGGATTCTGGCGTGTTATCTGCCGGCGACGGCGGGCACGGTGCACGTCGGGGGTTTTGATGTCTTTCACCAATCGGCTGAAGTGCGCCGCCGGATCGGCTACATGCCGGAAAACAATCCGCTTTATCTCGAAATGCGCGTACGGGAATACTTGAAATTCCGGGCGCGGCTGAAGGGGCTGGGCTGGCGGCGTTCGCGTGAACGGGTGAACACCGTGATGGAACAATGCGGCTTGACGGAAGTGAGCCGCCGCATCATCGGGCAGCTCTCGAAAGGTTACCGGCAGCGCGTCGGCATGGCGGACGCCCTGGTCCACGACCCGGAACTGATCATTCTCGACGAGCCGACCATTGGCCTTGACCCGCATCAGATCCGCACGGTCAGGCAGCTGATCAAAAGTCTCGCGCCGCTCCACACCGTCCTCATCTCGACGCATATTCTTCCGGAAGCGGAAATGATGTGCAACCGGATGCTCATCATGTACGACGGTAAAATCCTTGCCGCCGACACGCCGGAAAATCTGCAACGGCTCGTGGCGGGAAAGAATCAAATCATTGTGGAGCTGGCCGCACCCGCTGACGCGTTGCGCGATTGCTGGTCGCAACTGCCTGAAATTGAGCACTTTGACGTGTCCGCCAGCGAAGGCGCCTACCAGCGTTGCGCGCTGACGCCGCGGGATGGTCTGGATTTGCGACCGGTGGTTTTTGCCCTGGCCCTGCAAAATGGCTGGGTCTTGCGCGAACTGACGCGCAACCGCCATTCGTTGGAAGATATCTACGTCCAGGTCACGCAACCCGGCGAACAGGAAGAAAACAACTGATGCGAATTTTTCTGACGCTCACACGACGCGAATTGGCGGCATTTTTTGTCTCCGTCACGGGTTATGTCATCATCTCGGCGGTGACGCTTTTGATCGGCTCCAGTTTCATCATGTTTATCAAGAACATGGGCTCCGAACCGTTTCTGATGCCGGTGACGGAATTATTTTTCAACAGCCAGCTGTTCTGGATCATCGTCATCCTGGTGGCGCCGGTCATCACCATGCGGCTGTTCGCCTTGGAAAAAGCCTCCGGCACCTTTGAAAACCTGATGACGACGTCGGTCAGCGACGGGCAGGTGGTCATGGCGAAATTTACCGCGGCATTGATTTTTTACATGGTCATGTGGCTGCCGACGCTGGTCTGCCTTTTAATTGTCGCGCATTTCACCAATCAGGCCAGCGCCCTGGACAAGGGCATGGCGTGCGGGATGTTTTTGGGCATTTTCCTGAGCGGCTGCATGTTCCTGGCCATTGGATGTCTGACGTCTGCCCTGTCACGCAGCCAGGTCGCCGCCGCCATGATGAGCCTGGCCATCGGCGTGATTTTACTGATTGTGGCTTATCTGGCGTATGCCCAGGTCATTCCCGCGACGGGCCGATGGCAGGTGGAATCCGTGTTATTCTATTTTAATTTGTTCAAACAAATGGAGGATTTCACTCTGGGCGTGGTGGACACGCGTACGGTGATTTTTTACTCCAGCCTCACGCTGTTTTTTCTGTTTTTGACCCTGCGTGTGGTGGAAAGCCGGCGCTGGAGATAAGATGGCCGCCAATTCCAATCCCCCATTAAGTTTCTCGTCCGGACGCCGGTGGAAAATCGGATTCGACGTGGTATTGCGAACGGTGTTGGTGCTGGCCGTGGTGGTCATGGCCAACTATCTGGGCGGCCTTTTCCCCCAACGGTTTTATCTCAGTTCGCAAACGCGCATCCATATTTCCTCCCGAACCGTGGATGTCCTCCGGTCCATGACCAATCATGTGGTGGTCACCCTGTATTATGACACCCAGGATGATTTTTACCCGACCATCGTCGCCTTGTTGAACGAGTATCACGCGGTTAACCCGAATCTTACCATCCGTACGGTCGATTATGCACGCGACGCGGGGGAGGCGGAGAAGGTCAAGGAACAGTACCAGCTGAATTCCCCGACCGCCAAAAACCTCATCATCTTCGAGTGTGACGGACGGACGAAAATCGCTCCCGGCGACGCGCTCACGCGGTACACCCTGGAGCAGATTCCCGACGAGAAGGAGCGTGAATTTCGCCGCAAGCCGGTGGCGTTTAGCGGCGAGGTGATGTTCACTTCCATGCTGATTGCCGTCACGAATCCCAAGCCGTTCCAGGCCTATTTTCTTCAAGGCCATGGCGAGCCGTCGCTCACCGACAGCGGCGAAGCCAGTTATTTAAAATTCAACGCGCTGCTGGAACAAAATTACATTGCCAATACACCGCTGAATTTGATCGGCGACGATCCGGTTCCAACGGATTGCAACCTGCTCATCATCGCCGGGCCCAAGACCCTGTTTTCCAATCTGGAACTGCAAAAAATTGAAAAATACCTGTCGCAGGGCGGACGACTGTTTTTGCTGCTGGACTATTCCTCCAGCGAGCACCCCACGGGTCTTGAAGATGTTCTCCGGCAATGGGACGTCACGGTGGGCACCGGTGTGGTACAGGAGCCCAAGAACACAATCAACGGCCAGGACGTGCTGGTATATAATTTCGGCCAGCATCCCATCGTCGATCCCTTGACGGGTTTGGGACTGGAACTCATCCTGCCGCGCCCGGTCGGCCGCATCAACCAACAAAGCCCGCCCGCCGACGCGCCCCAGGTGGACGAGTTGGCTGCTTCCAGTCCCAATTCCGTGCTCCTGAACGAGCACGGCCTGCCACCACGCAGTTATCCGCTGATGGTGGCCGTCGAGCAAATGGGGGCCCCGGGGGTGGCCGCCGCCAGTGGCGGCACCCGGATGGTGGTGGTGGGTGATTCCTTGTTCCTCGACAACCAGCTGATTAACAACGGCGCCAACCGCGATTTTGCCGGTTATGCGGTCAATTGGCTGCTGGACCGGCCCACCTTGCTGAAAGGCATCGGCCCGCGTCCCGTCGTTGAATTCCGGCTCATCATGACGCAACAACAGCAGCGCAATGTCTGCTGGCTGTTGCTCGGGGCGCTGCCCGGCGGCGTATTGGCGTTGGGCGGACTGGTCTGGCTGCGACGGAGAAAATAATGAATTCGAAAAGCACCTTGTTCTGGTTGTTCGTTGCCGCGGCGCTGTTCACCTTCATTTATGCGTTTGAACATTTTCTCCGGCCGGCGCCGGTGGAACCGTCCGCCATCCTGACGGACCTGCAACCCTCCATGGTCACGAGCATCCAGGTGATTCCGGCCAATGCGCTCGAAATCCGCGCCGATCGGACCACCAATGGGACGTGGCTCCTGACCAAGCCGGTCTCGTATCCCGCGCAGCCCGCGGCGATCGAGGCCCTGCTGGCGGCGTTGCAGAAGCTGACGCCCGCCATCCGCATCAGCGCCGGCGAGCTTCGCGAACAACGCAGTGCCGAGGCGGATTACGGCTTTGAAACACCACAAGTTTCCCTCGTGATTGAAGCCGGCGACCAGCGCTGGCAGTTGAAGGTGGGCAACCGAACCGCCCCGGGAGATCAGGTCTTCCTCCGCATTGTGGGGACCGACGGTGCGTCGGTGGCCGACGCCGACTGGCTCAAGTATCTTCCCCGTACGGCAGACGACTGGCGCGCCACGGCGCTGGTGGATTTTGGCGACGGCGCCCCTGACTGGATTGTTCTGACCAACGGCACAAAGGTCATTGAACTTCGCCGCAACGCCACCAATCACCTCTGGCAAATGGCCCGGCCGCTGGTGGCGCGCGCCGACAGCAGCGGAATCACCGAGGCACTCCAGCGTTTGCAAACCGCGCAGGTTTCACAATTTGTGACCGACAATCCCAAGGCGGACTTGACCTCGTTTGATCTGCAACCCGCCGAACTTGATTTGTGGATTGGTCACGGAACGAATTTCATGACGGCCATCCACACCGGCAAAAGCCCGACGAATGATTTATCACTGGTTTACGCCCGGCGCGAGGGCTGGAACACCATCGCGACCACCGCCAAGGACCCGCTGTCGCCGTGGTTCGGCACGGTGAATGACTTTCGCGACCCGTATTTACTCGAGCTGTCCGCCCCGGTCGCCCAGATCGAAGTGCGGGGCACGAACCATTTCATCCTGCAACGGCAGGACGCCAACAGCTGGCGCGTGGTCGTGGAAAAATTCCCGGTCGACACCCGAAGTGTGCAACAATTCATCAGACTCCTGGCGAGCCTCCGGGTGGCGGAATTCGTCAAAGACGTCGTTACCACCCCGGACCTGCCGGCCTATGGACTGGCCACGCCCTCGTGGCAGATCACCTTGTTTTCAAGGGTGGATGACACCAATGCCGTCATCGCGCAACTGCTGTTCGGCACGGCGCAAACCAATGAAGTTTTTGTGCGGCGCGCCGACGAGGATTCGGTTTATGCCGTCTCCCTGGAGGATTTCAACCAACTGCCGGAAGTCAGCTCGGAACTGCGGGAGCGGCAGATCTGGGATTTTTCGGAAGCCGACGTGGCGCAAATCACCATTCACCAGAACGGCAAGACCCGGCAAATCATTCATAACGGCTTGAACCAATGGTCGCTCGCACCGGGTTCGCAGGGCATCATCATCCCGGCAGCCATCGAGGAAACCGCGCATCAGTTTGGCAAGCTCGCCGCCGCGGCCTGGCTGGCCCGCAACCCGGCCGAGCCCCAAAAATTCGGCCTGAAACCGGGGAATCTTAACATCAGCCTGGAGCTCAAAAACGGCGGGAAACGCACCGTGGATTTTGGCCTGTCCGGGACCCAAACCGCGGTGGCCGCGGTGACGCTGGATGGCGGCGAGCAATGGGTTTTTGTGTTCCCGCCGGCGCTTTATCAGTTCGTCTTGAGTTATCTCTCCATTCCGGAGAACGTTCCTTGATATGCGCAATCAAACTGGCTTCTGGCGGAGGTGCCGGACGCTGTTCCGCCAACTGCGCCGCCTGGTCATGGTCGCACTGCTCGTGGTGATTTGTGCCGTTGGCTGGCTCAATCAAATCGGGGTGCCGGATTTTCTCAAACGATCGTTGGTGGGAACCCTCCGCGCCCATGGAATCGAATTGGAGTTTGCGCGCCTGCGGCTGAGTCTTCGGCACGGGTTGGTTGCCAACCATGTCAGTGTTGGCCGGGCGCAGGGAACCAATAGTCCGATGCTCGCCCTTCAGCAGGTGCAATTGCGGCTGGATTATCAGGCACTGCTGCACCGTCAACTGCAGATCAAGGGACTGGCGTTGCGCCAGGGCACATTGGTCTGGCCGCTTTCGCCGACCAACGCACTGACCCTTGACCACCTTCAGGCGGACTTGCGGTTTCACGCCAACGACACCTGGTCACTGGATAATTTTCAGGCCGGCTTCGAAGGCGCCACCTTCATGCTCTCCGGCGATATCGCCCACGCCCCGGCCTTGCGCCAGTGGCAACTTTTTCACGGTGCCACCAACGCGACTGCCTGGCCGGTCCACTGGCAACACATCGCCGATACGCTGGCCGAAATCCATTTTTCCGGCACCCCCCAACTGAGCCTCGCCGTGACCGGCGACGCGCGCGATCCCCGCTCCTTCAGGATTTATTTGACGGCCGATGTTCCCGCCGCCAACACCCCCTGGGGTCGGGCACAGACCATTCAACTGGCCGCCAAGCTGATGGCGTTCAACGGGGCACCAACCAATTTTGACGCGTCCTGGGGCTGGTGGACCAATGTGCAACCCTATCGCATCGAATGGACCGCTCAACTGGCAGATTTGGAATCGGAACCATTGAATGCCCGGACGGTCAAGTGTGCCGGATCCTGGCGCGCACCGAATCTGGCCATCACCAATTTGTCCGCCGAACTGGGGGGCGGCCGGCTGAGCGCGGACCTGCGATTGAACGTGAGTACCCGCGAGTGCACCTTCACCAATTTGTCCTGTCTCGATCCGCCCGCGATTGCGGCGCTGTTGACGGAGAAGACCCGGGATTGGCTGGCGCAATTTTCCTGGGGACCGCCGCCCGCCTGGCAGGCCGGGGGTTCGCTGATTTTGCCGGCGTGGACGAACCGCCAGCCCAACTGGCGCGCCGAGGTGCGACCCACCCTGCGGCTCGCCGGTGAATTCGCCGCGACCAACGGTACTTTTCGCGGCATTGCCGTGGACTCGGCGCAGGGAAGCTTTTCCTACTCCAACCTCGTCTGGCGGTTGCCGCACCTGACCGTGGCGCGCCCGGAAGGGAAGTTGAACCTGGCCGATGTCGAGGACGACGCCACCAAGTGTTATCACTGGCGGGTGCAAGGCGTGCTGGCCCTGGACGCCCTCGGGCCTCTCCTGGCCTCGAACCAGGCCAAACGGGTCCCGGAACTTTTTTCTTTCACCCAGCCATTGTCGTTGCAGGCGGACGTATGGGGGCGCCTGTACGACAATGACAGCCTGGGTGCCACGGGAGACCTGGCGCTGACAAATTTTACCATTCGCGGCGAAACGGTGGGCAGCGTCGAAAGCGCCTTCCAGTACACCAACCGGGTTCTTGAATTGTTCCGGCCGCGCCTGCAAACCGGTCCGCAAACGATGGCCGCCGATGGCATTGCGGTGGATTTCAATTCGTGGCGGATTTACTTCACCAACGGTTTCAGTACCGCCGATCCGCGCGCGGTGGCGCGCGCCATTGGGCCCAAAGTTGGCGAGGTCATGAAACCATATCATTTCGGGCTGCCGTGCCCGGCGCACGTGAATGGTTATGCGCCTTTGCGCGGCACGGACGACGCGGATTTGTGGTTTGAAGCGGAAGGGGTGCCCCTCGAATGCCTGAAGGTCAAAACCTCACGCGTCACCGGAAAGATCCACTGGCTGGGCCAGACGTTGATTTTGACAAATCTGGCGGGAGCGTTCTATGGCGGGGACGCCGCCGGTTTTGCCAATTTTGATTTTCGCCCCAGAGCGGGGGCGGATTTTGAATTTATCGCCAGTGTCAGAAACGCGAACGTGCATTTGCTGGCGACGGACTTGTCGTCGCCAACCAATCACCTGGAGGGCGTGTTGAGCGGGCGGTTTGTCATGACGAGCGCCAACTCGGAAGACTGGCGCACTTGGAATGGCTATGGTCAGGCCAACCTGCACGACGGGTTGCTTTGGGATGTCCCCATTTTTGGCATTTTGTCGCCGGTACTGAACACGTTCATGCCCGGTCTGGGCAGCAGCCGCGCGACGGATGCGGCAGCACGATTTGGCATGACCAACGGCGTCATCTATTCAGATGATCTGGAAATTCGTTCAACGATGATGCGGATGCAGTATGCCGGCACGGTGGACTTGAAAAGTCGCGTGAACGCCCGCGTCACCGCCCAATTGCTGCGCGACACCTGGGTGGTTGGCCCCCTCCTGAGCACCGCGTTATGGCCGGTCAGCAAACTGTTTGAATACCGAATCACCGGCACCCTCCAGCAACCGCAGAGCGATCCGGTTTACCTCCCCAAATTTCTACTGACGCCACTACACCCCCTGCGCAGCCTAGAGGACATCCTTTCCAGTGGCGCTGGTAACAGCGCGTTGCCCTTAAAGTAACGGCCAAAGATGTGCGGGCTACAGATTGGGTTGGGTCGTCGCGTTGGTTTGCGGGTAGCCTTCCGGTGTGACCGGCTGAAACAAATTGTTCTGGGGCGGAGACGGGGGTGACGCCGGCTGGCCCGGCGCCGGTTCTGCGGGGGTTGGCTCCGGCACGACTGCCGGTGCCGGCCTCGAATCAGGGACCACTACCGCATCCGGGGCAGGGGCCTCGGAAGGAGGCGCGAGCTGCTGCGAGGTATTCCGCGACTGCAAACGTTCCCGCCTTTGCTCCGCCTGTTCGGCTTTGCGCTGTTCGATATCTTCCTCCGCCGCGGCCCGGGAAATGCCCGGCAACCGCTGTTCCTCCGTCACGGTTTGGGCGGCGGCCAATTCCGGAGTTTTTAAGACGGTCGGACGCATGAGCACCAGCAGTTCGCTGCGGGTTTTATTGCTGGTCCGGCTGCTGAAAAGATTGCCCAAAATCGGGATGTCTTGCAGCACGGGAACCCCGCTTCGATTCTTGTCCTTTTCCGAGCGGATGAAGCCGCCCAGGATGATGGTGTCGCGATCCCGGACGGCGACCTCGGACGAAAGCGAGCGTTTGTCGGTGTTGGGGACATTACCCACGCCTTGGATAAATGTGCTGCCATTGAAATCGTCGATTTCCTGGCTGATGTCCATCACCACGAGGCCGTTCGGATTTATGAACGGGGTGACATCCAGCGAAATACCCACCTGTAATTGCGAATAGGAGGAACTGGGGCCGCCGCCAATGCCGCTGTTGTAATAGACGCTGGTGACATAAGGCACCGTGCTGCCGACAAAGAACTGCGCTTCCTTGGCCTGCGACGTCTGAATGCGCGGGCGTTGGACGATGGAAACTGAATTGTCCGCCGCCGCCGCCGCCACGGCCACGTCCCATGTCGGCCCGATGTTCCCGAAATAGCTGAGGCCGCTCCCCAAACTGTTGCCGAAAGCCGAGTTGGAAATAGGGGTTGCGTTGGTACCGAGGGTGCTGTTCACAAAATCAAAGAACGACTGGCCGTTATTGAAACCGCCGGCGCCGGAAACAGAGTTGGGCGGCGTGCCGCCATTAAAACTTTTTGGATTTTGCGCCACCGACACGCCAAAATTCCAGGAATTGCCCAGCGACACGTCCATGATGACCGATTCAATCAGCACCTGCGGCAGCAATACGTCCAGTTTGGCGACGATGTCCTTGATCATCTTCATGTCCTGCTGCGTGGCATAGACCAGCAAGGAATTGGCCCGCTCGTCGGCGATGATTTTGGTTGGCCCGAGCAGTTGGAACTGGTCCGCGCCCCCGCCCGCCGAGGCCCGTTGAATGATGGACTGCAATCGCTGGCTGAAGGTGTTGCCCGAACCGCCGGCTCCGCCCGCGGCCGATCCAAAGGGGCGCCCCTGACCCGACTGGTTAAGACCACCGCCACCACCAGGCTGAAACTGGTTTCCGGCGCCACCGCCGCCGCCAAGACGCCCCCCGCCACTGGGAGTGGTGGCATTGCCGATGGACGAACTGGAGCCGCCCAAGCTGTTCAACGCGTTGGCGATGTCGTCCACCATGGCATATTTGATCGGAATCACCTCCGAGACGAATTCCTCCGGCACGATCACATCCACTTTGGTGATAAATTCCAGCATCCGCTTGACGTTTTCGGCATAGTCGCGAATGATTAAAATTCCATTACTATCGATCGGGAAAACCCCATTGGGAATATTGGCGAACTGCTGCAATACAGGGGCCATTTCACTCGGTTTGATATATTTCAACTGGACGATGTGGGTAACGTATTGGCCAACGTCCGGCAGTTGGTTGGCGGATTGGTCACTGAACGCCGCGCCTTCCGTGGCGGCTTGGGCCACCGGCACCGCCTTCACAAATTTGTCGCCAACGTTGATCAGCGCGATGCCATTGAGCGCCAGCACGCCCTGCAACGCCTGAATTACTTCACTTTGGGTAAGGGGAGTTTCCGTGGTGAGGACGATTTTTACCTGGGGTAAACCCGCCCGCAACAGGGTGCGCCCCACGTACCGCGAATAAACATCGAGAACCTGATCCACGTCCACCCCTTGAAAGTTGATTTCGCCGGGCTGAACCAAAGTTTCCGCCGCCGCGGCCGGAGGGGTCGCCCCGGCAACCGAGGGTGCGGGCGATGGCGCCGCCGACGGGTTGGCCGCCATGCCGCCCGCAGGGTTGAGCGCCGCCGAACCGGGAGGACGCAAGGTGGGCGGCATCTGCGCAGGGAGGCCCAGGCCGGTTAAAAGGATGAGCAGGGTGAGCGTGGTCGTTTTCACAGTCATTTCGGTTGTGCGGTTGAGTTCTTCAAATTGTCGCTGGCCGAGGCTTTTTGATAACTGGCAATCAGCTGGATGTTGGCGTTGAGATGCTGGTGCACCGGATCGGGTTGCAGTTCCAGATCGTGCACGCGAATCATCGAAGCATCGGAACCGAGCTTGTAAAGGAAATCCACCAGCTGCTGGTCGTCGGCAACGACATTGATGTTTTGCGTCAGCTCGACAAAAAATTCATTCGTGCGGGTCAACTGTCGGGACATGCTGACAATGCCGACGCCGCTCCGCGTGGATTGGGACTGAATGGTGCGGAGAAAATTGATGGCCTGGTCCTCCGGCGCCACCGCACCGCCTTCGCCTTCCATTTTGGTTACCAAAGCCCGATAATTGCCCGCCTGCGCGATGGTGGTCTGATACAGTGACTGTTTGCGCCGGGCTTCCGCCAGGCGATACTTCAAGTCACTCCAATCGGAGAAGTGCGGCCAGACGAAAATGTAATTCAACACGAGAAACAGGGCAACCAGGACCGCGACCGCCAGCCGGCGCTCCAGGGGACGTAATTGCGCGAAGAATTTTTTCATGGCGCGCCCTCCTGCTCCTGCTTGTGCCGGAGCATGAGCGAGAATTGCCAGTTCACCGCATTCGCCATTTGGCGGTAGGTGAGGTCTTCCCCGCCGGCCGTATCGAACATGGGTTTACCATCCAGCTTCGCCTTGCGAACCGCGTCATAAAAACCATCGGTGATCCGGGCGATCTGATCCGAGGGAACCGTACCGTTGAGGGATAACTGCTGGCCGTCGGCAAAACTCATCCGTTGCAGTGAAATTCCCGCCGGCAACTGCTCGGCGACGATTTTCCAGCAATCCAGCGCCGCGTATTTCAAATCCTGCCGTTCCTGGAGCACCTGGTAACGCGCCTGGAGTTGCAGCGCGTTGGTGTAACTGCCGCTCAGTCCGGCAACCACCTGCTCGGCTTTGCCCGTCTGAAAGGAGAGAAAACCCACCGCACAAAAATAAATGATCACGGCGACGACATACAAAATTCCGGCGGTGGCCAGGCCGCGCAGCCATAACCGATCCACTAACTGCTGATGATAGCGGGTGGAAAACTCCGGGGGCAACAGGGTGACCCGCGCATCGCTTTGGGCGGAACGCCGGGCCGTGCGCGCGGCCAGTTCCACAAAGGGCAGCGGCCGGGTCACCGCCACCGGCTCGCCCAGGCTCGCGTGCAGGATGCCTTCCCATTCGGCAGCCACCGCGCCGTCGGCCACCAGATGCCAGTTTGGCGTTGCACCCAGCCAGCCTTCCAATTCACCGGCCCAGGTCAGTTGCGCCAGCTGTTCCTGCAGGCTTTTGGCACGGTCTCCGGTCTGCGCCAAAACCACAAAACTTAAATTCCGCAAGGTGCCACCGAACCACCACGCCACCAGCGCGACATTCTGCCCGGCATAAGCAGCGGGGTAGATCCAGGCGCCGTCCTCCGTCGTCGGGGTGACTTCCAACTCATCCAACATGGGCGCCTCGAGCCGGTCGGCCAGAAAACCCTGACCTTCCAGTTTGCCGAGAAATTCCTCGACCGCATGGCGGGCGGCAATGACCACAATGACCGTTTGTAAATTGTCGGTCGCACGCGGCAGGACGTGAATCATCCAGGCGATTTGCGCCACCGGCAGGGGCGACAACTTTTCCAACTGCAACTCCACCATGGCCAGCGTCTCTTCAAAGTTGCTCCGGGGCAGCTCGATGACGCGCAGAAAAACGTTTTCCGGCGGCAGCCACGCAATGTTCAACCGGGGTTGCCACAAGGAGCGCCACGACTTGGCCGCCAGATGGAACGGCAACGGTTCACCGGCGGCGCCCGCGTGCTCGCGGTTGAGCGCGAAGCCGTCACCCTTGGCATCAAATTGCCAGAGGTGACACGCGTCGGGGCCGACGTGGAGGATGTTGCAGTATTGCCAGCGGGCCATATCAGAAAAAGTGTCGCAGTGGCGGGGTCGAGCTCACGTCTTGACCCACATTTCGGTTTTGGCATCCCCCACAAGGGCGTCCATGTGTTCTTCGATCTGGGTGACGCGCAGAACCTCCTCGATGGTGGTTTCACCGCCTTTCACCTTGTTCCAGCCGTCGGTGCGCAACGTGCGCATTCCCTGTTCGATGGCCTTGGCTGCAATGGTTGACGCCGGCGCGCGGTTTAAAATCAACGGGCGCATGTTTTCGTTGAGAATGAGCAATTCATAAATCCCCTTGCGTCCTTGATACCCGAGCTGCCGGCAATCCTCGCATCCGGCGCCGAGCCAGAATTTTGCGGTGTCGATTTCATTTTCGGGGAAGCCGATTTTTTGCAGGTAACTGCGCTCCACCTTCTGCTCCGTTTTGCACGACGGACAAATCGTGCGGATGAGGCGTTGCGCCATGACCGCTTCCACCGAGGACGCCACCAGGAACGGCTCAATGCCCATGTCAATCAACCGCGTGAACGCGCTCGGCGCGTCATTGGTGTGCAGCGTGCTGAATACCAAATGGCCCGTCAGCGACGCCCGAATCGCAATCTCCGCCGTCTCGAGATCACGGATTTCCCCCACCATGATCACATTGGGATCCTGCCGCAGGATATGGCGCAAACCCATGGCAAAGGTCAGGCCGATGTCCGGCCGCACGGCGATTTGATTGATGCCCTTGAGTTCGTATTCGACCGGCTCCTCAATCGTGATGATGCGTTTGTGCACGGAATTAATCGCGCTCAGAAAGGCGTAGAGCGACGTGGATTTGCCCGAACCGGTCGGGCCGGTGACGAGAAAAATCCCGTGCGGTTTGACGATGATTTCGCGTATGATCGCCTCGTCTTGTGGTGCGAATCCGAGCTTGTCGAGGCTCAGAAAAATTTTCCCGCGCGTGAGCAGGCGGAGGGAAACACTCTCGCCATAAACCGTCGGCACGGTCGAGACCCGGATGTCAATTTCCTCGCCCTTGATGCGGACATTGATGCGGCCGTCCTGGGGCAGGCGCTTTTCGGAGATGTTCATGCCGCTCATCACCTTGATGCGCGAAATGAGCGCCGCCTGAAACCGCTTCAGTTGCGGCGGCATCGGCGTCTGATGCAAAATGCCGTCGATGCGATAACGAATCCGCAGCTCGTCCTCCGCCGGTTCGAAATGAATGTCCGTCGCGCGATCCTTGTGCGCCTCCCAAATGATCTGGTTGACGAACTTGATGACGCTCGCCTCCTGATCGTCCTCGGTGATTTCCTTGTCACTGGCAATTTCCAGCTCCATGGGTTCGTTCTCACCGAGTTCGTCCAGGGTCTCGGCGCCGACGCCGTAGTATTTTTTCAGCGACTTTTCGATTTCGGCCTTCGGCGCCAGGGCGAATTGCACCGGACAGTGCGCATCAAACCGCACCGCATTCATCATCGCCGCGTCAAACGGATCGCTGACCACCACCTGCAACCCGGCGTCGCTCACGGCTGTGGGCAGAACGAAATATTGGAAGGCCACCTTCGTGGACAGTTTGTTCCGCGCCTCCGGCGGGATGGTGTGCTTGTGCAAATCCACATACGGCCAGCCGAGCGCATCCGCCAGTCGTTGCAGGAAGACGTCCTCCGCCTGGCCCCGCTCGCGCGCAATGAACGACAACAACGACTCCGCGGAGCCGTTGTCCACCGCCGCGCGCCACGCCTTGCGCCAGTCGTCGAATTGACCGGGAGTCGTTTCGGCAACCGAGGCGACCAGATTTTTTACCGAGCTAAAACCCATTTAAGTCGTTCAGTTTTTACCTGGTTATACCAACAACCATGATGCAAAAAAGTTGCGCCCCGGCGCTAATAAACCGGTACGTTCGGCGCGACCAAAAATGAGGCAATTTGCCACCGTCACTGTCATCAGTCGTGACAAGACCGGCGTCATCGCGCGGGTTACCGCCTTTCTGTTCGAGCAAAGGGCCTGCCTCGAGGCGTCCGCGGAACCAGTTGCCTGCAGCCGGTTCTGCATGACGCTTCAAACCTCATGGTTTGCAAGCGATTGCCATGCCGCCGGAGCGTGTAGCGGGTTGGACCTGCTGGCACGGCAACCCCGCAGGGTAATCAAATTCCGGTGCCCCGACCAGATCGCCCCCAATGTTTCGCCATCGTGGCCATCGAGGAACCGCACGGCTTCGAGGCGCGCATGGTCGTGCCGCATCGATGCGAAATCAAGGCCGGCCTGGCGTTCGCATTGGGCAAGCGCTCCGACCTCATATACCGCCCGCCAAAACCAAACTGCCGTTTGTTCGCGTCCCCGACAACGACCACGCGCCCCAAGTCCGCGCTTTGCACCTGCCTGAAGCCGGTGAGATTGATTTCGTGGCGCCCGCACGGTGCATGAAAATTCTGCCGCCCAAAATCGTGTGGCGGCTCAAAAAAGATCATCAACATTCATCCGCCGCCTAAAATCCATCGCGGCATGACGCCCAGGTAGAACCCCACCTGCGGCCGACGGTTCGGAGCCGGGGTGCTCGTGAAGGCCGCAACACTTTATCACGGTAATCGTCTCGACGTTCATTGGGGCGTGATGAGAGCAGTTTGACACATCCGTCGCGTCAAGGCCGCGCGGACCGTAGAATGGGGCGATTCCTCTCTCTTTCCTCCACCGGAAGCACGAAGCAAACCTGCGTCGGTTTGGTGCCGAATATTTTTCCAAATAATTATTCACATGGTTGAACCGATTTCATGCCGGCGGTGTCGTACATAGAAATAAAAGAGGTGCGTTTACCATGAGTGCCATGACCATAACCAAAAAGGGGCCTTTCAACATGATTTTGAAGGCCGTGATCATTTACGATGACTTTGATTCCGCTGCGCATGCCACGGCGTTGTTGGAACGCGTCGCCCGCCGCACCGATACCGGCGTGCCGTTGGACATCAAACCATGGCGCTGCGATGTCCTGAAACAACCGGCACTGGCGGCGCTCACGGTGGCCGTGGCGGCAAAAGCGGATTTGATCGTGCTTGCCCTGGTTCGCGTTCCTTCGCCAAAAACGGAACTATTGAACTGGCTGAGAAATTGGGCGAAGCACCGGCAGGTCAAGGACGCCGCCGTGCTGGCTCTCGGTACAGTCAAAAGTCATTCTCAGTCAATGTTTTGGAATGAAATCAAAGCGTTTACCGCAGCGCATGACTTGACGCTCCTGGGAAACCACATCGTTCGGAATAGCCGGCATTCGGCGCCTTCATTCCACCGTTGGCAGCAACG
Organism: Verrucomicrobiota bacterium; assembly: GCA_050010675.1. GTDB lineage: Bacteria > Verrucomicrobiota > Verrucomicrobiia > Limisphaerales > UBA11358 > UBA11358. The sequence continues at coordinate 4,145 of JBEKKN010000044.1, read as the reverse complement.
GAAGCCAATGGACGCACCGACAGCGCGACCGGCCTTCACCGAACGGCCGCCCGTCCCACACCATTGGGGCATCAACGAATAAGTTCGTCTTGAGATTTGCTTTGGCACGGTTGGGGGATTAGGGTTCAGACGGCGAAAGCTGATTTTGCGAAGGACAGAATTTGCCGCGGCGGGATTTCCGTCGCAGCGGCACGGGGTGGACGAAACACCCGCAAAACGGTTGAGTTCACTCCGTGTCATTGTCTGAAAAGGGAGCTATTGGTTGGACCGGGATTTTTTGAATCGCAAGACCGGCAAAGTCTCAGGGCGCGGTGTTATCGCGCATGGAAAGGAAAAGACTATGGCAAAAAAATCATATACCAAAAGCAATCAAAACGGCCGGCACCAAACCTTCGCGTTCACCGCACCGGACGCAGCCAGCGTGCAGTTGGTGGGCGATTTCACGCAATGGCAGGAGCGCCCCATCAACTTGCGTAAAGGCCTGGACGGCGTCTGGCGGACCGCGGTGGAATTGTCACCGGGCACGCACCTCTATCGTTTTCTTGTGGACGGTCAGTGGCAGGATGATCCCGAATGCATTCTCCGCGCGCCCAATCCCTTTGGCAGCGAGAATATGATGCGGCAGGTGGTTTGAGCCCGGCTGGCCGGCCGCAGGCTCGGCGCAAAAATGGATCACAAAGCGGTGTTGAACCGACACCGGCGGGTGGGCTATTATTCTTCAAAGCCGGTCGCCAACCCATGAAAATCGAGCCTCAAAAATTCCGCGTTCGCGAAGGCGAAAAGGTCAAACTCAGGAAATGGCCGACCCGGGTCAAATCCTTCTACAAATCAAAGGAACACTATCAGAAAATCCTCGCCGAACACACCCGGTCATTGAGCCGGCAACAAAACCTGCTGTATGCCCGGAACCAGTACGCCGTGCTGTTGATTTTTCAAGCGATGGACGCCGGCGGCAAGGACGGCGCCATCAAACACGTGTTGTCGGGCATCAACCCGCAGGGTTGCGAGGTTTTCAGTTTCAAACAGCCAAATGCCGATGACCTGGAACATGACTTTCTCTGGCGCACGACCTGCCGTCTGCCGGAACGTGGACGCATTGGCATCTTCAATCGCTCCTATTATGAGGAGGTGCTCATCGTGCGCGTGCATCCGGAACTGCTTCGCGCCCAAAAGATTCCAGCGGAACTGCTGGATAAAGGAACGGTCTGGGAAAAACGGTATCGCTCCATTCTCGACCTGGAAAAACACCTGCACCGCAACGGCACCCGCATTATCAAATTTTTCCTGCACCTGTCCAAGGACGAACAGCGCCGGCGGTTTCTCGAACGCATTGACAACCCTGAAAAAAACTGGAAATTCAGCCAGGCCGACATCGTGGAACGGAGATTCTGGAAAGATTACATGAAGGCCTATGAAGCCTGCCTCGGCGCGACCAGCACCGGACATGCGCCGTGGCATGTCGTTCCCGCGGACGACAAGGAAAATGCCCGGCTCATTATTTCGCAGGTCGTACTCGACACATTGCAATCGTTGAAGCTGAATTATCCTAAAACCAGCAGGGCGCACCGCCAGGAATTGCGGTCCATCCGCAAACATCTCCTAAAATAAAATGGATTCTCTGCCATGACCGGCCTGCTGGCCACCGCGCCCGCGGGTTTTTCCCAGCGGCCCGTTATTCTGGCGATTTTTGCCATCACTTACGTCGGGATGGCCGTCGGGCGTGTACCCGGTTTGAAACTCAATCGCATCGGCATTGCCCTGCTCGGCGCCATCGCCCTGATTATCTTTGGCGGTGTCTCCACCAACGATGTGGTGGCCTGGATCAATTGGCCCACCATTTTTTTACTGTTCGGATTTTTTGTCATTTCGGCACAACTCCGCCTGTCGGGCTTCTACGACCTGGTGGCTGGCGGCATCTCGGCCCGGCTGGGGCATCCCGCGCGGTTCCTGCTCGTGCTGATGCTGGTCACCGGCGGCCTTTCCGCGTTTCTGAACCACGACATCGTATGCTACGTTTTTGCGCCTGTGGCCGGCACCGCGTTGTTGCGCCAGCAGCTCAATCCCGTCCCCTATCTGATTGCGCTGGCCATCGCCAGCAACCTCGGTGCGGCGGCAACCCTCATCGGTAATCCGCAAGACATGATGATTGGACAGGTGGCGCACCTGAGCTTTGGCCATTATTTGCTTTGGAGCGCCGTACCGGTCACTGTCGCCATGGCCGCCGCCTATGGAATCATCTGGCTGCTTTCACGGAAAAACCTCCGGTCCACCTTGACCGTGGCCGGGGAATCAAACCCCCAACCCCGCCCGTTCAACCGGACGCACACCATCAAGGGATTGATTATTCTGGCCGTGGTCGTCGGCCTGTTCTTTTCGTCGTTGCCCAAGGAGGTCATTGCGCTGGCCGCCGCGGGGATCCACCTGGCCAGCACCCGGTTTCGCACCGAAGATTTACTGGGTCTGGTGGAATGGCCCATTCTGGTTTTGTTCATGGGATTGTTTGTGGTGACCGGCGCTTTTGAGTCCACCGGATGCGGCGATCAAGCCGTGCGATGGCTGGCCCATCGCAGCTTTGATCTCAACGCACCAGCCACCCTGACCCTGGCGACCGCGGCCTTGTCCAACCTGATCAACAACTCGGCGGCGGTGATGCTGCTGCTCAAAGTGGTCAACCTCTCGCAGCCGGCCACCGCTTACATTCTGGCACTGGCCAACAGCTTTGGCGGGAGCCTCTTCATCATGGGCAGCATTTCCAATATCATCGTGGTTCAACAAGCCCGCGAGCTGGGCATCAAAATTTCGTTTTGGGATTTTGCCCGGCTGGGCATTCCGGTGACCCTGGCCGCGCTGGCCGGGTTGCTCGGCTGGCTGGCCATGGTGACGTGACCGGCCATTGCCTTCCGCCTCGACTCGCGATTCCAACACACCTAGGCTCCCGGCATGAATGAGCTTCTCATCGGCCTGGTAGGCGCCTTGCTCGCCACCAACCAGCCGCAGGCCGTCAGCAATTTGATTCAGCAGAATGCCGGTCTCTCGGTCAACCTTCCCAATCCCAACGACCCGGCGGAGAAGGAACTGGAGCCATTGATGACCGATGATGATGCGGCCATGGCCGAGGTGGACAAATGGATCCGTGACAACAATGCCTTTACGGCCCAGGGCGCGGGAGAATCCAAGACGGAGTTGAATGCGCGCATCCTGGCCCGGCTGAATGTCGTCCGGAAAAACTACGAGGATTTCTTGCGGCGCCACCCGGATTTCGCCCGGGGACACCTGGCCTATGCCAGTTTCCTGAACAACATCGGCGACGAGGATGCCGCAAAACTCCAAAATGAAAAGGCCCTGCAGCTGGACCCCAAAAATCCGGCCGCCTGGAACAATCTCGGGAACTATTACGGCGAATACGGCCCCATCACCAACGCGTTCGCGTACTTTGCCAAAGCCATTGAAATAGACCCCAATGAGTCGGTTTATTATCAGAATCTCGCGGTCACGGTTTATCTGTATCGTACGGATGCAAAGACCTTTTACCACCTTGATGAGGAGCAGGTTTTTGACAAGTCGCTCGCGCTCTACCGCCGGGCCATGCAACTGGATCCGGATAATTTCCCACTCGCCACCGAATACGCGGAAGGCTATTACGGCATCCACCCGCTCCGCACCAACGACGCGCTGGTGGCCTGGACCAACACGCTGCACATCGCCCATGACGACATCGAGCGCGAGGGCGTTTACATTCATCTGGCCAGGATCAAGATGCTGGCCGGACGTTATGCCGAGGCCCGCCAGCAGCTCGACGCGGTGACCAATACGATGTATTCAGGCCTCAAGGACACCCTGGAACGCGCCATTACCGGGCACCAAAGTGGGGCAACCCATTCAGCGGCTGTTGGTGTTTCTACGAATGGTTCAGGCTTTCCGAAAAATCAGTTTACGGCGCCAACCAGCCCTCGGGCCGCCTTGACGAACGCGACCGCCACGCCCACCAACCCGTTGCGGGTGCTCACCCATGGCGCGCCCGCACTCACCAAACCGCCCGCTTTTCCTCCAAAGATCGTCAACGTGATGACGACGGTGCCGCCCCAGGCTCCCAAAGTTTCCGACTTGTCGCCGTCCTGACGCCAGGAGATTCAACTTTTGTCCGG
>JBEKKN010000043.1:0-21801 GCA_050010675.1 Verrucomicrobiota bacterium | reverse complement strand
TGCGGCAGATCATCTTCCGCGACGTTGAAAATCACGGCGATCGGTTGAAGTTCGGCAATGACGAGGAGTGGATTCGTGGCACTCGCTTGAACGATGTTGCCCCCGTCAACCAAACGCAAACCGACGCGGCCAGAAATCGGCGCGGTGATGTAGCAGTAAGCGAGTTGCACTTTGGCGTTATCAAGCTGGCCTTGATCCAATTTCACCGTGCCTTCGTATTGATGAACGGTTGCGAGTTGCGTGTCAAATTGTTGCTTGGGAATCGCATTGCTCGCGAACGCCTCTTGGTAACGCTCCAAATCGAGCTTGGCATCTTCGAGCAGTGCAGTATCACGCTCAAGTTGTCCTTCAACTTGAGTCAACGCCGCCTGATTCGGTCCCGGATCAATTTCCACCAGCGGATCGCCGACGTGAACCAATTGCCCTTCCTGATAATTCACTTTCACGATCTGCCCCGTCACGCGGCTATTCACGGACACCGTATTAAGGGGTGTGATGACGCCGAGCGCGTTTACATAGATTCCGATGTCGCCTTGTTGTGCCGTCGCCGAACTGACTACGATGGTTGCCGAATTCGAACCTCCTCGTCCGCGTGTTGATTGTATTTCTGATTGTGATTGTCCCCGATGTCGCAAAAGGAAAATTCCTCCAACTGCAAGAACTATTGCCAACGCAACCACAACCCAAATCCAACGGCGACGTTTTCTGCCGGACACCGGCTTGGGTGGCAATTTGTCAGGATCGTTTGGGCGCGCTGGACTAGAGGTTGACGTTGATTCAGACATTTTCAACCTTGGTTGGCATTCAAATTCATTGCTTTTGTCTTTTCTGTTCTCTGCGCTGCCCATGCACATAATGGAAGTCCGCGAAACGATCACCCGCCATGCGGGCAAGCCGTGATTCAGCGGGTTCGGCAAGCAGTTGCTGGATGGTCTGCAGCAACTTTGGAAAATGAAGCGGTTTTTCCAGCAACGCTCCGACTCCCGCACCCATCGCGGTGAAGAGTTGGTTTACCCTGGCTGTGACAATGATCACTGGCAGCAAAGGATTTCCCGCCGTAAGTCTTTCGAAAGTGTCCCAGCCGCTTTTGCCCGGCATATTCAAATCAAGCAGCACGAGATCAATTTTTGTCGAGGCGGCGATTTCGAGCGCGGATGTGCCATCAGCCGCCGCGCTGACCAAATAGCCCTCGCCGATCAGAACGCGCGTCAACATTTCGCGCACGGAAGAATCATCGTCCACGACCAAGATTCGATTCTCCGCAGATTTCACGTTTTCGCTCTGGTCGGTTTTAGCTTCAGCCAAAAAGTCTTTTGTTTTCATAAAAAAATTTCGTTCAATGGCTTTAGCGAAGACCATGCCAACGTCGGATTGAATCGGCCACGCCTGCAATTCAACGAATTTTCCGTTTTCAAGAGATTACGCGTGAATCCGACTGCAAAGTAAATATGCTGAACTGCAAATGCTCTTTGCATATTGCCTTGATGAGCTCAATTGGAAATGAAATTAAATCCGCGTTTTCAATGTGAAGCAGAAGTTTTTAGGAAAACTCCGCATGTGCATGGTTTGTGCTTTCAGCGCTGCATGAATCGGCGGCTGGTTCTTATGGCCAGCCACTTTCGCATCCGTTAAGTTTTTTAGTTCCTGATGAAATTCGGAATCAAATTTAGGTTGGTCGCGCTCGCGTTGTTCGTGGCGCTGATGGGTGCGTTGATTGTTCTGGCAACCTTGAATTCGCAACGGCAGGCGGCGGAATTGCGCGACCGTTTGAGCCAGGTTGATTTTGAAAGTTTCCGGATCGCGGATGAATTCCGTGACTCGTTGCGCGAACTGAACAACACGTTGCAGCGCTATGGAACCGATCACGATCCGGCGGTCTGGAACGAATTCGTCGCTGCCAGCCACAAGGTCGACGGCTGGATTAACGAGCAGAAACCCAAATTGACCACGCAACGCGAAAAAGATGCACTACAACAAATTGATGTCGCTTACGATGACTACCTGCGGGTCGCCTTCAATTTGCAGATGAAGATACAATCACTCGGCCAGCAGAGCGCGACGTTGGCCGACTTTAGTCCGTTGCGCACAGTGTCACAGCATCTCTCCGATCTGGGATTGACGTTGGGCAAGGCGCACTATGATTCGCGCACGCAGATGCTCGCGCACGCGAACCAAACGCTCACGCAACTCCGCTGGTCGGTGCTTGGCTCGCTCATTTTATTATTTGTATTTGGCGTGGCGCTGGCCGGCGTGGTTTATCGTGAAATGATCGCTCCATTGCGCGTCAAGCTCGTCGAAAGCCAGTCGCTCGTCGAGCGTCATGAGAAGCTGGCTTCTTTGGGAATGCTCGCGGCGGGCGTGGCGCACGAGATTCGCAATCCGCTGACGGCGATCAAAGCCGCGCTTTACATTCAACAAAAGAAATTTCAACCCGGTTCGCAAGAACATGACGACGCCAAACTTGTGGAGCGGGAAATTCTCCGTCTGGAGCGGATCGTAAATGATTTTCTCCAGTTCGCCCGGCCGACCGAGCCGGAACTGGCAACTATTCCGGCGGAAATGATTTTGGCGGAAACCCAAAAATTCCTCGAGCCGCAACTCGCCCGTTCCAACATTGAACTTATTTTGGAAACGTCCCCGCCATTGCAAATCCGCGTGGATGCCGCGCAAATCGAACAGGTGCTGACCAACCTCGTTCAAAACGCCGCCGACAGCATTGGTCAAAACGGCACGGTCAAATTGCGCGCGCGCCAGGATCGCAAGCGCATCGGCGATGCGGAAATCAACGTGGTCATCCTCGAAGTGGCCGACACTGGCAAAGGCATTCCCGCCGAAATTGAAAAGCGATTGTTCGATCCGTTTTTCACGACGAAAGACACCGGCACGGGATTGGGATTGTCCATTGCGTCAAGCATCGTTCAGAAACATGGCGGCGCGCTCCAGTATCAAACGCAGGTGCATCACGGCACGACTTTTGGTATCGTATTGCCGCAAGCTGAATGAACGCGGCCACAAGAATTTTGCTGATCGAAGACGATTCTGGCATCACCGATACTCTGCAACGAGTTCTGGTCGCGGAAGGCCATGTTGTTGAAATTGAAAAACGCGGCAATGACGGCTTGGCGCGCGCCGTAAAAGACTCATTCAACGTAGTCATCACCGATTTGAAACTTCCGGGTTTGAACGGTTTGGAACTCGTTCGGCAACTGCACATGGCCAAACCGCTCCTGCCAATTATTCTTGTCACTGCATTTGGCACCACCGAAACCGCCATCGAAGCGATGAAGTTTGGTGCGTATGATTATCTGCTCAAGCCGTTTAACATTCCGCAATTGATCAAACTGGTTCACAAAGCCGCCGACAGCAATCGCCGTATGTCTGAACCGATCGGCCTGGGCGAAGTCAGCCAAAGTCGCGACGCGCTCGTCGGCCAGAGCCAGTCCATGCAAAAAATCTACAAGGAAATTGGCCGCGTCGCCGCCAAGCCTGTCAGTATTTTAATCCGCGGCGAAACCGGCACGGGCAAAGAATTAATTGCACGCGCAATTTATCAGCATAGCGACCGCGCCAACGCGTCGTTCATCGCCATCAATTGCGCGGCGATTCCCGAAACGTTGCTGGAAAGCGAATTATTCGGTCATGAACGTGGCGCCTTTACTGGCGCGGATGTAAGACGTATTGGCCGTTTCGAGCAAGCGGATCACGGTACAATTTTTCTGGATGAAATTGGCGATATGACCCTCGGCACGCAGTCAAAACTTTTGCGCGTGCTTCAAGAAAAAACTTTGCAACGGCTCGGAGGCAAAGAAACTATTTCAGTGGATGTCCGCGTTGTCGCCGCCACTCACCGCGACCTTGAAGCCGCCATTAAAGAGAAGCAATTTCGTGAAGATTTGTATTATCGTCTCAACGTAATTGCAATTACGCTGCCGCCGTTGCGTAATCGCCGTGAAGATATACCCGATCTTGTCCGTTATTTTCTCAGCAAGCACGGTTCGGCTCTGGGCAATGCGAGTCCGTCAATTCATTCCGAAGCGGTGGAATTTCTTCAGTCGCAATCCTGGCCCGGCAACGTACGCGAATTGGAAAATGTGATGCGTAAAGCCCTGATCGCCGCGCAAGGTTACACCATCAATTTTGATCACGTCCGCACCGCGCTGAACAAGAACAGCGGGAAGGCGTATTCCGCGACGCGTCCTATTGGGGAATACGTGGACGAATTGCTCGCCGCCGCGCGCCGCGAGGAAATCACTGATGCCTATGCGCGCGTGCTTGAGACCGTCGAACGCGAATTGTGTGCTCGCGCCATTGAGCAGGCCCAAGGCAATCAGGCCAAAGCCGCACGGTGGCTTGGCATCTCACGCATCACCATGAAAGCCAAACTCGTTCAATTTGGCATTCATCCGTCTCAGGATTTCAACCAAGAACCGTGAACTCGATTGATTACCTTGGCTTCGAAAGAAATTATGGCGCAAATGCTTCTAATTCCCGATCCAAAACCGTTGGACCAGCGATTAGGGTAGACGTTTTTTCGGAACGCGTCAAAATTAGCCACGCGTTACGTCGATCTGTTCTATTCAACAGTGGTTCCACTCGTCGGCGGTAAACTGCATTTGGCGCAGGATGTGGCGCAAATTATTTTTGTAGATCTGGCTCGCAAGGCCCGCACACTATAGGGCGGCATGAAAGAGCAAACCGCTACCACATCTGAATATAACTGTCCCCCAAGAAATTGAACTCCATTGTTTAATGGTGCCGACGGAGGGGGTCGAACCCACACATCCTCACGGATACTAGATTTTGAGTCTAGCGCGTCTGCCAATTCCGCCACGTCGGCACGTGGAAACCCAATATATTTCAGTACCGGACGAAGTAAATCAATTTCAGCGTCCCCGCAAGCCGTCGTCGTTCTACTTTGACGCGCCAAGGTCGGACCCGGCGCGCCAAAGCGAAGCGGCGGCGGCTCGTCAGGAGCCTCGCCCCACCACATTGCACCGCCAGCGGAACCGCCGCCGGTTTGACGGTGCAAAAATCTCATGGAGTTATGCCCAAGAAAGTGATTATTTTGGGGGGAGGAAGCGGTTATCGTGGGAGTGCACCGGGCAATGGATCATTTATGGCAGACTTGTTGAAACTGGAACAATTTTCGTTCGGGGTGGGGGACCGTTTTGCCCACCAAGCGCGGGCGCAACTTCAGGCCTTCATTCTGGCGGCGCAACAGGGCGCGGACGTCACTCCGGTCTGGAACAAATCCAACCGCGAGCACCTCATCGTGGGCTCCGAGCCAGCCGACACCCGGGCGGCGGTGGAGGCGGCGGTGAAAGCCATGCGCTGGCAAAAGCCGTATCACGTGGACGCCGACCATATCCGGCTGCAAACGGTGGACCGTTACATTCCGCATTCGGATTTTTACACGATTGACGTGGCGGATTGGATTGGGAAACCCGCCGACGCCAAAATGGTGGCGGCTTTTATCAAGCGACATGCCGAGCTGGTGGGAACGGTTTCGATTCCCGGGATCGAATCGCCGCTGCAAACCACACCGGCGGAGGTGGAGCGCGTGGCTGGCAAGTATCTGTTGGCGGTGCAGGAAGCCGCAACCATCCACCGCCACATCGCCGAGCTAAAAGGGGGGGGCAAATTCATCACCGAGGTCTCGATGGACGAGACCGACGATCCGCAAACGCCGACGGAGCTGTTGATCATCCTGGCCGCCATCGCCGACGAAAAAATCCCGATTCAAACCATTGCGCCGAAGTTCACCGGCCGTTTCAACAAGGGGGTGGATTATGTGGGGGACATCGCGCAATTTGAACGGGAGTTCAATGCGGACCTCGCCGTGATTGCCTTTGCGGTGAAGCAATACGGCCTGCCGGGCACGTTGAAATTGAGCGTCCATTCCGGCAGCGACAAGTTTTCCATTTACGCGCCGATGCGCCGTGCGCTGGCGCGGTTTGGGTCGGGCCTGCACCTCAAGACGGCGGGCACGACCTGGCTGGAGGAAGTGATTGGACTGGCGGAAGCCGGGGGCGATGGACTCGCGCTGGCCCGGGAAATTTACGCCGGCGCACTGGAACATGCGGAGGGGCTTTGTGCGCCGTATGCCTCGGTGATTGACGTTGATTTTGAAAAACTGCCGACCGCGGAAACGGTCAATGGCTGGAGTGCGCAACAATTCACCTCCGCGCTGCGCCATGACCCGGGCAATCCGGCCTATAATCCGCATCTGCGGCAATTGATCCACGTGGGTTATAAAATTGCCGTCCGGATGGGCGACCTCTATCTTGACGCTTTGGAAAGGCATAAGGATCTGGTGGCGAAAAACGTCACCGCCAACCTTTACGAACGTCACTTGAAACCCTTGTTTGTGGGTGTGAATCCGGTTGCGTCGCCGGCGGCGTCCGCCCCGGCGCGGGGGGCAACGCCGGTGTTATGAAATTCATTCACGAGGATTTTTTACTGCCAACCCGCACGGCCCGGCACCTGTACCATCAATTTGCCGAGGCTGGGCCGATTCTGGATTATCACTGTCATCTTTCGCCGAAGGACATTGCGGAGAACCGCCGGTTCGAAAACCTGTTTGAAATCTGGCTGGAAGGCGATCATTACAAATGGCGGGCGATGCGTTCGAACGGCGTGGCGGAACGCTTCTGCACGGGGAAGGCCGCGCCGCTGGCAAAATTCCAGGCCTGGGCCGCGACGGTGCCGCACACGCTGCGAAATCCGCTCTATCATTGGACGCATTTGGAATTGAAACGCTATTTCGGCATTGACCGGCTGCTGGACGAGACCAGCGCGGTTCAAATCTGGAAGGAAGCCAACGAGCAGCTTGCCGGGCCGGAACTCACCGCGCGGGGTATCCTGAAAAAATTCAACGTCAAAACGGTATGCACGACGGATGATCCGGCGGATGATTTGCGCCACCACAAGGCCATTCGGGACTCCGGTTTGACGACGCGGGTGCTGCCCACCTTCCGTCCCGACCAGGCGCTGACGGTGCATCAACCGGAATCCTTTAATCGTTGGATTGGCCGGTTGTCCGCAGCGAGCGGTATTGAAATCGGCAGCTTTTCGAAGTTTCTCGATGCCTTGCGTTCCCGTCATGATTATTTCCACGCGCAGGGTTGCCGGCTTTCCGACCATGGCCTGGCCCATTGTTATGCGGATTTTTGTCCGGAAAAGACCGCCGCCCGGATTTTTGCCAGGGCGCAACAAGGGAAACCAGCCACACCGGAGGAACGGGCGCAATTTTCCGCCTGCATGATGCTCTTTTTCGGACGATTGGACGCGGAAAAGGGTTGGACCAAACAGCTTCATCTCGGGGCGTTGCGCAACAACAATACGCGGCTGCTCAACCAGCTTGGCCCGGACACCGGCTTTGATTCCATCGGCGATTTTCCGCAGGCCGGCGCGCTGGCGGCCTACCTCGACCGGCTGGACCAGGAAAAGGCGCTCCCCAAAACCATTCTTTACAACAATAACCCGGCGGACAATTACGTCTTTGCGTCGATGCTGGGCAATTTCCAGGACGGGACGCTGGCGGGCAAAATCCAGCTCGGGTCCGCCTGGTGGTTTCTCGATCAAAAGGAAGGCATCGAGTGGCAGCTCAACGCGCTTTCAAATCTCGGCCTGCTCTCGCGCTTTGTCGGCATGGTGACGGATTCCCGCTCGTTCATGTCCTATCCGCGCCACGAATATTTCCGGCGAGTGTTGTGCCATCTGATCGGGCGCGATGTGGAGAACGGTGAAATTCCCAATGACGACTCACTGCTCGGGCCGATGATCCGGAATATTTGTTACGCGAACGCAAAACAGTATTTGCAACTGCCAACCGATGAAACCGGCCGGGAGGGCCGGAAAAGTTGAAGCCATGATCACCAAACGAGTCATTCCGTGTCTCGATGTGCATGGCGGCAACGTCACGCGCGGCGTCCAGTTCGGCAAAGCCGAGGCGGGCGAACTGCGCAACGTCGGCGACCCGGTCGCCCTCGCGCTCCGTTACAACGAGCAGGGAGCAGATGAAATGGTGTTTTTCGACATCACCGCCACCGCGCACGGGCGCAAGACGATGGTGGACGTGATTGAGCGCGCCGCCGACCAATGCTTCATGCCGCTCACTGTTGGCGGCGGCATCCAGTCCGTGGACGACATGTTCACCATGCTGCGCGCCGGGGCGGATAAAATCAGCATCAATTCCAGTGCGCTGGCCCGGCCGGAACTCATCCGCGAAGGCGCGGAAAAATTCGGCAGCCAGTGCATTGTGGTTTCGATTGACGCGAAAAAGGTCGGGCCGGACAAATGGGGCGTGTTCTCGCATGGCGGTCGCAAGGACACCGGGTTAGATGCCATAGAATGGGCCAAGCGCGCCGTCGCGCTCGGTTCGGGCGAGATTGTATTGAACTCGATTGACGCCGACGGCACGAAGGCTGGCTTTGACCTGGTCATCACGCGGCGCGTCACTGAATCCGTGGGTGTGCCGGTGGTGGCCAGCGGCGGCGCGGGCAGCCTGGAGCACATGGCCGAGGTGCTGCTCGAAGGCCGGGCTGACGCGGTTTTGGCCGCGAGCATTTTCCATTTTGGCACCTACACCGTCGGCGACGTGAAGAAATTTTTGGCGGAGAAAAACATTCCGGTGCGATTATGAACGAACCTGCAAAACCTCGGAAAGTGTAACCGCCAAGTCGCCAAGAACGCCAAGCAGGGATTCGGATTTTTTAAAACGTGGCGCGCTTCGCGTCCTGGCAGTGGGGAACGTTCTGTTTGATTGGCCTTGTCGAGAAAATGCCGGCTACCGGCTCAACCGGTAAAACTTTTGAGTACCGGAGATGGGATTGGTCACGGTGTATTGGCCGCTGACAACGACCGGTGCCGTCGAATTGGTGCTCCAGATCGCCGGGGGCGTCAGGTTGGTGGTGAATTCCAAAGTGAAACCAGTCGCATTGTTCGTCCACGTCAAAATCACATTGGTTCCGGCGGGAGTTATGTTCAGTTGCGGCGCTGATTCCAAAGCAAGGCTGAACACGGTGCCATATTCCACATTGACACCCGGATCGCCGCCATTATATGCCGTTCCATACAGGGTGTTGCCCGATAACAGTAATGCGGCATTCGGATGGGCTCCGTCGCTGTTGGTGTAAGGAGCAGTGCTGTTTGCGGTGAACGTGTACAGGTTCGTAAAGCCCGTGCCATTGGTGCTGATGGCGAACATCGTGCCCGAGCCAAACCGGCCGCCATTGTATGCCGTGCCATACAGGGTGCTGTCCGATACAATCAAACTGCCCCGCGGAGTGGCTCCGTCGCTGTTGGTGAGGGGAGAACCGGAGGTGGCCGTGAAAGTATACAGGTTCGTAAAGCCGGTGCCATTGGTGTTGACGGCAAACAATGTGCCCGAGCCAAACCTGCCGCCGGAAGGCGCCGTTCCATACAGGGTGTTGCCCGATAAAACCAATCCGGCGTTCGGATTGCTGCCGTCGCGGTTGGTGTACAAAGGAAAACCGGAATTGGCCGTGAAGAGGTGCAGGTTTGTAAAACTTGAGCCATCGGTATTGATGGCGAACACCGTGCCCGGGCTGGCATTGCCGCCGGACGTTGTCCCATACAAGGTTTTGCCCGAAAGAATCAAGACGCCGGCCGGATCGGAGCCGCTGCTGGCGTTGGTGAAACTAAACAGGTTCGTAAACCCGGTACCATTAATGTTGATGGCGAACACCGTTCCATTATTCGCGCCGCCGCCATACGCTGTCGTTCCGTACAGGGTGTTGCTCGATAAAACCAATGCGGCATCCGGACCCCCACCGTCATTGCCGCCGGTAAAGGAGTACAGATTGGTAAAACCCGTGCCATTGGTGGTGACGGCGAACACGGTGCCGACGCCAAAAGCACCGCCGTCGTAGGCCACTCCATACAGGGAGTTGCTTGACAAAATCAATCCGGCAAACGGCACACTTCCATCGCTGTTGGTATAGTATCCAGGAGGATATGCCGTAAAAATATAGTCGTTCGTGAAGCCTGAGCCATCGGTGTTGACGGCGAACAAAGTGCCATTGCCGTTATAGCTGCCCGAATTGCCGCCGGCACTCGCCGTTCCATAAAGGGTGTTGCCGGATAAAACCAATTCGGAATAGGGAGTGGCTCCGTCGCTGAATGTAAAACTATGCAGGGTCGTGAAGGTTTGCGCCGTCGCCCGGCCCGCCGGCAGCAAGGCCAGACCGGCAATCAACGCGGGCACAAGAAATAGTCTTTTCATGTGAGTTTTCAGGGGTGATGCTTTTAATCAGTTGATGATTTTGAGGAACGCTCAGCGAGCTTGCTCGCTTAAGCCAACAGCAGCGGCTTGACCCTAAAGAAAGCGCACAACGCCGTCAAGTTTATTGTATTATTGTGTCAAGAAGAGATTCTCATTTGACACCATTCGCGGACAAATTCATTTTTGCGCCATGAATTTAACCGAATCCCGCTGGCTGCCGATTGTGCTGCTGACCTGTTCGAACCTTTTCATGACCGTCGCGTGGTACGGCCATTTGAAATATAAAGGCTCATCGCTTTGGCTGGTCATCATGGTGAGCTGGGGCATTGCGTTCTTCGAATACTGTTTCCAGGTGCCGGCCAATCGCTGGGGCAACGCGGTTTATTCGCCTTTCCAGCTCAAAATCATCCAGGAAATCATCACGCTCACGGTTTTCTGCGTCTTCGCCTTCCTGTATTTCGGCGATAAAATCCGGTGGAACCATCTGGCTGCGTTGGTATGCATCGTGGCCGCGGTGGCGTTCGCCTTTTTGCCGAAGGAATAGATTTGGTCGAGGGTCGAAGGCAAAGCCATGTCGCGAAACGGCTGAATCCGGCTTTCGACTAGCGTCCTTCGACTCTCGACAAGCTCGTTTCGTTTTGTTTAATTGGCCGCGCCGAATGACAAGAGCGCCCGCCTGCGTGGCCGTAGCCAGCGTTACGTGCATGCCACCTGAAACCAACCATGGTTCGCGTGAATCCGTGCCGGTCAGCACTCCGGCGCGGCGAAGGGCCGCCATCTTCCTGCCCGTTCTTTTCGCCATGCTTTTGCCCGTTGCGGTTCTGGCGCAAATGGAGCAGGGCTGGGTGATCGAAGGACAGAACCAAGTCATCCCGGGCGCACCGGAAGGCAGCGTAGAATATGACATGGCTTCGGGCACGGCCATCGGCACGAATATTTTCGTCCAATACGGCGTCTCGACGCTCATGGCGGACAGCGCGACGGTGAACCAGAAGACGGGTGAGGTGGCGGCCGACGGCCACGCGCGCATCGAATCGGGGGGTATGACCTGGGTCGGCGAGCACATCCGCTACAATTTTCTGACGCACCAGATGCGGAGCGAGGAATTCCGCACGGGCCGGCCGCCGGTGTTTGCGGCGGGCCGTGAATTATCGGGTGACATCAGCAACCAGACGTACAACGCGCGCCACGTTTATGTCACCACCGATGATGTCAGCAATCCGGCCATCCGGGTTCGCGCCAGCCGCATCAAGATTGTTCCCGGAAAATATGTGGAGATGTGGAACGCGGTGCTGTTCCTGGACGGGGTGCCGACGTTCTACTTTCCGTTCTACCGGCGCACCCTGGGTGAACACGTGAATAATTTCAATTTCCTGCCCGGTTACCGCAGTGCCTATGGGCCGTATCTGTTGGGCACTTACACGTGGTTTCTGGGCGACGCGGCGGACGGCCGGTTGCATCTGGATTATCGGGAGAAACGGGGCGTTGGCTCCGGGCCGGAATTGAACCTGCATCTGGACCGCTGGGGCGAGGCCGCGTTCAAATATTACTATGTGCACGACCAGGATCCGAACCAGAGCACCAATAATCTGCCGCTGTTCGGGAACATCCCCTCGAATCGGCAATGGTTTTACTCTGTTTATCAGGCCACCCCGTTCACCAACCTGAACCTCAAGGCGCAAGTGAATTACCAGAGCGACCCGTTGGTGCTGCATGATTTTGCCGAGGGCGCCTACACCGCGAACCCGCAGCCGAACACGTTCACCGAGGTCGAAAAATACTGGGCCAACTGGGATCTCGACGCCGAAACCACGCCCCGCATCAATCCCTTCTTTGATCAGGTCGAGCGGCTGCCCGACGTGAAACTGACCGGCCTTCGCCAGCAGATCTGGGGCACGCCGGTTTACTACTTGAGCGAGAGTTCCGCCGGTTATTACCGCAAGATTTTTGCCGACACCAACACCCTGGCCATGCCCGTGCTCAATTATGACGCCGTGCGCGCCGACACCTATCATCAACTGTTGCTGCCATGGACCTTGTTCGACTGGCTTAACATCACGCCGCATGTTGGCGGGCGGTTCACCTATTACAGCGATGATAATGGCCCGGGCGGTACGAACGGGGAAACCTATCGGAAGGTTTTGGACACCGGCACCGAAGTTTCCTTCAAGGTCTCGCGCTTATGGGCCGGTGCGACAAACTCGGTTTTGGATATTGACGGTCTGCGCCACGTCATCGAGCCGTCGGTGAATTATGTTTTTGTGCCGCACCCGAGCACGCCCCCGTCGCAGTTGCCGCAGTTTGATTCCGAATCGCCGAGCCTGTTGCTGTTGCCGATCCAATTTCCCGATTACAACGACATTGACTCCATCGACAGCGAAAACGTGATTCGTTTCGGCCTGCGCAATACGCTTCAAACCAAGCGTGACGGCCAGCTTGACACCTTGCTGGATTGGAACGTGTTGCTTGACTGGCGGCTCCGGCCAAAAGCCGGCCAGTCAACTTTCAATGACTTTTATTCCAACCTCTCGTTCCGGCCACGTTCGTGGATTGTCCTCGAATCCCAGTTGCGTTACGACATCAACGCCGGTGAGTTGAACATGACGTTCCATCAACTCACGTTCATGCCAAGCGACCGGTGGAGCTGGGGCATCGGCCACTGGTATTCGCGCAACGGGTTCCTGGACACCGGCGCCAACTTCATCACCAGCACCATTTTTTACCGGCTGAACGATAACTGGGGCCTCCGCGCCGAGCATGATTTCGATGCCCAAAGCGGCCGTTTGCAGGGGCAATTTTACAGTGTCTATCGTGATTTCCGGAATTGGACGGGCGCTTTGACTTTTCGGGCGCAGGACAACGGCGTCGGCCCGACGGATTACACGGTCGCCTTCACCTTCTCGCTCAAAGCCAACCCGCGCTCCCATGTCGGCGACGATACGGTCGACCCTGACCATCTCGTTGGGCAATAGGAAATCTCCGGTCGGCTGCCGCAGCGCGTCGAGCCGTGGCTGAATGTTTGGTCAAGAGCCCGGCGCCGGTGCTCAAGGGGAAACTTTCAACGGCACTTGCAGCCGTAGGTCATCCGAGGCTGCGCCGACCAGCAGTTCATAATCGCCCGGTTCGACGGTGTAGCGCTGATGGGTGGTGTCCCAGTAACGAAATCGGTCTGCGGGAATGTCCATGTCGACCCGGGCGGTGGCGCCGGGCGACAGGTGCATTCTGGCGAAGCCGCATAACGCGAGTTTCGCCTGAGGCATGGCGGAATTCACGTGCCGGAAATAAACCTGCGCCACCTCATCACCGTCGCGGGTGCCGGTGTTTTTCACATCAAACACCAGCTTCACCGTGCCACCCGCGGTGACCGTGGTGGCGTTGATAAGCCGGGCGTCACTGTAATCAAATCGCGTGTAGCTCAGACCATGACCGAAGGCAAACAGCGGTGTGCCGTCGAAATAGCGGTAGGTGCGGTTGGACATGGAGTAATCGTCAAATGGCGGCAGGTCGCTCGTGGACCGGTAAAACGTGACCGGCAGCCGACCGGCGGGATTCACATCGCCAAAGAGCACTTCCGCCACCGCGCGTCCGCCCTCCTCACCGGGATACCACGCCTGCAAAATCGCCGGCAGGTTTTCCGCCGCCCAGGGCATGGCGATGGCGCTGCCGCTGCAATTCACGAATACGATGGGTTGGCCGGTGGCGAAAAGCGCCTTGAGCAAAGCCATCTGCACGGCGGGCAATTCGATGCGGGTCCGGTCGCCACCGTGAAAACCATTGTAATCGACAAACATTTCCTCGCCTTCAAGTTTCGGGCTGATGCCGCCGGCGTAGATGACCACATCCGCCGATTGCGCAGCGGCGACGGCCTCGGCCTGCATCTCCGCATCCGGTTTT
The DNA here is from genome assembly GCA_050010675.1 of Verrucomicrobiota bacterium. Taxonomy (GTDB): domain Bacteria; phylum Verrucomicrobiota; class Verrucomicrobiia; order Limisphaerales; family UBA11358; genus UBA11358. The sequence continues at coordinate 7,661 of JBEKKN010000043.1, read as the reverse complement.
TCGGGTTCGCCCCGATGCACCGCCAGCGGACCGCCGGGTTCATAAACCACGTCCAGGTTTGTGCCCGCAACCTCCCGGATGCCTGCCAGGATGGACACCGGGTTTGACGGCGTGCCGTTGTAATTTCCGAGCAGCGCCGGCCGGGAATCCGCGTTCGCCCCGATGACGGCGATGCGTTTGATTCGGGTGCGGTCCAGTGGCAATAGCCCGACGTTTTTCAAGAGCACGATGGATTCGCGCGCGACCTGCAGGGCCAATGCTTGGTGCGCGGAACTGTTATTTTCGGAATAGGGAATTTGCGCGTACGGTACGATGGCCGGCGGGTCGAACAATCCCAGGCGGAACCGCGTCTCCAGCACATAACCGAGCGCCTGGTCAATTTGCGGCTCCGAAATCAGGCCTTCCCCGACCGCCCGCGTCAGCGCGTCGTAATCGGTGCCGCAGCAAAGGTCATCTCCCGCCTGGACCGCCGCCGCGGCCGCCGCTTCCGGCGTATTGACATATTTGTGATTGGCCCAAATGTCGTAAATCGCGCCGCAATCCGACGTCACATAACCATTAAAACCCCATTGTTTGCGCAGCAGGTCCGATAACAGGAAGGGGTTGGCGCAGGCGGGTTTGCCATCCAAACTGTTATAGGCGCCCATCACACCGCCGACATGGCCTTCGCGCACGGCGGCCTCAAATTGCGGCAGATAGGTTTCGTAAAGATCGCGTTCCGGCGGAGTGGCATCAAAGCGGTGGCGTTGCGGATCGGGACCGCTGTGCACCGCGAAATGTTTGGCGCAGGCCACGGCTTCCAGGTACTTGGGGTGGTCTCCTTGCAATCCACGAATGAAGGCGACGGCCATGCGCGCCGTCAGGAAGGGGTCTTCCCCATAGGTTTCCTGGCCGCGGCCCCAGCGCGGGTCACGGAAGATGTTGATGTTCGGGGTCCAAAAGGTAAGGCCGTAATACTGCGCACAGTCGCCGCCGTGGGCTTGAACATATTCATTGTGCTTGGCCCGCGCCTCGGTGGCGATGACGTTCGCTTCCTGGTGAATCAGCGTTGTGTCCCAGGTGGCGGCCATGCCGATGGCTTGTGGAAAAACCGTGGCCACGCCGGCGCGCGCAACGCCGTGAAGGCACTCGTTCCAATAATTGTAGGCCGGAAGACTGAGGCGCGGAATCGCCGGCGCGTCATTGCGCAGTTGCTGCACTTTTTCCGCCAACGACATCCGGCGGATGAGGTCGTTCATCCGTATGCTCGTCGGCAGCGCTGGTTCCGTCCACAGGGCGGGCCCTTCGACCGCGGGTGGCGCCAGGGCGGCATCCGCGGCGCTGATCAAGTCCGCCGCGCGGACAAACACGACGGATTGCCCTTCGGCATCCTTGAGCTCGAAGGAATTCAACTTGGCCGCGCCCGTGCGGCCGGTGAACGTAAACACCAGTGGGCCGCCCGCCGTATTATCGGGATGATCCACCACGTTGCTGATAAAGTAAACTTTTCCGGCCCCGCCGGCGGCGCTGAAAATGTCAAGCTGGCGCGCGAGCGCCTGGTCCCCGCAGGTGATGTCAAACACGCGCTCGTCGGCATTGGTGAAATCCACTTCCACGAGTCCGATCAGGACCTGGTATCGGCCCGGGGGCAGGCCGGCCACGGACAGCGTGAAATTCGTTCCGTAAATTTCCTCGCCGAACGCGTTGCCGCCGCGCCACGTTGCGCCTTCAATGGGCGTGACGCCCGCGGCGCGACGATGGTCGAACTGGCCGGTGAGCAGGACTTTTTTATCGCAGGCGGCGCACGTTTCCTCGTTGCCCCGCGCCAGGAAGGTTGGGGCACAGCCGGCAAGAATCAACAGCGCGCAAAGAATATTCCGGGGCATGGCTTCGGGATGGGTTTAATATTTACCTGGCCGGCGATGGTTCCTGGGCAACCCGGACGACGGCGTCAAATGCGGGCTTGGGCTGGCCGGCGCGGTCGAACAATAAGGGATGATTCACCCGGCCCCGCATGTTGAGCCACGAATCGCCGTCCGTCACGCCCCAAAAAGTCACCAAGGTGATGTCATCGTGATGTTTTACAAACACCCTGAACAGATCGGCGTAACGTTTGGCCAATTCCTGCTGAACCACCGGCGGCAGGCCATTGGTGTAAACGTTCGAGCCACCTTGATGTGCCATTTCCGTGATTTCCGCCGTCTGCTTGCCGCCCAATACATTCACGTCCAGTTCGGTAATCATCACTTTCAAGCCCAGACTGGCAAAAGCGGAAATGGCGGCGTCTTCCTGTTCCCGGGTCGGCCAATCCATTTGGACATGGTCTTGCAGGCCAATCGCCGTGACGGGAATGCCTTCGGCCTGGAGTTTTTTGATCAAGGCAATGGCGCCGTTCTGTTTGGGCTTGTTCTCCAACGAATAGTCGTTGTAACGCAGAATGGCGTCCGGGTCGGCTTCGTGCGCGTATTGAAAAGCCTTTTCAATATAATCGTCGCCAATGATTTTTTCCCACGGCGATTTGCGCAGTTTCCCGTCGTCCTGCAGCGCTTCATTGACCACGTCCCAAATCTTGATCCGGCCCCGGTAACGGCCAACGACGGTATGGATGTGGTCACGCATGCGTTCCAGCAACACCTCGCGGGTCACCGGATTGCCGTTGGTGTCCTGAAACACCCATTTCGGAGTTTGATTATGCCACACCAGCGTGTGGCCGACGATGAGCATGTGATTTTTTTCACCGAACGCGACGTAACGGTCCGGCCCGGAGAAATCATACCTGCCGGGTTCGGGATGGACGGATTCCCACTTCAGGATGTTTTCCGGGCTGATGGCATTGAACTGGGCCTTGATGATCGGATCCCCGCGCTGGTCTTCATCATCAAATTGTTTTTGATTGATGGCGACACCGATCCGGAAGTCAGCCTGGAAGGCATCTTTCAGGGTCGTTTGAGCGCGAAGTCCGGTGGCGGCCAGGACCATGCCACACACAGCCGAACACAGTGCCATGAGATTATTTTTCATAAGGCCTCGGGCGACGGGCTAGGCGGTTTGGGGCGTAAATTGCTTGCGGCGCTCGGCCAGTTCATCGGCCATCTGGATGGTCATGCGCTTGTTCAGTTTGTAGCTGACCAGCAAAACCGTGCAGATGGCAAAAATCAGGCCGACCACGATGCCGCTGCAAACCCGGAAGCCCTGCACCGCCGCGGGCGCGTCGGGCAATTTGGTGTCGTAGTTGAAAAAACCGGCCATGATCCAAAGGAACGAGGAGGAACCGAGGGCCAGACCGCACTTGAGGGCAAAACCAATGGTCGCGAAAACAATGCCGGTGAAGCGCCGTCCGGTCTTCCATTCGGAGTAATCGGCCACGTCCGCGTAGATGGCCCAGATCAGCGGGATGGTGGGGGCGTAACAGATCGCAATCAGGATGGTCAGGGCGACCATGCCGTTGACGTAGGTCGGGCCGAGCCCATAAAACGCCAGGGTGCCCAGGGCGGCCAACCCGAAACCGCACACGGCCACGGCCTTCTTGCCGTACCTGGTCGAAAGGGCCGGCGACAGCAGAATGACGATAATGGTTACCCCGGTGCCGACCATGTTGATGATGCTGTTGAAGACGTCCGCCACGTTCGAGTTCGCCAGGTTGGATTGGTCGCCATGCACGATATAGCCGAGCCATTCCAAAATCCCGCCGGGCGCCGGAGCGCCGGCGGCGAGCGCGGGCGCGGTGAGTCCGATTTTTTGCAGCCAGCCAAACATGGCGCCCTTGTCGGCGTAATGATGATAATAGTTGTAGAGCGCGCCGCCCCGGAACGACAGGAGGCAAAAATGGAACAGCGTCATAAAAAACATCACCACCCAGGGGCTGTTTCGGACCAGATTGGCGAAATCCTGCCGGACATCCGACTTTTGCTGCGGCGGCGGTTGGATGCGTTCCTTGGTGGTGGCGAATGTGATGAGGAACAGCACGAGGCACAGGACGGCCCAAACGGTCATGGTCATTTGCCAGCCGTATTGCCGGTCGTGGCCCACGGCGAACTTGGCGACCAGCGGCAGCGTGAAACCGCCCACGATAAACTGGGCGGCGTTTACGGAGATGAATCGAAACGAATTGAGTTTTGCCCGCTCATTTACGTCGCCGGTCATCACGCCGCCCAGCGCGGCGTAGGGCATGTTGTTCATGGAGTAAATGGACATGAGCATGATGTTGGTGATCGCGGCGTAGGCGATCATGGCGCCCATGTTCCAACCTTTGGGCGTGGTGTAGGCCAGGACCATGACCACACACCAAGGGACGGCGGTGAACAAAATCCACGGACGGAACTTGCCCCAGCGGCTTTTGGTGCGGTCGGCCAGCACCCCGACAATCGGATCGGCGAAGGCGTCCCATAAGCGCGCCACGATCAGAATGGTCGCCGCGGCGCCCGCCGTGATGCCGAACACGTCGGTGTAGAAATTTGTCTGGAACAGAATCATCGTCATGAAGACGAAGTTCGCGGCCGAATCGGCGGCGCTATAGCCCGCCTTTTCGACGAAGGACAGTTTTTGATGATAATGCTCGCCCATGGTGGTGCCGGGATGGAAAATTATTTCGTTACCGTCAAAATCACCTTTTGCAAATCGGAATCGCGCGAAGAGTTGCCGACCATGATTTCAAATTCGCCGGGTTCGACGACGTATTTCATGTGGACGTCGTAAAACGCGAGCGATTCCGGTGTGAGGTCAAGCGCAACGGTCCGGCTTTCGTCGGGACGCAACAACATTTTCTGAAACCCTTTCAATTCCTTCACGGGGCGCGTGACGGAACTGACACAATCGCGAACATACAGTTGCACTACTTCGGTGCCGGCGCGTTTGCCGGTGTTTTTCACGTCCACGAGGACGCGCGTGGATTGGCCGACGCGGATGTCTTTCTTTTCCAGCCGGACGTTTTTGAAGGCAAACGTGGTGTAGCTCAGGCCGAAGCCGAAGTGATAAAGCGGCGCGACACTGTCGAAGAGATAACCGCGCCGGGCCGAAGGTTTGTAGTTGTAAAACGCGGGCAGATGGCCAACCGAGCGGGGGATGGTGATGGGCAGTTTTCCGCCGGGATTATAATCGCCGAACAAAACGTCCGCGACCGCATGACCGGCCTCCTGGCCGAGGTACCAGCATTCGAAAATGGCGGGCACGTTGTCGTTCAGGTAGGGGCTGGACAACGGGCTGCCGTTGAACAGGAACACAATGACCGGCTTGCCGGTCGAGAGCATGGCCGTGACCAGTTCCTGCTGCCGCCCGATCAAATCGAGCCGGGTGCGGTCGCCCATGTGTTTGGTTGACCAGGCTTCGCGTGACGTTTGCTCGTTGCCGCCAATCGCCAGAACAATCACGTCGGTCTGTTGGGCCACCTTGACCGCTTCGTGAATTTGCCGCTGGTCCTCCTCCGGCCGGCTGGGGGTCACCAGGTCCTGGTTCCACGAGCCGCCCACCGTGATCTTGCAGCCCTCGGAATAAGGCACCTGAACACGGTCGCCGACCTTGGCGCGGATGCCTTCCAGGAGCGAGGTGTAAAACTTGGGCCGGCCGCTGTAGCCACCCAGCAGTTCGCGGTCCGCATTCGGGCCGATGACCGCGATGGACTTTATTTTGCTGGGGTTCAGCGGCACGAGGTTGTTCTCGTTTTTGAGCAACGTGATGGTCTCTCGCGCCGCCTGCAGCGCCAGTTTGCGGTTGTTTTCGGACCCGACAATCCGCTCGGCGTCATCGGGATTCACATACGGGTCCTCGAACAAGCCCATTTTAAATTTCCAAAACAGCATGGGCGCCACGAGTTCGTCGAGCTGGGACTCCTTCAAGGTGCCGTTGCGGACCAGCTCAACCAGGTGCAGATAGCAATCCGGTTCCGGGAATTCGATGTTCACGCCGGCGCGCACCGCCAGGGCGCAGGCCTCCTTTTTGTCACTGGCGACGGAGTGGCCGTGCGTATCCGGACGGTAGCCCAGCTCCCAAATGGCGTAATAATCCGAGACGACAAAGCCCTTAAATCCCCATTCCTTGCGCAGCACGTCGCGCAACAGCCATTCGCTGGCATGGGACGGCACGCCGTCAATCTCGTTGTAGGACGCCATGACGCTGATCGCGTCGGACTTTTGGATGACCTCCTTGAAGGGATACAGGAAGGTTTCGCGCAACAGGCGGGCGGAGACGTTTACCGGCGCGCAATTGATGCCGGATTCCGGCTGGCCGTGCGCCGCAAAGTGTTTGAGCGTGGCAATAACGCGCTTCTTGTCGCTGAACGAATTGTCGCCTTGAAACCCGCGCACGGCGGCAACGCCCAGCTGCGCCACCAGGTACGGGTCCTCACCGAAACATTCCTCCACCCGGCCCCAGCGCGGGTCACGGGCCACGTCGAGCACCGGCGTCAACGCCTGATGCGCGCCCCGCGCCCGGGTTTCCTCGGCGGTCATGGAGTAAAGCAATTCCACGAGCTCGGGATTGAAGGTCGCCCCCAGGCCAATCGGCTGGGGAAAGCTGGTGGAATCGGTTCCGGCATGGCCGTGGAGGCATTCCTCATGAAACATCACCGGAATTCCCAGCCGGCTGTTTTCGATGAAACATTTCTGGATGGCATTGGTCAGTTCCGCCATTTCGCGCGCATTTTTTCCCTTGCCCGCGTCGCTGGGGCGGCCCACCTGTCCGAGGCCGTGCCCGTGTTTGAAGGCGGCCTTGGCCTTCTTCAGGTCAAAATTCCCCTCCGCATCCACCAGCGTCTCGGATTTCTTCTGCCAGACACACATCATTTGTGCGGCCTTTTCCTCGAGGGTCATGCGCGCCAGCAGGTCTTTGACCCGTTTGGCAGCCGGCAGGGCGGGGTCTTTATACGTCGGCGGATGAGCGGCGGGTGTTTTCTTCATGTCACTCTCTTGCAAAAGCTGGCCGATGGTTTCGGTGGAGGTCAAATGTATTCAACAGTATTTCAGCCACCATTTCCCCCGGCAATGGACAATGCTACGATTTGCGTGAAAAATCCTCCATTGCAGAATTTCTCTCCCCAATATTCAGTCATTTCGTTTCCGACAGCGAACCAGGTCTGTTTGGACGACGAGACCGTTGGGTTACTGGGGCGCCCAAATGCGGAACTCGCCGCTGCAGTGGAGCAGTGCCATCATATACAGCAATCCTTCGTAATAACGTTCAATGCCATCCGGGGTGGGTGTGTTCCACAAGGCCTCGACGAACTTTTTTGAGCGCGGATTTGTCGCCGCCAGGCTGGCGTCGGCGTTCACTGCGACGAGGCCTTGCGCGTGCCGGTCGTCAAGTTGCCTGCCATCGAGCGTGAACCGGCAACCATAGGTTTCCATCCCTTTCGATTCAAAAAATGCCTGCAATTTGTCGCTCAATTCCCTTTCCCGAACGTCCTTGCCCCACCACGACCAGTCCATCGACCAATTTCCCGCCGTGCGGAACGCGTCGAATCCAAAATGAACCGCACCCCGGGTCCAGCGGTTGCTGACCACGGTGCCGTCAAAATTCGCGTCATCGGGGGTCAGGCCGGTGGCGGGATTGGCGGCGCGCGGGAAGAAATCGCGGCTGGCCGACGCCGCTTCCATCCAAAAATTGCTGTCCGCCGCCGGTCCCCAACGCGCCCACAATTCATAAAACGCGGGCAGATGATAGGAGGGATCAGTGAAAGGCGGCCGCTCGGA
>JBEKKN010000042.1:0-22329 GCA_050010675.1 Verrucomicrobiota bacterium | reverse complement strand
ATGTGCGGCGGCACGCCACGCTCGTCGGCAAGTTGTTTGCACAACGCGCACAGCTTCCCAAACAATACTTCGTCGCATGCGATCTCGCCAATGCGAGGCCCCGTCGACTCGGTCGGGGCGACCGGTTTGGTCAGCGTGATTTTCTGGCGCGATTTCAGCGCCGCGCGCCCGGCGTCCGTCAGCTCGACGATGTTGAACTTCTCCGCGTTTTGGAACAACAGGCCGAGCCGCACCAGTTCACGGCCAATGGCCGCCCACTCGGCGCGCGCATGGCCGTCGCCAATGTTGTAGGTCGAAAGTGTCTGGTGGCCGAATTTGCGGATTTTTTCCGTTTCCGCGCCGCAGAGTACTTCCACGACGTGTTGGATGCCGACGCCAAAGCCGCTTTTCTCGCGGATGCGATAAACACAGGAGAGAAATTTCTGCACGGCCAGCGTCCCGTCCCAGGTTCCACGCGGCGTGAGGCAGTTGTCGCAGCCGGCACAGCCGGCACCGTCGGTAGGGCTGGCCTGCCGGTCAGCCGGGACACGCGGCAGTACGTCCCGACCGTTATTTGGATCAAATTTCTCCCCGAAATACCCCAGCAGAAATTCGCGGCGGCAGGTTGCGATTTCGGCGTAGTGAATCATCTTCTCCAGTTGCGCGCGGGCAATGTCGCGCTCCTGCGGATCCGGCTTTTCGTCAATGAACCGCATCTGCTTGACGCGGTCGCCGGGGCTGAACAACAGCAGACATTCGCCGGGCAGACCGTCGCGGCCGGCGCGGCCCGTTTCCTGATAATAGCCTTCGATGTTCTTCGGCAGGTCATGGTGAATCACGAAGCGGACGTTCGGCTTGTTGATACCCATGCCGAAGGCGATGGTGGCGCAAATCACACGCGTCTCGTCGCGAAGAAACGCCTCCTGATTTTTAGTCCGGTCACCGGCGGTCATGCCCGCGTGATAGGGCAACGCCTTCACACCGTCGGCGGAAAGTCTGGCCGCCAGGCTGTCCGCTGTTTTACGCGACTGGACGTAAACAATGCCGCTTTCGTTCGGCCGCGCCTGCATGTACGCAAGAATTTGCTCATAAGCCCCCGATTTAGCCGCCACGCGATAGGTCAGATTCGGGCGGTTGAAACTGGCGACGTAGCACGCGGGATCCTTAAGATGCAGCTGCCGGACAATGTCACCGCGCACGCGCTCGGTGGCCGTGGCCGTGAGCGCCATCATCGGCACGGTTGGAAAAAATCCGCGCAGCGTCTGCAACTGCCGGTATTCCGGGCGGAAATCGTGTCCCCATTCGCTGATGCAATGGGCCTCGTCAATCGCGAACAGGTTCACGTTCCATTTTTTCAGGTCGTCGAGAAAGCCGGACAACATCAACCGCTCCGGCGCGACGTAGAGCAGCCGGAATTCGCCGTGATGCAAACCGCGCAGGCGCGGACGCGATTCGCCGGCGGCGAGCGACGAATTCAAAAACGTGGCCGCCACGCCCGCCGCCTGCAGCGCATCCACCTGGTCCTTCATCAGCGCGATCAGCGGCGAGACGACGACGGTGAGTCCGGGCTGCACGAGCGCGGGAAGCTGGAAGCAGAGGGATTTGCCGCCGCCGGTGGGCAGCACGGCGAAGACGTCCCTGCCCCCGAGCGAGTCACGGATGATTTCCTCCTGTAACGGACGAAAGGAACTGAAGCCGAAATATTGTTTCAGCGGCGCGAAGAGTTGGTCACGGCGAAGACTCACCCGCCGAGAATAAGACGCTGCGTGGCGACTGGAAAGCGCAAGTTTAGATACCCAATCACGCAACCACCCCTCACCGGCTACAGGCTTTTCCCCGGCCTGAAAAACGGGGTTTCCGTGACTTTATCACAACCACAACATATCCGGTTGGCGGCCAAACACCCGCCCAACTAATGGTGTTTTTTACCAAAATATTCCGCAATTTGTCATTGTGCAAAACGGGTGATTTTCTTATAATTTTTGCACTGAATTTTAGCGCTCAAAAACGAGCTTTCTGATTTTATTTATGTCGAAAAAAGCTGAAGTGGCCGAGCCGGAAAACAAGCCGGCAACCGGTGCGGTGGAGAAGTATGACGCGTCGAAAATTGACAAACTGGAAGGCCTGGAGGCGGTCCGCAAGCGGCCCGGCATGTATATCGGCGACCCCGACGAACGCGGCCTGCATCACAGCGTGTTCGAGGTGCTCGACAACTCGATTGACGAACACCTGGCCGGTTATTGCAACAAAATCGAGGTGACGATCCACGTGGATGGCTCGGTTTCCATCCGGGATGACGGCCGCGGCATTCCGGTGGACATGCATCCGAAGTGGAAGATGCCCGCCGTCGAACTGGTGCTGACCAATCTGCACGCCGGCGGCAAATTCGGCCAGGGCGCCTATAAATATTCCGGCGGCCTGCACGGCGTCGGCGCGAAATGTGTCAACGCGCTTTCCGACTGGTTCCGGGTCGAGGTCTCGCGCGATGAAAAAGTTTATTCGATGGAATTCGAGCGCGGCAAAACGACGCAAAAACTCGAAGTCATCGGCAAATCCAAAAAAACCGGGACCCTGATCACGTTCAAGCCCGACCCGACGATTTTCACCATCACCGTCGAGTTCAAGTTCGACATTCTGGCCAACCGCCTGCGCGAACTGGCGTTTTTGAATCCGGGCATCGAGATCGTGCTGAAGGACGAGCGGGACGAGAAGACCGAGACGTTTTTCTATCGCGACGGCATTGAACAATTTGTCCGCCAGCTGGGCCGCAGCAAGCAGCCGTTGCACCCCAAACCCATCGCGATCTCGGGCAAACGGCCAAGCAAAATTGAAGGCAAGGACGAGGACGTGTTTGTGGATTGCGTCCTGCAATACACGGACAGTTACAGCGACCAGATTCTCTGCTTCGCCAACTCCATTTCCAACACGGACGGCGGCACGCATTTGACCGGCTTTCGCTCGGCGCTGACCCGCGCCATCAATCAATACGCCAAACAAAACAATCTGCTGAAGGAAAAGGACCCGACGATTTCCGGCGATGACGTGCGGGAAGGCCTGGTCTGCGTGTTGAGTGTGAAGCTGCCGAATCCGCGCTTCGAGTCGCAGACCAAGGTGAAGCTGGTGAACACGGAAATTGACGGCATCGTCTCGTCCGTCGTTTACGACGGGTTGATGACGCATTTCGACGCGAACCCCGGGGTCGCCAAGAAAATCATCGAGAAAGGTTTGCTCGCCGCCCGGGCGCGCGAGGCCGCCCGCAAGGCGCGTGAGACGGTCCGCAAAGGCGCGCTCACCGGCGGCGGTCTGCCGGGCAAGCTGGCCGACTGTTCCGACCGCGACCCGGCAAACACCGAGTTGTTTATTGTCGAGGGCGATTCCGCCGGCGGCTCGGCCAAACAGGGCCGCGACCGGAAATTCCAGGCCATCCTGCCGATTCGCGGCAAGCTCATCAACGTCGAGAAGGCGCGGCTGGACAAGGTGCTGCAGAACAATGAAATCCGGACCATGATCACCGCCGTCGGCACGGGCATCGGCGACGGCGAAGGCGAAGGCGCGTTCAATCTCGAAAAGCTCCGCTATCACAAGGTCATCATCATGACCGACGCGGACGTGGACGGCTCGCACATCCGCACCCTGCTGCTGACGTTTTTCTACCGGCAGATGCCGGCGCTCGTCAAACAGGGCTTCGTTTACATCGCGCAGCCGCCGCTGTACCAGATCGCGCGCAAGAAACGCGTGGAATACGTGGATGACGACGCGCGACTGAACAAAATCCTGATCGAGCTGGGCACGGAAGAAGTGCGGTTGAAGAACCTGGCCGACAAAAAGGAGCTGTCGCAAAAGCAACTGGCGGAAATCCTGGAACTGCTCGAGTCGCTGGACAAGTACGCCATCGCCCTGAAACGCCACGGTGGTGATTTCGCGGTCTACGTCGAGCATCGCCAGAAAAAGACCGGCGAGCTGCCGCGGCACCTCGTCAAGGTGCGCGAAGGCAACAATGAAACGGTCCATTACTTCCACACCGAGGAGGAACTGGCCCAGTTCGGCGCGAAAAACGCCGACTTGAAATTATTTGGCGGCGAAGAGGAAGGCGACACGACCACGTTCATCGAAAAATCGAAGAACGGGTCCACGCGGCGGGCGCGGCACGTGGAATTGCATGAGAGCAAGGCCATCGTGGAACTGCTGGCGAAGCTCGACAAAAAGGGTTTCAGCGTCGAACACTACGCCGGACAGGACCAGCCGTTGTTTGAAATTCACGAGGGCGAAGGCGACCGGGAAACCGTCAAACCGCTCTTCTCCATCCCGGAAATCCTGGCGGCGGTCAAGGAAATCGGCCGGCGCGGCCTGTCCATCAAACGTTTCAAGGGCCTCGGCGAAATGAACGCGCGGGAGCTTTTCGACACGACGATGGATCCGGCCAAACGCAAGCTGCTGCGCGTGGACGTCACGGATGCCGTCGAGGCCGAGGAAATGTTCACCCGGCTGATGGGCGAGGAAGTGGAACCGCGCCGCCAGTTTATCGAGGACAACGCGCTCAACGTGCGGAACCTGGACATTTGATTTCGTTTAATTTCGTTTGCGGGAAATATTATGGCTGACTCCAAACCATCCAGTGATTTGCCGGTGACCAACACGCCGTTGTTCGCCTCGGGCGAAAAAATCGCCAAGGTCAACGTGGCCGAGGAGATCAAGAACTCGTTCCTTGATTACTCGATGTCCGTGATCATTTCGCGCGCCCTGCCCGACGCGCGCGATGGGCTCAAGCCCTCGCAACGCCGCATCCTGCTGGCGATGCATGATCTTTCGCTGTTTCCCAACCGCCAACACCGCAAATGCGCCAAGATTTGCGGTGATACCAGCGGCAATTACCATCCGCACGGCGAAGCGGTGATTTATCCGACGCTCGTGCACATGGCGCAGCCGTGGGCCATGCGCGAACGGCTGGTGGACGGACAGGGCAACTTCGGCTCGGTTGAAGGTGATCCGCCGGCCGCCATGCGTTACACCGAGGCGCGCATGACCCATCTCGGCGCCGCGTTGATGGAGGACATGGACCAGGACACGGTGGATTTCGTCCCCAACTACGACGAAACCCGCACCGAGCCGACCGTTTTCCCCGCCGCGTTTCCCAACCTGCTCGTCAACGGCGGCACCGGCATCGCCGTCGGCATGGCCACGAATATTGCGCCGCACAACCTCGGTGAAATCGTGGACGGCATCTGCGCCCAGATCGACGACCCGGACATCACCGTCAAGGGCCTGATGAAGTTTGTCAAAGGCCCGGACTTCCCGACCGGTTGCATGGTGTGCGGGCTGGAAGTCATCAAGGAATATTTCACGACCGGCCGCGGCAGCATCAAGGTCCGCGGCAAGGTGGGCATCGAGCAACTCAAGGGCGGACGCGAGCAAATTGTCATCACGGAAATCCCCTACAACGTCAATCGTGCGGTGCTCGTCGAACGCGTGGCTGACCTCGTGAATGAGAAAACCGTGGGTTTCACCGACATCACCGCCATCCGCGATGAATCGGACGAAAACACGCGCGTCGTGGTCGAACTCAAACGCGATGCGATTCCGAAGGTCGTCATCAACAATCTCTACAAGCAGACCGCGCTGGAAACGAGTTTTGCGGTCAACATGCTGGCCATCGACCATGGCCGGCCGAAAACGCTGGGGCTCAAGGAACTCATCAATTGCTATATCGAGCACCGGCGCGAAGTCATTTTGCGCCGCACGCGGTTTCAGCTGCAAAAGGCCGAGGAACGCGCGGAAATCCTGGAAGGTTATCTCTGCGCACTGGCCAATCTCGACGAATTCATCCGCATCATCCGCGGCAGCAAAAACCGCGATGAGGCCCGCATCAAGCTGCTCGCGTTCGAGTGGACGCAAAAGCAGGTCGAACGCTGGGGTATTTTGATCCGGAACGAGGAACGCCTGACCAAGGGCCGTTACGCGCTGACGGAACGGCAGGTGGACGCCATCCTGGAATTGCGCCTGTACCAGTTGACCGGACTGGAAATTGACAAGGTGGAGGGCGAATACAAGGAACTGCTCGAGCGCATCAAGGATTTGATGGACATCCTGGCGAAGGAAGCGCGCGTGCTGGCGATCATCAAGGCCGAGTTGAAAGTCATCAAGGAAAAATACGCCACCCCCCGCCTGACCGACCTCGTGCCGGATGAAGGCGAAATCAACATCGAAGACCTCATTGCCAACGAAGGCGTCATCATCACGCTCACGCACAATGGCCTCATCAAACGCACGAACGTCAGTTCGTATCGCGCCCAGCGGCGCGGCGGCAAGGGCGTCATCGGCATGACCACGCGGGAAAGCGCCACCGACGAGGACAAGGATTTCATCGAACACCTGTTCACCGCCAGCACGCACGATTACCTGATGTTTTTCACGAACACCGGCCGGGTTTATGTCGAGCGCGTGCATGAAATTCCCGACATGGGCCGGGCCGCCAAGGGCCGGAGCATCGCCAACCTGCTGGAATTGAAGGCGGGCGAGACCATCGCAGCATTGATCCGGGTGTTGTCCAAGACCAACGCGAACAAGGAAGATGTGACGTGGGAACAGCCGGGCTTTGTGCTCTTCGCCACCAAACAGGGCACGGTCAAGAAAACCGAGCTCAAGGATTTCGGCAACGTCCGCAAAGGCGGCATCATTGCCATCGGCATTGATCCGGGCGACACGTTGATTGACGTGAAACTCACGACCGGCCAGAGCGAGGTGGTATTGATCACGCATGACGGCATGAGCATCCGGTTCAACGAAGAAGACGCCCGCCCGATGGGCCGGCCCGCCGGCGGCGTGCGCGGCATTAATTTGTCAAAGGGCGACGAAGTCGTCGCGCTGGCCATTGTCGTGCCGGATGCCAAGTTGCTGGTCGCCGGCGAACACGGCATCGGCAAACGCACGGATTTCGAGGAATACCGCCAGCAATCCCGCGGCGGCAAGGGCATCATCACGATGAAGACCACCGACAAAACCGGTGGCGTGGTGGGCGCGTTGACCGTGCGCGACAACGACGAAATCATGCTCATCACCTTCAAAGGCCAGATGGTTCGCATTTCCGTCAACGGCATCCGCGAGGCCGGCCGCAACACGCAGGGCGTCAAATTGGTCGGCCTGGACCCCGGCGACAAACTGCAAGCCATTGCGCAGGTCATTGGCGAGGACCAGGAAGACGCTGCCAGTGAAGCCGGCACGGAAAAATAATTTTCCCTTGAACCGCGCTTGCCAGTTGGCGGGCTTGAGTTAGAGTGTCCCCTCCGATTTGATTCGGCGGTTGCAAGAAGACAGGTTACCAGCAGATGTATCTTCTGCCGATCGGTTCCTCGTTCGACACAAATGTCGGCAAGAAGAACAATGAAAAAACAGATCCTGATGACATGGGTTCTGGCCGTTTTGAGTATGCAGGGTCGCGCCAGCAACCTTGACCCGGCCGCAGTCATACCAGCCAATAGTCCGGCCGAGTATAACAACAATGCCCTGTCATTATTGGCCACGGCCACCAGCGATAATCGCACCACCCAGGGCACCATTGCCAGCGCCGCAGTCATAGCCACCATCAAGACCAACCAGCCGGTCTGGGAGAGTCGCATTGCCCTCGGCCTTACCGCGACGGCAGGCAACAGCGACAGCGCGCTGGCCACGGGCAATTTCCAGACGCACAAAAAGACGCCGTGGGACGAGTGGGCAATGGGCCTGGAGGGAACCTATGGTGAAGTAAGCTCGGTCAAGAACAACGAGATCCTGCATGGTTTTGTCCAATACAATCACCTCTTCAGCAATCGCTGGTACGGCTACGCGCGCGCCGACGCGTTGCATGATGGGATTGCGGGCGTGACGTACCGCTTCACGTTCAGCCCCGGCGCCGGCTATTACTTCATCAAAGACCAGGAAACGTCGCTGGCGGGTGAATCTGGCCCGGCCATCCTGTATGAAAAACTGGACAACGCATACCACATGTATCCCACGCTGCGCCTGGCCGAGCGCTTTGAGCACAAATTCGACGGGCACGCGCGCCTCTGGCAAAACGTGGAGTTTTTGCCTCCGTTCACGAGCCCGCGGGATTTTCTCGTCAACGCAGAAATCGGTGTGGAAACCCCGCTCACCAAATACTTCAGCCTGCAAACCTATGTGCAGGATAATTATGCCAACCATCCGGCGCCGGGACTCAAGGCCAACGACGTGAAACTGGTCAGCGCCCTGGCCATCAAATTTTAAGGCGCGATTCGCTCCAGTTTCCACGAACCCTCGGGCTGCCGGGTGTAGCGAAAACGGTCGTGCAACCGGCTGGGCCGGCCCTGCCAGAATTCAATCCAGTCCGGTTTCAAAACAAAACCACCCCAGTTCGGCGGCAACGGCACGTCCGCGCCGGGAAATCGCGACGCCGTCTCGTTCCACTTCTTCTCCAGCGCGGCGCGATCGGCCACCACGTCATATTGATTCGACGCCCACGCGGCCAGCCGGCTGCCTCGCGGCCGGCTCTTGAAATACGCCTCCGATGCCTCACGCGGCAATTTGTCCACCGTGCCCCCGATGCAAACCTGCCGTTCCGAATCCACCCAATAAAACGTCAGCGCCGCGTGGGGGTTGCCGGCCAGTTCGCGGCCTTTGCGGCTGTCGTGATTCGTAAAGAACACGAAGCCGCGCTCGTCCACGCCCTTGAGCAACACCGTGCGCGCCGAAGGCCGGCCCGCCGGGTCCACCGTGGCCAGCATCATCGCGGTCGGGTCCACGGGAGCATGGCCGAGGAGGGCGTGCCACAGTTTGAAAAGGGCGATGCCGATTTTGCGCCAGCGGCCGCCGGATGATTCGCCCGCCGCCGCCGCAAACCATTTCTGGAATTGCGTCACGGGATTCGCGTCCAGATCCGCGCGCCGCAAGCTGCCCTGCGAGTATTCCCGTCTGATGTCCGCCATCGCCATAGCCGCGGAATTTACAACGCCGGCTAAAATTCAGCGACTCCTTTTTGTCCGGGAAATTTGCACCGCCGGTCGCGGCTGGATTTATCCGGCGTTTTCCACCGGCATTGCCGAAATCTCCAGCATCCGTTCAATCGGCAACCGGGCGCGCTTCAGAATTTCCGCCGGCAACTCGATGCGCGGCGCCAGGTGCTTCATGCAATCCCGCACCTTTTCCAACGTGTTCATCTTCATATACTTGCACTCGCTGCAACGGCAATGGTCCGACGGCAGCCGCATCACATCAAACACCGGCGCGCACAGGAATTCCTTGCCCGGACATTCCTTCTGCATCCGATGAATGATGCCGGATTCCGTCACGACAACGAACCGTTTGGCCGGACTCGTTTTGCACCAGGAAATCATTCGCTCCGTCGAGCAGACGGCGTCAGCCAGATCGCGCACCTCGCGCAAACTTTCCGGGTGGACCACGACCTTGGCATCCGGAAATTGGGCGCGCAATTTCAACACCTGCTCGCGCCGGAATTCGACGTGCGCGTAACAATTACCCTGCCACAACGTCATCGGGCGGCCGGTCTGTTCCCGCACCCATTGGCCAAGGTTTTCATCCGGGACAAACAAAATATCTTTGTCCTTGGGCGCGGCCTGGACAATTTTCACCGCGTTGCCGCTGGTACAAATCACGTCCGTCAGGGCCTTCACCGCCGCGCTGCAATTGATGTAGGCAATGGTCCAGAAATTGGGATTCGTTTTTTGGAGCGCGGCGAGCTTGTCTGCCGGACAACTCTCCTCCAGTGAACAGCCTGCGTCCTTGTCCGGTAGCACGACGATCTTGTTCGGGTTTAAAATTTTTGCCGTCTCGGCCATGAAATGCACGCCGCAGAACACGATCACATCCGCGCTGGTTTTGGCCGCTTGCTGCGACAGGCCGAGCGAGTCGCCGACGTAATCCGCCACGTCCTGGATTTCCGGCACCTGATAATTGTGGGCAAGGATGACGGCGTTAAGTTGCTTTTTAAGCACAAAAATCTCCTTCGCCAGCGGTTCAAAGCGGGCGGGTGACATTGCCGGGCGGACTTGCAGGTCGTCCCTTGCCAGGGTGGGGCTGTCAGCAACATCAATCATGGGAAGAAGTTACCGCCAACCTTCCACACCGTCAATTGACGACCCGTTCAATCAGGTGTGGAGCGATCCGGCTTCCCGCCATTCGTCGAGCCGGGTTCTGGCCAGTTGAATTTGTTCCGGGCGGAAAGCGGCATTGGCCTCGATCTGTTGAATGATTTTTTTGGCCCGCTTCACATTGCCGCAATGTTGGCCGTGCGTCTCGGCAAGCTTCAGCCACAAATCGAAGTCCTGCGGTTGTTCCTTGATTTTTTGTTCCAGCAGTTCGATGGCGGTGCCGAAGTACCGGTGGGCCACCAGCTCGTCAATGGATTCAGGTTGAACTTTGACGGCCGATTTCATCGGCGTGGGGTTGCTCCATTCATTAATGGAACGGCGGGCAAATTCGATGGGCGCGGCCGGAACATGGGGCTGCCTTTCGAGAGCCCGGAGCACCTCACTGGCCTTGTCGCCGCGACGCAGATCCTGGGCATAAAGCCGCATCAACAGGAGGGCCGCGTCCACATTGGAGGGATTTTCCACCAGCAGCGATTGGAGCAAGCTTTCGGCTTCATGCAACTTCCCTTGCGAGCGCAGGCGGTCCGCTTCCGCCAATGGCCGGGTCTTTTTAACATTGTCCGGTTTTACGCCGAGACGTTCCAACATGGTGTCCAGCGCCAGAACACTGACGCCGCCAGATTCCTTGAGCCTTTGGCACAACCCAATGGCTTCCTCCTTCCGGCCCTGCCGGATCAGGCTGGCTATCGTATCCAAATCACGGCGGCCGGCGTGGGGATCAAACTCCCGATGGTCTCCGGGATCAATCAACCAGTGAAACCCGTGGGCCACCATCTCACTGAGGCAGCCACACCAGATTGCAACCAGCGGCAGCATAATGAACAGATACATGATTCCGCTTCCCGAATCATTGTAACGCCAGTATCGCCACAAATTCCAAAAACCCAATTCCACCAGGAACAGGCTTATGCCACAGCGGATGGCCCGGCGGATATAATCTGTCCGGTCATTTTCGCCCGTCAATTTTGAGTCGTATCCACTCAACCACCAGGACGCCAGGGTGGCGAACGCCAGCACCGCAAAGTTGGTAAGGAGAAAGCGCATGACGCGTGTCGTTGATGGAAAATCTGGCAACCTAAAGCATAACACCTTCAATCTGCCAAAAACCGGCGTTCTTCAATCGTGAGAACTTTCCATTCTCCTGCAGCAAGTGTGCCAAGTTTCAACCCGCCGATCCGGACGCGCAGCAGGCGCAACGTGGGATGGCCAATGGCGGCGGTCATGCGCCGCACCTGGCGGTTTTTGCCTTCGATCAATTCCAGGCCAATCCAGCAATCCGGCACGTGCTTACGGAAACGGATCGGCGGATTTCTGGTAGGGACGGCGCGCTGCGCCGTCTGGTCATCGCAGCGCGATGACCCTACCTCCGGTTGCGGCTCCAGAATCCAGGCACGACAGGGCACGGTTTTCCGGCCCTGAACCACCACACCCCGCTCCAATTTTTTCAACGCCGCCGGCGTCGGAATGCGTTCCACCTGCGCCCAATACTCGCGCTCGTGGGCATGTCTGGGATGCAGCAGGCGTTCGTTCCATTCCGGCTCATCGCTCAACAACAACAGGCCCTCGGAATCCGCGTCGAGCCGGCCAATCGGATAAACGTTTTGGGGGAAACCAAATTCCGCCAGCGGGCGGTTGGCCGAGCCGTCGCCGGTGAACTGCGACAGCACTCCGTACGGTTTGTGGAAGGCAATCAGCACAACAACTTTTTAACCGCCAAGTCGCCGAGAACACAGAGAAAAATTGTTTATCTTGGCGTCTTGGCGTCTTGGCGGTTAAATTCTTCACGTGATCCGTAACATCATCTTCGACTGGTCGGGCACGCTCGTGGACGATCTGCCCGCCGTCTGGAAGGCGACCAACTTCGTGCTCCACCAGGCTGACCGCCCCGAAATGTCGCTGGAGGAGTTTCGCGCGGAATTTTCCCTGCCGTTCACGAATTTCTATCAGCGCCACACACCGCACGTGCCGCTGCCGCAACTGGAAGACTGGTTCCACAGCCATTACCGTCAGATTCAGGATTCCGTGCTGGAACTGCCGTACGCGCGCGATTTCCTGGAATTTTGCCGCGCCCGCCACCTGCGCACGTTCGTGCTGAGCACCATCCACCGCGACCATTTTTTGATCCAAAGCCGCGTGACCGGCTTCGACGCCTTTCTCGACCGGCCCTACACCGACATTTTGGACAAGCGAACCAAAATCCACGAAATTCTCGCCGAAAACCGGCTGGTCCCGGACGAAACCCTGTTCATCGGCGACATGCAACACGACATGGAAACCGCCAAACACGGCGGCATTCATTCCTGCGCCGTGCTGACCGGCTACAACACACTGGAGCAATTGCGCGAAATGACACCGGACCTGATTGTCGAACATCTCGGCGAATTGCGCCGGGTTTTGGAACAGACCGATTTGCGCCTGAAGCCGGAGACGGAAAAGTTCGAGGAAGTTCATCCGCCGCTGGCCACCGTCGGCGCGCTCATTTTCAACGACGCGGGCTTGGTGTTGATGATCCGCACGCATAAATGGTCGAATCTTTGGGGCATTCCAGGCGGCAAAATCAAATGGGGCGAACCGTCCGTGGACGCGTTGCGCCGCGAAATCAAGGAGGAAACCGGACTCGACGTGAGCGACATCGCATTCGTGCTCGTGCAGGATTGCATCCACTCCCGGGAATTTTATCGCGACGCGCATTTTGTGCTGTTGAATTACACCTGCCGTTGCGCCGGCAAACCGCACGTGACCCTCAATGACGAGGCGCGCGAATCCCGCTGGGTCAGCACCGCCGCGGCCTTGAAGCTGCCGCTGAACACACCCACGCGCATCCTGCTGGAAGCCGTAATGAAATGAATTCCAAAATTGCCATCGTTGACCTGGAAGTCTTTTATCACGTCGGCGTGCCGGAGGCGGAACGCGTCAAACCGCAACGCCTGTTGTTGACGGTGGAGCTGGACTTCGATTTTTCGACGGCGGCGGGGAGCGATGACCTCCGCGACACGGTTGATTATTTTGCCATCAGCCAGCGGCTCTTAAAATTCGGTGACGGGCGCGGGTGGAAGCTGATCGAGAAACTGGCCGCCGATATCGCCGACATGGTTCTGGCCGAATTCAAACCACCCGGCGTCACGGTCGAGGTCAAAAAATTCCCCGTTCCGCAGGCGCGGCATGTTTCGGTTAAACTCTCCAAACCGTAGGACAGGCGTCACGCCTGTTTCAATCTTCTTTCAAATCAGAGACGGGCGCGACGCCCGTCCTACGCTTAAACTCGAATATCTGTCCGTCCATGGTCCGCAACTCCCAATCGTCCGGTCGCGTAAGAATGGTTACCGCCCCGGCCGTACGCGTGTAAATCACCGGCACGTTTCGTTCCGCCAGGCGCTCCTTTAATTCAGAACCGGCGCGCCGGGTCGCAGGAAACTCCGAGTCCGCAATCACAATGACCCTGGGCTGAATCGCCGCGAGCAACGCGTCACCCAGCGGTTCGCCTGCGTCCGGCAGGCCGGCAATCACAATGTCCGCGCGCAAATCGTTGGTACGGGCGAGCAAGGCGCTTTGACCCTCCTGTCCCAGGTCGGACAGCAGCAGGATGCGCGCGCCGGAATAATCGCCGCGCAACACCAGTGCGTCGTCGTCCGCGCGCGGGAAATTATTTCCGGCTGCGGGATGCAACACCTGCCAGCAACCCGCGACGTCGCCGCCATCGAGAATTTTGTGCCGGGCCGGCGCCGTTTCAAAGCCCGCAACAATCTGACGGTAAGCCGCCGAGCGAAACTTGACGCGGCTGGTCCAGAGTTCGCCGACGCCGAAAAGCCGGTCGAGCGACTCCGCGCCGCCAACATTTTTCAAATCACCATGCGTCAGAACGAGCTGTCGAACTTGATTCACGCCCTGGCCGCGGAGAAATGGTTTGAGCGTTAACCCGACGGCGCGGTCATTGCCACAATCCACCAACCAGTCGTTTTCGCGGCCCGGCGCATCCACGAACACCGAGTGACCGCCGTTGAGCGGCAGGACCGTCAGCTTGGTTTCATCGTGCATGGTCTGCCACTGCCAGGCATAACCGGCAATGATGAGCGCCAGCGCCGCCGCGCTCCAGAATCTTCGTCTGGGCGCCCAGCACCAGCCGCTCAAGAGGCCGACGAGCACGGCGTAATAAATTCCGATATCCAACCACGATGGTTCGGGGACGTAGCGGAAGGCGCCGGGAATTCTGGTGGAGACTTCACTGACCCATGTCATCGCGACCATGAAAAACCAGGCGCTGTGGTTGAACAAGGCGGTCACCCAGGGCAGCCACGTGCCCGAGAGGAGCGCGCCAAGGTTGCTCATCAGCGCCAGCGTACCGAGCGGCACGGCGACGATGTTGGCAGCCGTCGAAACCGGGCTGAACAGGTGAAAGTATTTTGCCGCCAGCGGGATGGAACCGGCCCAAGCGGCGAACGAAAGTGCACAATAGCGTCCCAGCATCCGCAGGGTGTCCGTGAGCGCGCGCCGCCAGCGCGGCAGCAATTCCGCCGGCAGGAGCGGATCGTGCCGCAACATCCGGTCCACCGGCCGGTTCAGCGGTGGCAGCATCAGGGCGATGATGAGCACGACAAAAAACGAAAGCTGGAAACTGGCTTCAAAAAGCTGGCGCGGGTCCCACAACAGAATGAGAAACGCGGCGGCGGCGAGCGAATTGACCGTGTCGCCCGGCCGTTTCAACGCCCAACCGCCGAGGACGATGGTCATCATCACCGAGGCGCGAATGGCGGAGGATTCCCAGCCGGTGGCGGCCGTGTAAAACCAGATGAGCGGGATGGCCACGACGCCGCACCAGCCGCGCGAAACCTGCAGCACGCGGAGCAACGCCACGAGCATCCCGGAAATCAGCGCGATCCGCAGCCCGTCAATGGCAAACAGGTGCATGGTGCCGGCGCGCAGGAACGGTTCGCTGATGTCGTCGGTGAATGCCGTCCGCCAGCCGAGCGTCATCGCCCACAGCAACCGCAGCGGTTCGTCCTCCACCGGCAGCCCCAGCGCCAGGGTCTGTTTCGACCAGTTCAAAAACCGGTCGGTCAAGGGCGGATTTGCCAGCGCCGGCGCCCGCAGCTGCCAGTCATTCGTGGAACCGGTTTTGAGCTGGTAATAAATCCCGCGGGTTTCGAGATAGTTGCGATAATCAAACAGTCCTTCGGCCAGCGGCGTCGGTGGCCGGGCGATGACGCCGGTGATTTCCACCGGCTGGCCGGCAAAAAAACGGGCGGGCAGCGTGCCGGGCGTGGCCACCATGATTTCGCCGGTGGCCGGCTGCCAGTTTTCTCCCCGGGCCAATTCAGCGATCCGGACCTGGGCGAGCGAGTGTTCCATTTCCTGGTCCTCGCGTTCGACAATTTTTACATGCGGCGTCTCCACCAAAGTTCCACGCACCGTGACCAGGGCGGCTTCGTTGCCGAGCAAGGGGCGCAAGTCTTGCGGCGAAATGACGGCGGTGCGGGTGGCCAGGTTCGTCCAACCCACCAGCGCCAGGAGCGGCCAGATCAGCCACGGCCGTAACTTTTTGAGAACGAGAACGAGAACGAGGACGAGAAACGAGGCGGCGAATAACACACCAGGGGTCAGCCGAAAAATTTCAGCCAGCAACAACCCGATGACGTAGCCCGAAACGACAGCCACGAGCGGACGTTTCATGAGGCGAGGTTACCACCGTTTTCGCCAGCGGCCAACCATCCAAATTACAAACAAGCCCAGCGCGCCGCCGAGGGTATCAATCACCACGTCATGCACGGCGGGCGTGCGGGTTGGCACGAAGATTTGATGAAATTCGTCGCTGGCCGCGTAAAGCGCCACAATCCCCAACACCGTACCCGCTTCCCGCCAGCTCCACGGACGTGCCTCGTCGGTTGAGGGCCGGTGGAACGCGCGCCAGAGCAACCACGCAAACACGGAATATTCGGCAACATGGGCACATTTGCGGGCAATGAAAACAACCCAGTCAACCGTGTTCGCCGAAATATGCGGAAACAACCAGTACAACAGCGGCGCGATGAGCCGTGACGAATGTTCGTAGGAATGCGAATCGCTGGAGGCCGTGAAAATCACGGCCATCCACACCACCGGCCAAAGCCAGTATCTCAGGAACGGACGAATGTTGGCCACGCCAGATCAAATCGAATCCAGCGCAACAGAGCAATTAGATTGTAATTGAATTTGCCAAACGGCGGCCCTTTTGGCACAGAAAACCTCTTTGAGGAAAATATTATTTCAAATTTTGTCATGCTTAAACTAGGTGTCAACATTGACCACGTCGCCACCCTCCGCGAAGCGCGCTATCGCGGGCGCGGATTTGGCGAGCCGGATCCCATCGAGGCGGCGCGGATCTGCGAAGCCGCCGGCGCGCACGGCATCACCGCGCATCTGCGCGAAGACCGCCGGCACATCCAGGATCGCGACATCTGGGAATTGCGAGAAAAAATCGAAACCCGGCTGAATCTGGAAATGGCCAACGTCCCGGAAATCATCGGCATCGCGCTGAAAGTGAGACCGGCCATCGTCTGCATTGTGCCCGAACGCCGGCTGGAAGTGACCACGGAAGGCGGACTGGACGTGGTCGCCGCCGAAAAATCCCTGACCGAGACGCGCCAACAAATGAACGATGCCGGCATTGAGGTGAGTTTGTTCATCGCACCGGATGAAAAGCAGATCGAGGCGAGCGCGCGCACCGGCACCCAGTTTGTGGAATTGCACACCGGTGCGTTTGCGGAGGCATTCAATGCGAAGGTAGGGTCATCGCGCCGCGATGACCGGACGGCGCAGCGCGCCGTCCCTACCAATTTACCCGAACTCGACCGGCTGATTTCCGGCGCGAAACAGGCACACGCGCTCGGGCTCCAGGTGAACGCCGGGCACGGATTGAACTACGAAAATCTGCCGGCGCTGTTCCGGGTGCCGCACCTCGTGGAATTGAACATCGGTCACAGCATCGTCAGCCGGGCCGTAATGACGGGTTTGGAAACCGCCGTGAAAGACATGCGGCGGTTGATGGAGGGTTATCGCAGTTGAAGTTAGCCGGCTTTCCTATACCTCAAGGACCGTGGTCTTTGGTCCGGCCGAGTTTCCTTGCGCGTCCATCGTAAATCGTAAATCGTGACTCATAAATGATCCTGGGCACCGGCATCGACATCATCGAAGTGGGCCGCATTGCCTCGTCTTACGAAAAGTTCGGCGAGCGGTTCGTGAACCGCATCCTGCACGCGGACGAAATCGCCTACTGTCTCTCGCACAAAAACCCGGCGCCGTTCCTCGCGGCGCGGTTCGCGGCCAAGGAAGCCATTTCCAAGGCGTTCGGCACCGGTATCGGCGCGGCCCTGGGCTGGCAGGACATGGAGATCCGGCGCAAGGAATCCGGCGAACCGTTCGTGGTGCTGCATGACAAGGGGGAAAAACTGTTTGCGTCACGCGGCGCGAAGCGGCTGCTCATCAGCCTGAGCCACACGACGACTTACGCCGTGGCCACGGCCATTTTGGAAGGTTAACGAGTCCCAAAAGCCGCCGTTGGACTTTGGACTTTGGACTTTGGTCTCTTCTGCTTAGACTGTTTGTATGGAGCCGGCGATGGTGACGGCGGTGGCGGTGATTTTGATTTCTGCCGGCGCGAGTTTCTTTTTCGCGCTGGCCGAGGCGGCGTTGCTTTCCCTCAACAAATGGCAGGCGCGGCAACTGGCCGAACACCACCCGCGCGCGGGGGCCCGGGTGGCGCGGCTCCTGGAACAACCGCAGGATTTGCTGGCCACCATGGCCTTCGGCAACACGTTTGCCAATGCCGCCATGCTCGCGGTGGCCCTGCAGATGGTGTTTGACGACCGGTGGCCATTCCTCTGGACGGTGGCCCTGCTGCTGGCCCTGATCCTCATCGGCTGCGAGGTGCTTCCCAAAACACTGGCCGTGCGCCAGCCGGAACGCTGGGCCCGGCGCGTCGGCGGCCCGTTGCTCCTGTTCCAAAGGTTCACCACGCCGTTGCGTTACGTCGCGCAGAAAATGAATGAGGCGATCTTGAAGCTGGCGGCGCCGCAATTCATCAGGCCTGCCGCCGCGCTCACCGACGGGGAATATCATGAACTGCTCGAGATGGCATACCAGCAGGGCACGCTGGCCGAGTCGGAAAAGGAAATCATCCTGCAAATCGTCAGCCTCGACCAGCGCATGGTGCGCGATGTGATGCGGCCGCGCACGGGCATGGCGTGCCTCTCGGACGACGCCACGGTTGAGGAAATGATGGCCGCTGCGAAACGATTCCGGCACCGCCGCGTGCCGATTTATGACGAAACGCCGGACACCATCGTGGGCATCCTGAACACCCGCGCGTTGTTGCTGGACCCCGGGATTGACCTGGCCGACGCGATTGAATTTCCATCGTTTGTGCCGGAGACGATGAACCTGTTGCAATTGTTTCAAAGCCTGCAAAAGCAGCAGCGCGGCCTGGCGGTGGTCCTGGATGAATTCGGCAGCACGGCGGGCATCGTGACCATGGAGGACATCCTGGGCCAGATCGTCGGCAAGATCCGCGGCGAGGCGCGGCAACCGGAAGGTTTCGTGATGGAAAAACTGACGCCGGGCCGCTGGCGCGTGAACGGCACCCTGCGACTGGACGACTTCCGCCGCGAATTTCCCGCGCTCGCGGACGTGGCCGAGGTGGAAACCATGGGTGGATTGCTCGTGCATTTGCTCGGGGTCGTGCCCAAGGCCGGCGAATCCACGACGTTTAACGGCTTGAAACTCACGGCCCAGGCGGCGGACGAACGGCGCGTCCGGGAATTGCTGGTGGAGACGGTGAAATAAAATGGAAAACCACGTGCTCACCGGATTGTTCCTGGCGGCGTGCCTAGCCCTGTCGTTTCTGCTGTCCGGCATGGAGGCGGGCGTATTCGCCTTGAACCGGTTGCGGGTGCGGCAACTGGCGCGCGCGGGCCGGCCCTCGGCCCGGCTGCTTCACAACTTTCTCGAACATCCGGAAAATTTTCTCTGGACCATCCTCGTCGGCAATACCCTCGCCAACTTCATCATCCTTGGCTGGGTCGTCGCCACCTTGCACGATTATTTTCCGGGCCGCTACGGCCTGATCACCGGTCTCTTTACCGGGATGGTGTTCCTGTTTTACGCGCTGTTCGATTTGCTGCCGAAAATGCTGTTCCGCGCGCACCCGAACCAGTTGTGTCTCTCGGCGGCCAGGATCTTCTGGCCCGTCCATCTGATTTTGCGGCCATTGGTGGCGGTGGTGGAAACCTCGGCCGCGGGCGCGCTGCGCTGGACGGGCGGCCACGCCTTCACCGGCCGGCCCTTTGGCAATCGCGAGGAAATGCGCGCCGTGATGCAGGAATCGGCCCAGGCCTTCACCACCGGCGAACGCGCCATGATCAACCGCGTGCTCGATCTGCAAACGTTTACCGTCCGGCAAATCGCCATGCCCCTGGCCCAGGTGGTCACCGTCGAAACGTCAACGCTGATCGGCGACGCGCTGGCCCTGGCCCGCGAACGCAGATTTTTTCGACTGCCGGTCTGGGAAACCCGCGATGGAAAGCGGCGCATGGCGGGGCTGCTCATGCTGGGGCCGCTGTTGTTCCGCGACGACCTGGATCTGCAAAAACCCGCCGCCGCCCACATGACCCCGGCGCTGTTTCTGGATGAGGACACGCGCCTGGAAGTCGCCCTGCGACGGATGCAGCGCGCCGGCGAGCGGCTGGCCATTGTGCTGGGACGCGACCGGCGCGAGTCGGGCGTGGTCGCCCTGGAAGACATCCTCAAGGTGATGTTTGGCGAGGTGAAATTGTGAACCTGGACCTCTGGCTCCACAACGGCGTGAACCTACTGGCGGTGATTCTGCTGGTGTTGTTGAACGCTTTTTTTGTCGCGGCGGAGCTGGCCCTGGTGCGCATCCGGGACACGCAACTGGCGGCGCTGGCGGCCAAGGGCAATCGCCGCGCGAAAATGGCGCGGCACATCCTCGCGCGCATTGACACCTATATCAGCACCACGCAATTCGGCATCACGCTCGTCAGCATGGCGCTGGGCGTGGTGGTCGAACCGGTGTTCCGGGACCTGCTGGAACCGCTCTTTGAACTGCTCAAAATCACCTCGGCGTCGGCCCAGAGCGGCATGGCGATCGGCGTCGGCTTTTTCGTGAATTGTTATTTGCTGATTGTGGCCGGGGAACTGGTGCCGAAGGCGATTGCCATCCGGCGCACGTTGCAGACGTCCTTGTGGGTCGCCGAGCCGTTGAACTGGTTTTATCGTCTGGCCTACCCGTTCATCTGGTTGTTGCTCCGTTCGTCCCAGCTGGTGGTGCGGCGGCTGGGCTTTTCCGCGGAGGAACTTCGCAGCGCGCCCTCGGAGGAGGAATTGCGCCTGGTGCTGGCCGCCACCCGGAATGTGGCGGGCGGACGCGATCTCATCCTGAACGCACTGGATTTGCGCCATCGCATCGTGCGCGAAGCCATGCGGCCGCGCCACGAGATCACCGCCTTCAACACCGGCGCGACCCTGGCCGAATGTCTCGCCCTGGCCGAGGAAACGCGCTACTCGCGCTTTCCCCTTTGCGAAAATGGCGACCTGGACCGGACGCGCGGCGTGGTGCACATCAAGGACCTTTATCCGGCGGCGCGGGAACCGGGCCGGACGGCGGCGGATTTGCTGCCGGCGGCGCGCAAGCTGGTTTACGTTCCCGAAACCGGGCGGCTGGAAAAACTGCTCCAATTGTTTCTCGAACGCAAATTGCATTTCGCCATCGTGGTGGACGAGTACGGCGGCACGGTCGGCATCATCACCCTGGAAAACGTGCTGGAGGAACTCGTCGGCCAGATCCAGGACGAATTTGACCAGGAAAAACCGGAACTGGTGCGCCTGGGCGACAACGTCTGGGAAGCCGCTGGCACGCTGCCGTTGCATGGGTTGGAAAAAATCATCGGCGAAACGCCGCATGAGGAGGGCATCGCCACCGCCAGCGGCTGGATCACGCGCAAGCTCAACGGATTTCCCAAAGCCGGCGATATTGTAAGGGTCGGTCCCTACGAATTGCGGGTGGAACAAATGGACGGCCCCCTGGTGGTGCGCCTGAGAATCACCAAGCATTCAGCCGAGACGGAATTCCTGAAACGACCGGGGATATGACCGTCATCACCAGGTCCCGCCGCGAACGGCCAACACGGTGACGATGACTGCCAGAATTCCATCCGCCACTGCCGCGGACAAAAGCCCCTGCTTCGCGCAGGCAGCACCGCAAAGCAGAACCACGCCGAGCCAGAGGGCGAACGGGTGAAAATCGGGGGCGTTTTTCTTGCCCGGCTGTTTGTTGATCAAGGCGGGCGCAATGACCACCGCGAGCAGCACCGAGATCGCCGCCCAGGCCAGAAAATTCGACACGGGCACGCCCTGCCAGGTCACCGGGAACTTCGTTGGCGTCCACAGCCAGTAATTCTTAATCCGTGAAGCGAACGGCTCCAGGGCAAAATCAAAGAGCAGCGTCAGCGCCGCCGTCATGCCCATGAGCCAGAAACCGTAGGCATTGATCTTCCGCCACGGACGCAAAATCAGCCGCGCCACACCGCGTGAATTCAAAACGGCGAGCACCCAGATTGCCGGCACGGCCCACGGCAGGGTTTGGAACATTTCCGGGCCAATATTCTCGCTGAACGTGAACGGGCCAAACGGGATGCCGGTGATGGCGCCCAAGGCGTGGAGCGCACCGCCAATCACAGCGATGATGAACACCGCCAGCAGGACATTCTGCAACGGCAGCCGCTGCGCCAGCGCGGTGATGGTGCAGGCCAGCCCCGACAACAGCAACACCAGTTCCGGCCAGCCGGGATTGCCGGGCAGATTTAGCGGTTTGAACTGCATCACCACCACGAGCACAAAAACAGCCGCAAACAAGAGGGTCAGCAGCCAATGAATGAATAGTATGATTTGTGCTTCGGAAGAAGGCGCGCGTCGTTTTTGGGGCGGCATGAGTTTCCGGTAATCTTAATCAAAACCGGCGAGGGCGCAACCCTGTGAATCAATGTGTTTCCAGGAAATGTCGCGCGAAGGCCGCGAAGTAGGCGAAGGATTTTCAGCCCAAAGTGCATTTAGCGCCGTAGGCGTGTCATCTCTGTAGCAACCGAACCCGATAAGTTATTTAGCTCCGTAGGAGCGGCATATTCTGAAAATCACTCGTCGTCGGTTTTGAAAACATATCGCCGGTCATAATCCACATTGAACTTCT
>JBEKKN010000041.1:0-30095 GCA_050010675.1 Verrucomicrobiota bacterium | reverse complement strand
CAAGATGCAACACCCGGCCAAAGGTTCAGGTGTCCGTTCCGTGCGGGCGATGGCTTCCGCCATTGCCCGCGCTGCTGGTGGCAGATGATGAAGCGGGAAAGGCAAAATCTTTTCTTCGCCTTCATCAAAGCCAGGTTGCCCCGTGCTGTTGGCCGTTACCACGCTGCCGGGTTTGTAAATGTGATTTTGGTTCACGGCAACATCCCCCCTAATTGGGCAAAACTGGTGGCGTCCATCAAAAGCGAATCGTTCAAATCCTTAACGGGCTGGCCGTTCACATGCCGAAGACCAGCAAAGTTGAAGGCATCCACAGCGGCAGCCACGGGTTCCAGTTGCCGCGCCCAACGTTCCACCGCTGCCCGGCCCGCTTCATCATCATGGCCAAAAATACGGACCTGCTTACCAGCGAACAGGGGTAAGGCGTCCGGGTGAATTCGTTGGGACGCACCCAACATGGTCACGGGCGCACATTGCACATCCCGTTTGGTGTAATGCGTTGACTGTTCCCAAAGGGCCAAATAATGCGCGGCCAAAAAGTCCGGCCCGCCTTCGCACAGCGCGATGGCCGGAAAGGGTTGGGCTTCTGTGATGCCAAGGGGCCACGATGCCCATGAACCGGGCAGCGTCCATGCCTTCGGATTTCCTTCCAAGTGTTGCCATTGCTGCGCATCCATACGCCGCGCTTGGGCGTTTACCCGGGCCATGTCGGTAACGATCCACGCGGGGCAATCCTTCAATGTGGCAAACCATAACAGGCCGCGTTCACCGGCCCATTCCACGCCTTCACGGGAAATCTGCCGAAGGCTGGCAAGTTGGTTGAAGTCCGTTACCGTTCCCTTGCGGAAGTCAGGAAAGGTGGGCTTGGGTTTGGTTTCCACCCCTCGGTGCTGGGGACCGCCTACCCGTGGCGCGGGGGCGAAGTGACCGCCAGCAAGTTCAATGAATTTCCGGCAGGCATCTTTGGGTGACAAGCCGGACGCCCGTTGGAAAAAATCCACCGCGTCACCCGCTTCACCCGTGGCAAAGTCATGCCACAAAGTCCCATCCGCGTTCACGCTGAAACTGGGCTTGTGGTCAGCACGGAATGGCGAATGGCAGTTTGCCTTGGGTTCGCCGGGGAATCCAAAATACCGCCAAAGGTCGTGTATGGTAAACCGCGTCTTGGCGTCCGCCAAAGTTGACCGCCCGGAATGGTAAGGGTAGATTTTCATCGTAGTCATTGACCCATCCGCCGCGTTTGCCCGCCCGGGAGCGCGGCGGATTACTATTTGGACTTTGTGACCGCCGGTAGGCCCCGGAGCCACGCAAGAAAAGATTTGGTGTCCACCACGACAATTCCACGCTGGTTGCGACGCTTCCGCACCCGTTTCAGTTTGAAACATCCCGCTTCGCCGTATTCGAGAATCGTAGTCCGACTTAAACCGGACAGCGGGCACCGCGTTTTGGGTTTGGGCAAACGGAATGTCTCGCTTTCGTGCAGTGAAGTCACGCCACAGGCCGCTGGCACGACGAACGGTTGCGCGGTGAATTGTTCACCGCCGCGCGCGGAATTTGGTTCATTTGTCATAAAATCGTAACTGCAAACTTTTTGTTGTTTTTCGCGTGCCGCACGTAGCAACACGACCACCGTTGATTTTATGGGGATGAACCACGACCTCTTGAAGTCTTGCCCGCCTTTACGGGCATCCTGTTTGCTGCCTGTCCGAACACAGTGACCGCAAGAACAGTCAGGTTATTCGACCTGTGGCGATTTCAGGAGCAGGCCGGTTTTAACCGCCTGAAATTTTTCCCACGCTGAACGCGGCTGCTAATTTAAGCCTCGACGGCACCAGCGTCATCGTCAAGGGGTCAAGATGCATTTTTTTCATTTATTTCTGCCACCACCAGTAAAGGCGTTATCAGGGCGAACCAACAACCGGAAGAAACCGGCGGCGCACGGGTCGGCGGCGGCGTCAAGATGGACGGATTCAAACTGCGGCGATGGCGTTGACGAAAATTTGCAAATCTGGTTTGATAGAGCCATGCTGACAGCCGTGCTGGGAAAAGCACCTGTGCACGGTCTTGTGCTCGGCCAGTCGTATAACCACAGTAGGCCACCATGAGCGCTATTCTGATTTTGCTCACAATGATTACTTCAACCGCTGCATTGGAGTTTTGTATCTTGAAGCGTTGGTTCGGTCGCTGGAATATTGCGGCGTGCGTCTTTGGTGGCGCGTTGCTCAGTGGTATTATTTGGACGGTGCTTTTAGTGGTTCCTGCTTGGCTTGGTTCGACGGGGACAGTCATTAAGGGACCCTTGTCAGGCGAAGATTATTTTATGCTCGGCTTTGGTTTCGTAGGATGGGTGGTTATTTTGAGCTGCATCACACTGGTTCCGGCAGGACTTACAGCCCTTATTTACCGAAAATATAAGAGACAGGTACCCATGGTGGTCGAATCAAAAGAACGCGGGTGGGTCTGGTGGTTGTGCGGCCTGGCGGCGCTGCGGGTCTTCATCTTCTCGGCGGCGTTTCCCTTTTTCAACAATGTGGATGAGGAGATGCATTTCGATGCGGTGATGAATTATGCGTCCGGTGGATCCGCGCGCGTGCCCGGCCGGGTATCGGCCGATTCGGCGCGGTACATCGTGAACTTTGGCTCGCCCGAGTATTATTCATCGCCGCCGGAATCTCCATCCGTACCGCCGCCGGTCTGGAAACAGGACGCGGCCCGGATAAAAAGATTGCTGCTACTGGAAGTGGATGATTGGCAGGCGAAGACCAATTACGAGGCGTCGGGTCCGCCGCTATATTACGCGGTGGCCGGTGCGTGGCTGACGGCGGGGCGCGCGGTGGGGATGGCAGGAGGACAACTGCTTTACTGGGTACGGTTTTTAAATGTGCTGGCGGCGGCAGCTTTGGTGTGGCTGGGCTTTCTGGCCGCGCGCGCGATATTTCCGGGGAACCGTTTCATGTGTCTGGGCGTGCCGGCGCTGCTCGCATTTTTTCCGCAGGATTTTTTTTACTCCATCCAGAGCGACGTGTTGTCGCCACTCTGCTTCGGCGCGGCCTTTTTAGGGTTGGTGTGCTGGTTGCAGGCCAGGCAGCCGGACGCGAAGCTGGCCGGATTGGCCGGTCTGGCGCTGGCGGCCGGCTGTCTGGTCAAAACTTCCAACCTGCCTTTCCTGGTAGTTGGAATCGGCGCCGCTTTTTTCAGCGTCTGGCAGCAAGGCGCAAAGACCAAGGATGGAAACGCGCGCACGGGGCGGGGGCCGCTTTTAGTGTTCTTGCTTTGTGCGGTGATACCGGTGGCACTTCTTGTGTTTTGGAACCTGCGTATTCATGGGGATATTACCGGGGCAGGTGAAAAAATGGCGGCGCTGGGCTGGACGCACAAACCGTTTGCGGATTGGTGGTCGCATCCCATTTTCACGCCGGGTGGTTTTTGGACTTTCTGGCGGGGATTGATGGTGACCTTCTGGCGCGGTGAATCCATTTGGCGCGGCCTGCCGATGTCCCGCCCGGCGGTGGATGCGTTCTATTGTCTTTCGTCCACATGCTTGATCGGCCTCGGGCTGGCCAGCCTGGTGCCGCGGTGGGCGAACGCGACACGGGCGCAACGGCAGGTCCTGATCTTGTGCGGCGCGAGTGTGGGCGCTTCCGTCTTATTTCTGGGTGCGCTATCGGTGGTCTTTGATTTCGGGGATTGTCCGTATCCCTCGCGCGGGTATCCGTATTTTGCATCGGGTCGGTTGTTGAGCGGCGCATTGATCCCTTTCTTGCTGCTGTATCTGCGTGGGCTTGATTGGGCATTGAGCCGGCAAAGCCCGCGGTCAAAGTGGCTGGTGCTGGCGGGAATCATCCTGCTGATGACCATCTCCGAGACCGTGGTCACGCGGCCGGTGTTCTCCAGCCAGTACAACTGGTTTCACCTGATGGGCGCAGGAGCGTAACGCAGGATTTCCTTCACGCGGCCTTCGCGTGCCAGGTCTTGAATGTAACGAAACGCCTGTGATTCGGCCTTGCCCAAGTCCTTGCCGCTGGATTTGTGTTCAACCAAAACGACACCGCGCCAAAAAAAGGTCAATATAGCCATAGTCACCGGAAAGTTTTCGTACCGGTTCCTCATAGGGCTGTTGCTCTTGCTTGGGCTTGCATTCGTGCCTCTCTTTCGCTCTTGGACAAATGCCTGACACCGCGCCGGAGCATCTAACGGCCACCACCCGTTCTGTTTTAACCGAGCCATGAACGTCGACTATCGTCACTACATTGCTGCGCTGGCAGCCAGCGGCGGTGGCTCAGATTTGGAACGTTAGGCATCGCGCGCGTATGAATAAATTCGCCAAGACATTCCTGATTGTGACCGTTATCAGTTTGCTCATGTTTTGTATGACGAGGGGACTGGTAATGCTAACTTGGCCGCACATCCGCTGGCAATTCGTTGGTTTTACACCAACACCGCCACCATCCTTTTGGCAGAACCTTTTTTGGTTTGCATTTGTAATCGTGGGTATGCCAGCGTCTTTTATGTATGAGGTGGTTGGCCATGATAACAGCACGGTCGTCTTTGTAGTGCTATCGTTGGCAAACAGTGCCATCTGGGGATTGTGCGTCGGTTTCCCAATTTATGCCGTCAAACGCAGATTTTTCACTCGCGCCTCCTAACACCTATCAAAGCGCCGGAGCCAAATTGCCGGAGGCAAACGCCGTTGGCGCTGGCCGTTCCGCTGTCGCGGGTCACGCCGCGAGGCAGCGGTGGCGTAGCTTTCTACGTTAGCCCCATCAAGTGATGCGCCATGAAAATGTTACCCTATAAAGTCTTCATTCTGCTGATGCTTCTTTGTCAGATTGGATGGATTCTTATGCCTGACCTTAACACAGTGTCAGACTCATATCGGTACGAACAACGTTGGGCTACCTATACAAACTGGGTGGTCCAGAAAACCCCGGAGTCAAAAGCCATTTTTGACCACGAAAGGCGTGTCTTTTACGTCCACAGACAAAATCGAGCCTATTTGATTTTTACCGTTTTCCTCATTGTTGATGGAGTTGTGATTTATTTCCTTTGGAATCGTGGTCACAGGAAGATGACGGCCTAAAACCACACCGGAGCCAGCGGCCACCACCCGTTCAGTTTTGACCGAGCCGTGAAATTCGATTATCACAGTTACATCCGGAGCTTGGCCGCCGGTGATGGTGGCGCAGCTTTGGAGCGTTAGGCGGTGCAAAATAATCTTAATGATGAATATCTTACGTTCCATTTTTTGTGCGTGTCTGTTGGCGGTTCTTTGTTCGGGATGCACTATGGAACAACAAGGAGCGTTAAATCGGGCGCAATCTGGGATTGCGGAAGGTAAATATGATTTTGCATTGCGTCGCTTAACGGAAGCCGGGGAAGCTACAAAACCTACGCCAGCCGTTGGTGCCGAAATAGGTTACTTAAAGGGGGTCTGCTATGATGGAATGGGTTCACCCGATGAAGCAAAGGTTATGTTTAAGTTTGTGGCCGACCACTTTCCAGATACGGAATATGGCTATATGGCCAAAGAGAAGCTCACAAACGATGATTCGTTCATGTCGGTTACAGGGCCCGCGGTATTTGCCTTATATGATAGCCGGTTTTTTAGCTCAATTACGAATCGATGGTATATTCTGTTAAGACCGATTGGGGGGAAACAAATTCAAAATGGGACGGTAGTCCTCAAATTTAACCTTCATGATGATGGGAAGATAACCGACCTCAAAGTTGCCAAGAACACGACTACGCAATTGCTGGCGTCCATTTGTCAAAAGGCTGTGTTAGAGATTGCTCCATATGAAATTTGGACGCCTGAAATGCTTAAAGCGCAGGGACAACCTTACCGTACTATTACATTCAGTTTCCATTACCGACCGTAAAAACGGCCATGACGCAGGTTCTGGCATTTAAACAACTATCACTTTGTCTCACACCGTATTCAAGCACAACCCCGAGCCGGAGCCGATGACGAGTCCGCCGTTGGTATGTCTGCTTCGTACTTGACAAGACGTCCTTTATTCATTAAAAACACTTGTTGTTAAGTTCGCCCCGACACATCACCAAACATCACAAAAGGTGGGGACTTAATATGAAAAAATCTCCATTAATCCGAGTTGCAGGTATATTGGCCTTAGGCTTCCCCGGCATCAGCATGGCGCAGAATCTGTTTGAGGCGGATAGTGTGAGCGGCACCATCTATGAATTTACTCCCGGCGGAGTGCGGAGCACCTTCGCTTCTGTTACCAGCGCAACTGGATTAGCCTTCAACAGCGCAGGTAACCTGTTTGTAACCGATCCGACCCACGACAACATCGATGAATTCACGCCGGGCGGAACGGAAAGTACGTTTGCCTCCGGCGTACAAAATCCCTGCGGACTGGCTTTTGACAGCGCAGGCAACCTCTTTGTAGCCGATCAGATTGGGGGCAACATCGATGAATTCACGCCAGGCGGAGCGGAAAGCACGTTTGCCACCGGCTTGCAGGCTCCCAACGGACTGGCTTTTGACAGCACAGGCAACTTGTTTGTGGCGTGCCAAGCGACTGGCGACGCTAATGGCAGCATTGTTAAAATCACGCCAGGGGGGGTGAAAAGTGTTTTCGTTTACGGGTTATATCCTCTTGGATTGGTCTTCAACAGCGCCGGCATTCTGTTTGAGTCGGATTCCTTTGGCATTTTTGAATACACACCCGGCGGAGTGCAAAGCACTTTAATCGGTACCAGTGGTTTGGGTCGATCCGCTCTTCCCTATGGCATGACGTTTGACGGCGCAGGCAATCTTCTTGTATCGGTCCAGCTTGTGAATACCCATCCTACGAATGACAACATCGATAGAGTCACGCCGGGCGGAGTGGAAAGCACGTTTGCCTCTGGATTGGATTATCCCACGTACCTGGCGTTCCAGCCAGTGCCCGAGCCTTCGGTTTGGTTGATGCTCGGAACGAGCGTTCTCACGCTTTTGGGTTTTCGGCGGAAATCGGTATAGGGGATTTGTGCCGCAGCCTCCTTAGGCGATAGCCGAGGGCGGCGGCGGTGTTTTGGAGACGGGCGAGCTTCTTGCGGCGCAATTTCTCCTGCTCTTTGCGGAAGATTTCGGGGTTGAAGGGTTGGCGATGCTTGAGCAGATGCCAGACGATCCGTGCCAGTTTGTGGGCCATGGCGGTGATGGCCTTGGGGGTGCCCAGCCGGGCTTTCCAGCGGCGGTATAACTCCCCGAAATAATTCTGGGCGCGCCACAGACTTTGGGCGGCCAGGCGCAAGGCCTCCGCCACGCGGCTTTTAACGTCGCGGGTGGCCGAACTCATGATCTTGCCGCCGGTGATGCGATTGTCCGGACAGACGCCCAGCCAGGAGGCGAAGTGTTTGGCGCTGGGAAATTTTTCGGCGAAGTCCGGTCCCAACTCGGCCAACAATACCAACACGGTGGGCGTCTGGAAGGCAGGCACGGCCGTCAGGTCCACGCCCAAGACACGGTAGCTTTGGGTGCGCACGTCGAACTGCGGCTCGTTGCGTTGGGCGGTGCGATGGGTGGTCCTGGGTGCGGGCAGTGGGTGGGCTTGCAGGTCCACGCGCGTGTCCCAGCCGGCCAGTTGGCGTTCGATCTGTTCATCGCCGGCGGAGATTTGCTTTTGGTAATGCTGCCAGGTCTGGTAGCTCTGCCCGAGGGTGAAGAGATGTTCGGGGCGCCAGTCACCGCGCAAACTGCGGGCAATGGTGTCGCGGCTGGCCTTGATGCGATGGTCCTTGAGTGCGGCCAGTTTAACCGGATCGCGTTCGCCGGCCAGAATGGCCTGGACGATGGCCTCGCCGGTGACGCCGGCCAGATCACTGATGACGTGCTGGAGTTGGACATTCATTTGGGTGAGCGCCTTGTGCATCAGGCGCACCTGATCGGCGGCACAGCGCAAGAGCCGGTGGCGATGGCGCAGAAGGGTTCGCACGGTACAGATGTGTTCGGGCGGGCGGAAGCTGCCGCGCAAGAGGCCGACGGAGTGGAGGTATTGGAGCCACTGGCAATCCTGAACGTCGGTTTTGCGACCGGGGAGATTTTTGCAGTGCCGGGCGTTGACCAGGCAGACCTCCAAGCCGGCCGCCTCGAGGATTTGGAACAGAGGAATCCAATAAACGCCGGTGGATTCCATGGCCACGGTTTGGACACCGCAGGCCAGGAGCCAGTCGCGCAACTGGAGCAGCGCGTCGGTGAAGGTCTCAAAGGAACGCACCGGTTTAGGATGGCTGCCGGGCGGGACGGCCACCCAGATTTCGCGGGCACCGATGTCGATGCCGGCGGCATGGGGATGGAGGGTGGGAAGTTGAGTGACGATTTTTTTCTTTGTCTTTTTGTGGCGCGGGACCATAGATTGCCTTTCGTTAATGGTGAAAGGCGGGCGGACGGCCCGCAGCGTCGAAACAGCAAGTGGAGCAATCTCCTGAGCGGGATGCACCGGGACGCATCAACGTCACGGGCTCACCAGTGACTTGCACGGCGGCTGCGGCACCAAGCTAACACACGGGCTCTAACCGGAGCACCATTGGCAGGCCGGTGTACGTGCCGCCGCCCGCCGCACTAAAACCAACGTACGGAATCGTCGATGACAAGCTTGTTTCTTGGGTCATTGCCCCCCGCCGGGCGGGGTTGGAGTGCTAACAATTCGCTGCAGGCAACGCGGAATGGCGCTCTCAGTTCCGCTTCGCGGTTCACGTCATTTGGTCCCGCGTGCCTGAGCTGGACGTTAGGGTACAGCCATGCGAAACCGATATTCGATTTGATAAATCGCAGTTTTCCAGCTGTGGTTGACGCTTAAATTAAACAACGATAATCAGGAGTTGAAATCATGTGGAAATCCAAAAACCATCGCAGCGTATCCGTGGCACCGGCGATAAATTTACAAGCCCTTCCGACACTGACCAGAGCCATTTACAACCGGCGGAACAAGAATTGCAAAAGCATTTGCCTGGCAACGGTCATGGCTCTTGTCTTGGTTGGGCAAGCGTTCCACGCCAACGCGCAGACCGAGACGAATCTTTACTCTTTCGGCGGTCAGCCCGACGGTGAACAGCCACGGGCCGGGCTGGTTCAGGGCACCAACGGCAATTTCTACGGGACAACCTATAATGGCGGGACGAGTAATTTAGGCTCCGTGTTCCGGCTCACTCCCGGCGGCAGTTATACAAATCTTTATTCTTTTGGCAGTCAAACCAACGATGGCGCTCATCCTTCTGCCGGGCTGATCCAAGGCAGCGACGGCTACCTTTACGGGACAACTGTCAATGGCGGGACGAACAGCTTCGGCACTGTGTTTCGACTTGGTCTCAGCGGCAGTTATTCAAATCTTTACTCATTCCAAGGGCCGCCCAATGATGGGGATGGTCCGGCCGGCGGGCTGACCCGGGGCAACGACGGTAACTTCTACGGAGTGACCATGGGCGGCGGGACAAACAGTTCGGGCACGGTGTTTCGATTCTCCACGAACGGCACCGAAACCATGCTTTACTCCTTCGCCGGTTCAACGAACGATGGATCTGAACCGGTGGCACCTCTTGTCCTGGGCAGCGACGGCAACTTTTACGGCACCACCTTCTTTGGCGGGATAACGAACGTGGCCAGCATTGGCTTTGTTAATCCGCTTGGCCTCGGCACCGTGTTTCGGATCAGCCCCGGCGGCAGTTATCAGCTTCTCTATTTATTTGGCAGCACCGTTCCCGATGGATTCTGGCCGGGCCAACTGGTGCAGGCCAGCGACGGGAATTTCTACGGCGTGGCTTTTGAGGGCGGAACGTTCACCAACCACGGCGCCGTGTTCCGAATCACCCCCGGCGGCAGCGAGTCGCTCTTTTACTCCTTTGGCAGCCAGACTAACGATGCATCCACTCCCAGCTCGCTGATGATTGGCAGCGACGGCAATTTCTACGGGACGAGCACCAAGGGCGGGACGAATGATATCGGCGCCGTGTTTCGGATCAGCCCCGGCGGCAGCGAAACGGTTCTTTACTCCTTTGGCAGCCAGCCCAACGATGGAAACGAGCCGCTCGGATGGCTGGTTCAGGCAAACGGCGGAAATTTATACGGCACAACCTTGAACGGCGGGGCTGGCACCGAGGGCACGATATTCGAACTAACCGGGGCGATCGCCTACCCAACCAACCAAATCACACAAATTCGGTTGGCCGGCACGAACGTCGTTCTCGGCATTCTTTCCGCGACCGGGGACACGTATCAACTCCAGTCCACCACCAATCTGGTGGCTGAGGCTTGGTCGAATGTGATTGGAGCCTCGGTGACGAACAGCGCCGGGGGTCGGCTCAATATAACCAATTTTGGCGGAGCCGTTGGCCCGCAGAGATTCTATCGGTTTTCGATCAGCCAGTAAGAATCGAGAAAGAATTTTTCCGCCAAGCGCATCTTGCGCCATTACACCGTGCCTAACACCTATTAAACCCGAACTGTCAACAGGCAAAAGGAATTCCATCCGGAATTATTTTAATTCCGTTTTCGCGTCCAACGAACGAGGCGCTCCGGCTTAATTTCAGTTGGCAGCTCGGACGCTGGGCGTCCGGCTAAACACCTACAGGGACTCCATCGAGCGGGTCTGAGTACACCCTGATCCCTGGCACTCGTTGACCTGCTTTCCAGGGACACGATTCCGGCTTTGCGGGACCGCCTCCCGGTCCAGAAACTCTTTTACAGTTCACCCAAGCGCTATCCATTCAAGTCGAAGACGGGTGCCCCGATCGGTCGGAGCTCCAGTTTTTTGTGGACGTGCGGTAGGGGCGGAATCGCCAAATTATATTTCGTTGGTTGGTGATGCAGGCCGCTGGCGAGGGTGTCCAATCAAATCCACGGAGTCCTGCCTTGCCAATGCCGTCCATCCGGATTAAAAACCATGTGCAACCAAATTCCCACTTGACTGCCTTCTCATGGAAGTCGCCGGAGCCAACAACCACTGGCCCTTGAGGTTATGGATGGTTGGCCGTCGCCCGGCAAATTTGGCAGGGACGCGCGTCCGCCGACATTCCTGCGGCATTCGTTCTTGAAATGCTTCCAGGAATCCGCTTGTATAATGGGATCAAGGACAAGCCATGACTTTGCGAGTTGATGATTACGAAATTGTAGCGTTTTTCGCGCTGGTGCTGATCTTCGAAGCCGGCGAGCGCGTCTGGCCAGCGCGCACAATTGACCGGTTGACCGACATCAAACTGGACGTTCTTTCCTTCGCATTCGCGCTCACGGTCAACCGCGTCTGCAATTATTTCTTCCGCGCAGCCGCCTGTACCGTGACGCCGCCGCACCTGGCGGCGGTGGTGGCCGCGTTGCAAAGCCTGCCGAGCGTGGTCAAGATCCTCATCGCGCTGTTCGTGGTGGATTTCGTAATTTACTGGATTCACCGGGCGCAACACCGCTACGATTTTTTCTGGCGGACGCACGCCTGGCATCATTCCATCGAGCAGATGTATTGGTTTTCCGGTTTCCGCACGAGCTTTTTGCACTCGTTCCTCTACAACATTCCGCAGGTTGTCATCCCGGTGACGATATTCAAACTCAGCCCGATGGAAGCTGGCATCGGCTATTCGCTCGGCCTGTTCATCCAATTTATGGAGCACACGAATTGGAAGATGAGTTTCGGGCCGCTGAACTGGCTGCTGGTCACGCCTGATTACCATCGCATCCATCACTCGGCGACGCTGCATCGCGGCCAGAATCTAGGAACGACCTTCCGCTTGTGGGACCGGATGTTTGGAACTTACGTGGATCCGGCTGAAATGCCGGAGGAATATCCGCTCGGCCTCGGCGAGCGCGTGGAAGGAAAGAAAATTCCACGAATGCTGATGGGCGTTTGAGAAGCAAACTCCCACCGGCGCGTTATGGCTTCGACAACAACAGACAAAGCGACAACCCGATGCCGAACAAAAACAGACGCCAGCCCCAGCGATAACATCTCGCCAAATGCTTTGGCGCGGATTTTTCGTAGCAAAAGAACGCAAGGTTTCGGAGGTTTGACACGAATCAAATGCCTGTTGGGACAGGTTTCCGATGCAAAATCGTTTAACAAATCGCTGATATGAAAAGCGGGATGGCGCCGTCAGTTTATCGAGAAGTCGCGGGTTGGCGGGTGTCACCAGTCCCGCATATTGATGGATTTCCCGGAAAACACACGGCGGTCACAGGCCGCCGCTACAGAGTTTCTTAATGATGACAGCCGCAGCCGCCGTCGCCGCAGGAGTGATCTTCCTGTTCTTCCATGTCCTCCGCCGTGGGAACGCGGCCCAGTTCCAGAGTTTTGGAGACGTATTTTTGAATGGAATGCTGGATTTCGTGAAGTTCCTCGCGCGCGTCCAGAAAGCCGCGACCGACGGGATTGTTTAACAGCGCGTCGCGGTGTTTTTCAAAATCAGCGATTTCGGTGCTCTCCAGTTGCTGGCCTTTCGCCTGTTTTTCCTGAAGCGCCTGACCTTTGCTCAACACGGCCTCGTATTGGCCGCGGGCGCTGGTGTCGGACATAAAACTGTTGATGCGCTGCCGGATGGCTGACATCACGGGCTCGTCAACAATGGCCTGACACAGCGCCTTGGTTTTCTCGATAATCACGTTTTCCACGGTTTGAGTCGTCATGGAAATGACTTTATCACAATCGGGTCAATAAGTCAGGCCAAATCCGAGGGGAAAAAGCGGTTCGCCGGTCAGGTTATTGGCCGCCGCCTGATCACCCTGGCGCGGCCATTCACGCGGAAGCTTGCCGGTGGGCTTATAGTCGCCGAACAGAACGTCCGCCACGCCCTGCCCTTCGGTCCCCGGCAGCCACGCCGCCATGAAAGCGTCGCTGTTGTCCAGCGCCGAGTCAGGAATCAACGGCCGTCCGGAGAGCAAAAGGGTGATCACCGGCGCGCCCGAGGCCTTGGCTTGTTCCACCACCGCGACACCCCCCGAATCGAGCTGCAGTTCGGTCGCATTTCCCTTCCCTTCGGCATAAGGCGATTCCCCGACCACGGCGACCACGGCGTCCGCGTTGGTGATGCCGCTGGCATCCGGGGAGTACGTCACCTGAGTTTCCGGTGACACCGTGCGGCGAATGGCGGCGAGAATGGTGGTGCCGCCGGTGGTGACCTCGCCGGCACGGCCCTGCCAGGTAATCGTCCAGCCGCCGCATTGAACCCCCAGATCATCGGCGGCCCCGCCGACCACGACGAGGTGTTTTATGGTCTTCGACAAGGGCAACGCGTGATTTTCGTTTTTGAGGAGCACGAGCGATTCCCGGACGCATTGGCGGGCAACCTGACGATGGGCCGCCGAACCAATGGCCGCCGTCAATACCGCATCGTCGGTGTAAGGATGCTCGAACAGGCCCATCTGAAACTTGACCCGCAAAATCCGGGAGACCGCGTCGTTGATCCGGAACGTTGAAACTTTTCCCTCGTTCACCAGTGCCTTGAGGTCCTGGATGAATTGAATGTAGTTGTTCGTCTCATCGGGCCGGCGGGGGATCATGGCCATGTCAATGCCGGCGTTGACGGCGGTTTCGACAGCGACCTGATAGTCCGGCGAAACCTGGTCGATGCCCGCGTCGTCGGAGACGAGAAAACCTTTGAACCCGAGTTCCTGCTTGAGCACGCCGGAGAGCAGGTATTTCTGGGCATGCATTTTTTCGCCGTTCCAACTATTGTAGGATACCATGATGGAACCAACACCGGCCCGGACGGCCGCGCGGTACGGTGGCAGATACAATTTACGCAGCGTGGCCTCGTCGCACACGGTGTTGCCCTGATCCACGCCGTCCTGCGTACCGCCGTCACCGATGAAATGTTTGGCGCAGGCCAGCACGGAATCGTTCCGGTCCGAAAGTTCCCTGCCCTGGAATCCC
Source organism: Verrucomicrobiota bacterium (assembly GCA_050010675.1). Lineage (GTDB taxonomy): Bacteria > Verrucomicrobiota > Verrucomicrobiia > Limisphaerales > UBA11358 > UBA11358. The sequence continues at coordinate 16,242 of JBEKKN010000041.1, read as the reverse complement.
CGGACCGCCGCCGTTGCCATTTCCGAAACCCGTTCGGTTGATTGTCCGAAGCTTTCGTATGTGCGTCCCCAGCGCTCGTCCTGGGCGACGGCAATGCAAGGGGCGAAAGACCAGCGAATGCCGGTGCCCGCCATCTCCAGCGCCGTGATATGCTCGGCCTGTTCCACCAGCGCGGGATCGTGGGTTGCACCCAGGCCGATGTTGTGCGGAAAAATGACCGTGCCGAGGACATCATTATGGCCGTGAACGGCGTCCACGCCATAAAGCAGCGGAATTTTCAGGCGTGTTTTCAAGGCCCAGGCTTCATAATCGCCCACGCTTTTCAACCACCCCGCCGGGGTGTTCTCGGGCGGCTTGGCATTGGCGCCACTGAGCATGGCGCCCAGTCCGTACTGTTGCACGTCGGCCGCGTTCGTGACCGCCCCGGAATCGGCCTGGACCATCTGGCCGATTTTCTCGTCGAGGGTCATGCGGGAAAGGAGGTCGCGGACGCGCGTGTCGATCGGCAAATGGGGATTGAGATAGAGTGGCACTTCCGCGGCGCCGAGGCGTTGGCCGGCGGTAAAAGTGATGGCGATCGCCGCAACACCATTGCAGACGCACAGCAACCAGAACGTAAGTTTCCTTGGCATTTTCGACCTCGACGGGGTCACTGCTTAATCGAACTTCACTTTCAACGCCCGGCCATTGTATCTCACCGAATGCTCCGGGGTCAGCACGGATGAGAAGCCCGCCGGCTTTGCCTGGGTTACCAGCACGATGTTGAATGTGCGTTTGGCCAGCATGCCGTGAAATTTGCCTTCACGCTTGCCGATGGTCAGCGTCCGGGACTGGTTGTCCCAGCTGATCGGAATGCAGGCATAGGCGCCTTTTTCGTAGCCGTAGGTCAGGCCATCGTCCTCGTAAAGCGTGAATCGGCCATCCGCGCCCGCATAGACGTGGAGCGTAATGGGGTCGGCGGGCTTTTCGCCCGTGTATTGGATTTCCGGTCCGGTCGGAATGATGGAGCCGGCCCGGACGAAGATGGGAATGGCATCGTAGGGCGCGGGCGCGTCAATCGTTTGCGCGCCGGCCAGCGATTGACCGTTCCAAAAATCATACCAGCCACCCTCGGTTTGCGGCAGATAAACACTGCGGCTGCGCGCCTCGTAGGTGGTGACCGGGGCCACCAGCAACGCCGGACCGAACAGGTATTCATCGGTAATGTCCCGGGCGTTCACGTCGCCCGGGAAATCCATGACGAGCGGGCGCATGATGGTACCGGCGTCCAGCGTCACTTCCCCGGCGAGGGAATAGATATAGGGCAACAGCCGGTAGCGCAACTGGTCGAACTTCACGATGGTTTGAAAGGCCGGGCCGGAATCACCGCCGAAGGTCCAGGGTTCGCGCGGTTTCAATTCGCCATGCAACCGCGTCAACGGACAGAACGTGGCGAACTCGAACCAGCGCGCGTTCAATTCGCACCATTCCTGAAAGTCAGCTGCGCTTGGGTCCGATGCCGAGAACCGCGATTCCATGGTGTAACCGCCGCTGTCGCTGGTCCAATAGGGAATGCCGGAAAGACAGAAACCGAGGCCGGCGGGAATCTGCTTGCGCAAGGCGGTCCAGGTGGAGGTGACATCGCCGGACCAGGTGGCGGCGGCATAACGCTGGGTGCCGGCAAAACCGGAACGCGTGAGGATGAACACCCGTTGGTTGGGACTCACGGCACGTTGTCCTTCATAAATCGCCATGCTGTTCATCAGCGGATAGCCATTCAGGACCTTCGACGCGGGTCCCATCGCCGTTGGAGTCATGTGCGTAAGCTGCCCTTCCAGGGTCGGCGGCGAAGGGGTCATGTCCGGCTCGCTGGCATCCATCCACCAAGCATCGATGCCCTTGCTGAACAACCCGGCGTTGATTTGCGACCAGAACAACTGGCGGGCGGCAGGATTGAAGGCGTCGTAGAAGGTATAGGGATAGCCGATCCAATCCGACATGCCTTCCTTGAGATCGGGCTGATACAGGAAACCGGCCTTCTGCATCGCGTCAAAGTTGGCCGTGCCCGTGTAGTATTTGCCCCAGACGGAGATCATGACGTGCGCGTGCAACGCATGCAACTCCTTGAGCCAATTCACCGGATCGGGAAACCGCGCGGGATCGAACGCCTGGGAACCCCAGGCGTTGGGCGTCCAGTACTGCCAGTCCTGCACGATGTTGTCGAACGGAATGGCGCGCTGGCGATATTCCTTGACCACGTCAACGCTTTGCGTGGACGTCTCGTAACGCTGGCGCGATTGCCACAAGCCGAAGGCCCACTCCGGCATCATTGGCGCCTGGCCGGTCAAACTGCGGAACCCGGCGACCACCTGGTCGAGCGCCGGACCGTAAATGAAATAATAATCCACTCCGCCACCCACGTCGGACCACAAGGAAGTATTTTCATCCGGGTCGGGTGTCTTCCAGGTCAGCTCCATGGTGGACCGCTGGTCGCCGCCGGACTCGATTTTGATGGGATGATGATGTCCAGCCTCCAGGTGAACCTTGATTTGGTCCTCAGCCGTGAGCCAGCCCTGCCGCCAATGGTCAATGACCACCTTGCCGTCGAGCCAAACCTTGATGCGGCCGTTGGAATAGGTCTTCAGTTGATAATCGCCGTTGGTCGGCGCAACGAGTTCGCCCTCCCAGCGCGTCCAGTGGCGCTCGCCATCGCCATCGCGGCCGTGGGACGCGAAGGCGATGTCATTGGTCGTGTATGCATTTTCCAACTGATCGGGCTGGTCCGGCGTGAACGTGCCGGTCGTGAGCCCGCCGGGCTGGTTGGAGGCATCCCTCAGGCAATCCGGCGGAATGGGCTCGAATTCGCGCAGGTCGCCAAAGCGGGTATAAGAGAGATTATCCCAGAGCACGCCGTAACCGCGGCTGGAAACCAGCAAAGGCACCACCACATGCGTGTTGTGCTGCCACAAATCCAGGTCGTAACCCTTGATGTCAATAATGCCGATCTGCCGCTGGCCGAGACCGTAGAGCGATTCGTCGGCGTTCGGTTCCCATGTCTGGCCCACGTGAAACGTCTGTTCGCCCTGGACCTCGGCGGGCGTGATGGTCCGGCCCCCGGACGTTTCGGCGAGAATGGGTTTGCCGCCGGCATCGAAAAATGAAACTGCGCCATTCTCCAGGTTCACGTGGACCTGCAGCCGGGCCGTGGAGAGGATGGCTTCGTCATGGTCGGTGTTCAGCGACCAGTCGGTTTTGACGAGGCGCTTCGGTTCCGTGACCACGCTCGGGCGCTCAAAGAACGTGCGGTCCCGGGCGCACGCGATGCGCACCACGTTGTCGGCATAAACCTGCACCCGCAGGAAAGTGTCATTGACGGGAATAATAATGCCATCGGCGAGTTTCTCCGGCGGATTCGGCGCCGCGTGGCTGGTTAACGGGCCCGCAATGGCGATCGCCACGAAGAGGGGGAGCAATTTTTTATGCATGGGACAAGGCTGGTACATGGTGGACGTTAAAAATGGAGTGCTGTTTGAACAAAATCATAGTCAATGGATTTCATCGGGCCGCGTCCGGTGTCCGTGCCGGCGACAGTCAAACCAGGCTCACGGCTTTTTGCCATGCGTGAGCCAGAGGGCCTCCATCTGTTCCAACGTGCGCCCCTTGGTCTCCGGAACCCATTTCCACATGAACAGGGCCGCCAGGATGCTCATCACGCCGTAGATCCAGTAGGCGAATCCATGGTGGAAGGCGTTCACCAGATAAGCATTATCATTGAGAATGGGGAAAGTTGAACTGACCAGGAAATTGGCTATCCACTGGGCAGCCACCGCCACGGCCATGGCCTTGCCACGGATTTGGTTGGGGAAGATTTCGCTCAGCAACACCCAGACCACCGGTCCCCAGGACACGGCAAATCCGGCGATGTAGAGCAGCATGCACAGCAGGGCCATCACACCTTTAATCTGGAACGCGAACGCGCCGCCCAGGGCGAACATGGCCACCGCCATGACGAGCGCGCCGATGATCTGCAGGGGTTTGCGGCCCAGCTTGTCCACGGTGACGATGGCGACCACGGTGAAGATCAGGTTGACCGCGCCCACGATGATGGTCTGGAACAGTGAAGCGTTGGTGTCAAAACCCACGTTCTTGAAAATTTCCGGCGCATAATACAGCACGACGTTGATGCCGACGAACTGTTGAAAGACCGACAGCATGATGCCGATGAAAATGAGCAGCACGCCAAAGGAAAACATCCGGCCGGAATGATGTTCGGCCAGGGAAGCGCGGATTTCGGTGATTTCCTGTTCGCCTTCCTCCGCGGTCGTGAGTTTGGCCAGCACCGCGCGTGCGCCGGGTTCATTACCCTTCAACATCAGGTAACGCGGCGTCTCCGGTACGAAAAACAGGAGGAGCAGGAACGCAATTGAGGGAATGGCGCCGGACAGGAACATATAACGCCAGCCGATGGTGTTGAGCCAAGCATCGCCGCTGCCCGCTTTGGAAATACCGTAATTGACAAAGTAAATCACCAACATGCCGAAGATGATGGCGAACTGGTTCCATGCCACCAAATTGCCGCGGATCTTCGCCGGCGCGATTTCCGCGATATACATGGGTGAAAGCATGGAGGCCAGCCCCACGCCAATGCCGCTAAGGATCCGGTAAAAGACAAAATTCCACATGTAGCCCGGTCCACCGTGGCCGATGGGGGCAAAGGGAAATTCCGGCGCGGCAGCGCCGAGGGCGGAAACGAGAAAAAGCACGGCGGCAATAATCAACCCACGCTTGCGTCCGATACGGGTGCTGACCCATCCGCCAATGCAACCGCCAATGATGCAGCCGATGAGCGCGCTGGCATTAACAATGCCCCAAAGCGTGCTGGCGACGTTGGGGTTGCTGAGGTTCCGGGGTTCGATAAAATAGGCCTTCAGGCTGCCCACCGCCCCGGAGATGACGGCGGTGTCATAGCCGAACAGCAATCCGCCGAGGGTGGCGATGAGGGTGAGAAGAATGACGTAGCGGTTCAGGGTTCGTGACATAAAATGTGCGTTGGTTTCCGTTCAGGAACAATGTGGATACACCCCGGGATATTGGAGAAACGTACGATTGAGTCAAATTCGTTTTTTGGACATCAGCCGACGTTACGTCAAATTTCCCAATCCGTGGCAGGGGGCCAATTTTGGTTGGGCGAGGCCACGGACGAGCCGGCCCGCCCCAGGCAAGTTGCAAAAACCCAACCCGGATAAAACCCGTCTTCCCGGCCCTCACGCACCGCGGATTTTAACACGGCGCGGCGAGCCGGCAGCCGTTTAGATGAATTCGTTGATCAGGTTCTCCAGAAACTCCTGGCGGCCACTGACGTTGCCGGTCACTTCACCTTTCTTCAGCATGTAGGCTTCGAGGTCGGTGAAACTGCTCTTGCCGGATTCGATCTTCGCGCCGATGCCGGAATCCCACGAGGCGTAGCGTGCTTTCACAAAATCCGCGAGCCGTCCGTCCTTGCGAATGGCGGCGGCAATTTTCAGTCCGCGCGCAAAGGCGTCCATCCCGCCCACGTGCGCGTGGAACAAATCCACGGGCTCGAAACTCTCGCGCCGGACCTTGGCGTCAAAATTCAGGCCGCCGGTGGTGAACCCGCCGTATTTGAGGACGGTGAGCATGATCTGGGTCGTGAGATAAATACTGGTGGGGAACTGGTCGGTGTCCCAGCCAATCAACTCGTCCCCGGTGTTGGCGTCCACCGAACCCAAGGCGCCCGCCGACCCGGCCACTTCCAGTTCGTGCTGCATGGTATGGCCGGCCAGCGTGGCGTGGTTGGTCTCGAGGTTGAGCTTCAAATCGCCGAGCAAATCGTATTCGCGCAGGAAATTCAGACACGCGGCGGCGTCGGAATCATACTGATGCCGGGTCGGTTCCTTAGGTTTGGGTTCAATGTAAAACTGGCCTTTGAAGCCGATCTTCTTTTTGTAGTCCACCGCCAGGTGCAGAAACCGGGCGAGGTGCTCCAGCTCGCGTTTCATGTTCGTGTTCCACAAGGTCGAATAACCCTCGCGCCCGCCCCAGAAAACGTAGCCGGCGCCGCCCAGTTCGTGGGTCACTTCTAGCGCCTTCTTCACCTGCGCGCCGGCGAACGCAAACACGTCGGCATTGCAACTCGTGGAGGCCCCGTGCACGAAGCGTGGATTGGAAAACAGGTTGGCCGTGCCCCAGAGCAGCTTGATGCCGGTGCGCTTTTGTTCCGCCTTCAGGACCTTGACCACGGCGTCGAGATTTTTGTTCGTCTCGGCCAACATCCGGCCTTCCGGCGCGACGTCACGGTCATGAAAGGCATAAAATGGCGCGCCGAGTTTTTCAATGAACTCGAACGCGACCCGCGCGCGATTTTCGGCATTGGCGACCGAGTTGGTTCCGTCGTCCCATGGACGGATCGCCGTGCCGACGCCGAACGGGTCGGAGCCGGTGCCGCGGAAGGTGTGCCAATAGACGACCGAGAAGCGCAGATGCTCGCTCATCGTTTTGCCGTCGACGACTTCGGCGGGATTGTAGTGTTTAAAGGCCAGGGGGTTTTTGGATTTTGGCCCTTCGTATTTGATCTTGGATATGTTTTTAAACGCAGTTTCCATAAATTTTAAAACCGGTCCCAACCGGATCGCGCGCCAGGCGGAATTCCGGACGCCCGCGCTCTGGCCTGGTTTTCCTGGTTAAGGTCAAATAATAATTTTCCACATCAAGGTAAACCCAGGTTCTGACGCTTAGATTACCGTCCGGCGGAAAACTTGTAAATGATGGTGTTGCGGTAGGCCTGGCCCGGGTGCAACACGGCCGAGGGAAAGTTCGGCTTGTTGGGTGAGTCGGGATAATGATGCGGTTCCAGGCAGAGGGCCGCATGCCGTTGATAAACCGCTCCCCGCTTGCCGATGGTGGAGCCGTCGAAATGATTGGACGTGTAGAACTGCAATCCCGGTTCCGTGCTCAGCACTTCCATGACGCGACCGGTGGTGGGCTCATAAACCCGGGCGTGCCGGCCGAGCTGGCCGGGCGGCTGGTCAATGACAAAGTTCTGATCGTAACCGCCCGCCAATTTAATCTGGAGATCGTCCGCCTGGATGCGCGCGCCGATGGCGGTGGGTTTGCGAAAATCAAAAGGGCTGCCGTCCACGGACCTGATTTCACCCGTCGGAATGAGCGCGGCATCGATCGGCGTGAAATGGCTGGCGTTGATGTAAACCTCGTGTTTCAGCACGTCACCCTGGCCGGCGAGATTGAAATAGGAATGGTGCGTGAGGCTGCAAATGGTCGTCGCATCGGTCGTCGCGCTGTAGTCAATCCGCAGCTCGTTGTCATTCGTCAGGGAATAAACGGCCTTCACCGCCAGATTGCCGGGGTAACCTTCCTCCCCGTCCCGGCTCAAATACATGAGTTCGAGGCCAGGTCCGTTTGCGGATTCAACAGCTTTGGCGCTCCAGATGACCTTGTCGAATCCCTTGATGCCGCCGTGCAGGGAATGCGGCCCGCTGTTTTGGGCGAGCGTGTAGGTCCGGCCCTCCAGCGTGAACCGGGCCCCGCTGATGCGATTCGCGTAACGCCCGACGATCGCGCCGAAATACGGCGAGAACTTCAGGTAATCCTCCAGCCGGTCAAAGCCCAGGACCACGTCGGCGAATTTGCCGTCGCGGTCGGGCGCGGTCAGGGACACCACGACACCGCCATAAGTCGCGATCCGGGCTTCCATGCCGTGACTGTTGCGCAATGTGTACAGTTCCACTGCCCCGCCTTCGGGGGTCTTGCCAAAAGCTGCGCTGCTGATCGAACCCTTCGAACCGTGTGAATAGGACATCGTCGGGAGCTTACAAGGTACGCTGCGTCCAGTCCAGTTTCTGTTAAAATTTCGCTTAAAATAATCAGCCGGACCAAAGGTAATTCGGTTGACATCGTCCGGACCATTCCGTAAATCATCCGCCAATCCTTATGCAACCAATTCATCTCGCTTGGGTTGATTACACCATTCTCATCGCCTATGTCGCTTTTGTGCTAGGCATTGGCTGGGTGCTCGCACGGTACATGAAAACCTCGTCGGACTTTTTGACGTCCGCGCGCTCGATTCCGACCTGGGTGACCGGCCTGGCTTTCATGGCGGCCAATCTCGGTGCGCTTGAACTGGTCGGCATGGCCGCCAGCGGCGCCAAATACGGCATCGCCCAGGCCCACTTTTACTGGGTGGGCGCGATTCCCGCCATGGTCTTCCTGGCGGTGTTCATGATGCCATTCTATTACGGTTCCAAAGCGCGCTCGGTGCCGGAATACCTGAAGATGCGTTTCAATGAACCCGTTCGCGCGCTGAACGCGCTATCGTTTGCCGTGATGACGGTGTTCGCCTCCGGTATTTCCATGGATGCCCTGGCCCGGCTGCTTACCAACCTGCTGCCGTGGAAATTGGACACGAATGTTTTGGGAATGAACTTTGGCAGTTACGACATTTATTTGTGGATTTGCTCCGGGGTCGTGTTGCTCTACGTCCTGAAAGGCGGCCTGACCTCGGCGATTTACACCGAGGTGCTCCAGTTTTTCATGATTGTCCTCGGGTTCGCGCCGGTGGTTTATCTCGGACTCCGGGACGCCGGTGGCTGGCACTCGGTGAAACATGCGTTGTCGGGGGTTGCCACCAATCCATCCGCCTTCTATCTCCAACCCGCCGGCATCCACTATTCGCCGGATGCCTGGACGAGCGTGTGGAAGCCGGTGCTGGCAGGGCCCTCCGCCAATCCGCTGGGGGTGGATTGGTTCGCGGTCATCTTTGGTCTGGGATTCGTGCTTTCATTCGGCTACTGGTGCACGAACTTCCTGGTGGTTCAACGCGCCATGGCGGCCAAAAACATGACCGCCGCCCGCAACACCCCTCTCGTTGCGGCCATTCCCAAGATGCTTTTCCCCCTGTTGGTCATCCTGCCCGGAATGGTCGCCATTGCCCTGGCCTCGATGCCCAACAAGGATTATCGCATCCCGCCGCCCATTGTTTCGCAGGAAAATTATACCAAGGCGGTGGAGCTGGTGAAAAACACCAGCCCGGCCGATGCGGCCGCGGTCAAGGCCGTCAGCGATGCACTCGGGGTGAAAGTGGATGACGCAAAAGTGACCCAATTGATCACGGCCAACGCAGCGAATAAACTTTCCGACACCCAGATTCAGGAGGGGCTTTACAACAGCATTGCCGAGAACGATTACAACAGCGTCATCCTTTCGCTTCTGAAAAAATACTGTCCGCCCGGTCTGCTGGGGCTGGCGCTCACCGCCCTGCTCGCTTCGTTCATGTCCGGCATGGCGGGCAATGTCACCGCGTTCAACACCATCTGGACTTATGACCTTTATCAGGCGTATTTGGTGCGGAACAAGAGCGATGCGCATTATTTCTGGATGGGCAAATGCATCACCGTGGTCGGCATCGTGTTGAGCATCTTTTGCGCCTATGTTTCCAAGCAGTACAACAACGCCATGGACATCATCCAGCTGGTGTTTGGATTTGTGAACGCGCCCATCTTCGCGACCATGCTGCTGGGCATGTTCTGGAAACGGGCCACCGGTATCGGCGCATTTCTCGGACTGTTTGGCGGTATCGCCGGCTCGACGGTCTTTCACGCGTTCACCACCACCGCCGGCAACGTGGACGCCGCCGGCCACGTCATCAACCACATGAAAGGCGGCTACCTTGGCGTGGTCGTCAAATTCCCCAGCGAAATGGCCCAGAACTTCTGGCTCGCCATCTTCGCCTTTACGATTTGCTTCCTCGCCACGGTGATCCTCTCGCTGGCGACGCGGCGCACCAAGACCGATGAGCAGTTGAAAGGCCTCGTTTATTCGCTGACACCGAAAACCGTGGACCACAACCTGCCGGTCTGGCAACGGCCCCCGGTCATCGGCACGGTGCTCATCATCGCCTGTGTCATTTTGAACATCATTTTCTGGTAAACCGAAAAAAGGAAAGGCATTGATTTTATGGGACTCGATATTCGCTGGCCAATCGGCCTGATGTTCTCGCTTATCGGCGTGTTGCTGCTCATTCAGGGCGCCATCGGCGGCGACAAACAACTGTCGGTAGGCATCAACATCAACCTGATCTGGGGTGTCGTCTTGCTGGTATTCGGCGCGCTGATGCTCCTGGGCGCCGCGCGCGGCAGGAAGACGCCGCCGTCGGCCTGAAAAGACATTGATTTTCACCCCACCGGAAGGCTATGCTAACCGGTGCTTTTAATTTATTCATGACACTCCCGGAACTCACAACCTACGTTGCGGAGCAATTTGCCGAAACCTATGGCCGTCCGCCGCGTTGGATCGTCGCCGCGCCCGGCCGCGTCAACGTCATCGGTGAACACACCGATTACAACGATGGCTTCGTGCTGCCGATGGCCATCGAGCGTTATGCCGTCATGGCGGGCGACCATGCCGCCAGCGGTAAAAACGTCATCCAAATCCGTGACACCTCCGGCGTTGACGCGGCGTTGGTTGATTTATCCGCGCCCATCAAACGCGACGCGCTGAAATGGTCGAATTATCCCCGCGGCGTCATCGCCGGTTTTCAGGCACGCGGCATTCGGCCCGCCGGATTGGATGTTTTGTTGCACTCGACCGTCCCGCTCGGCGGCGGGTTGTCCAGCAGCGCCGCCTTGGAGGTGTGTATGGCCACCCTGCTGGAGGCCGCCACCGGCCGGCAGCTGGATCCCGTCCAAAAGGCGTTGCTCTGCCAGCAGGCCGAACACGAATTCGCCGGCGTGCCCTGCGGCATCATGGACCAGTTTGTTTCCGTGATGGGCCGGGAAAATCATCTGCTGCTGCTCGATTGCCGGTCGCGCCAGACCGATTTTGTCCCCATGAATGATCCGGCGGTCTCCTTGCTGATCATCAATACCAACGTCCGTCACGAGCTGGGCAACGGCGAATACGCCAGACGCCGCGCCGAATGCGAAGTGGCCGCGAAAATCCTCGGCGTGCCGTCATTGCGCGATGCCGACGCCGACCGCCTGGAAGGCGCCCGGAGCAAAATGGACCCCGTGGTTTACCGCCGCGCCCGGCACGTCATCGGTGAAATTGAGCGCACGCTTCATGCCGCGGAGGGCATTCGTGCGGCCAACTGGCTGACCGTGGGCAACCTGATGTATGCCAGCCATGGCTCGTTGCGCGACGATTACGAGGTCAGTTGCCGGGAGCTGGATGCGGTCGTCGAGATCGCGGAGGCCATCGGCGTTAAAGGCGGAGTCTTCGGATGCCGCATGACCGGCGGCGGTTTTGGCGGTTGCACCGTGGCCTTGGTAAAAACCGACGCGATCGAATCCATTTCAAAAAATATCGCCGTGGCCTACAAAAGGAAAACCGGCATTGACGCTGCGCTCTTCGCGTCGCGCCCGGCGGCGGGGGCAACCGTCGTCCAGGGTCAAAGCCTAATCGCCGAGGCAGGTGCCCACACGGCGCGCGGTTTCCACCCACGGATGGTCGGGCGAAACGATTTTACGTTTGCCGGCAACCTTCTCCAGCGGCACCGGCTCCGTTCGATCGCCGCGCGCGGCCACCATTACCCCGAACACACCTTCATTAATCAAATCCGCGCACGCGCTGCCCAGCCGTGTGGCCAGCAGCCGGTCGGCCGGCGATGGCGTGCCGCCGCGCTGCACATAGCCGAGAATGGTCACGCGTGATTCCAGGTGCGTGAGGTCTTCCAGTTGCCGGGCCAGCCTTAACGTATTCCCCGTGTGACGCGCTTCCAGGGCGGCGAGTTCGTTTTTTGCCTCCTTTTTATCATGCAAGGTGCGGGCACGTTCCCGTTTGCCTTCAGCCGATTTGAAGGCGCGCGCGTCGTCGATGCTCATCGCGCCCTCGGCCACGGCCACAATGCTGAAATTGGTGCCATGACGGCTGCGGCGCTTGATGGCATCGGCAATCTTTTGGACGTCGTAGGGAATCTCCGGGATTAAAATCACGTCGGCGCCGCCCGCGATGCCCGCCCCCAACGTCAGCCAGCCCGCGCGATGCCCCATGATTTCGGCGACCACGATGCGATGATGGCTGTGCGCCGTGCTGTGCAACCGGTCAATCGCATCGGTCGCGATGTCCAGCGCCGTGGCAAAACCAAAGGTCGAATCCGTCAGCACCACGTCGTTGTCAATCGTCTTAGGCAGGGTGATGACATTAAGCCCGGCCTTGGCCAGATACAGCGCGTTTTTTTGCGTGCCGCCGCCGCCGAGGCAGACGAGCCCGGTCAGATCGTTTTTTTTGTAGTTTTCAACGATCACGTCCGTCATGTCGCGCGTGCGTCCGTCAATCAACATGCGGTGCGGCTTGTCCCGGCTGGTGCCGAGAATGGTGCCGCCGACGGTGAGAATCCCCGACAGCGCGGCTTTGTCGAGTTTCAGCCGCCGGTCTTCCACCAGACCGCGGAAGCCGTCGCGAAATCCAACGATCTCCATGCCGTAAAAGCCGAGGGCGGTCTTGCCCACGCCCCGGATCGCGGCGTTCAAGGCGGGGCTGTCGCCGCCTGAGGTTAATATGCCAATGCGTTTGATTTTGGCCATGGCCGTTGCGAAATTAGCAATGTGCCGCCTGCTGTCGAGAGGAAGTTCTAGTTTTTTTCAAAATCGGAAAGGGAAACCGGCGGCAGATAGAGGCCGATATACTCCCGCTTCCACCAGGCGCCGGCCCCCCGCCGCTCGGCAAAGTCGGTGAATTGATAATCGTACAGCCCGGCGCGGAGGTAACGCGGCGGGTGATCCGGAAACGGATTTTTGGCCAGCAATGCCGTAACCTCCGGTGACCCTTGCAGCAGGCGCAGGCAGAAATTCACAAACCACGGGTTCTCCTGATAATCGCCGAGTGCGGCGAACCACATCTGCCAATCCAGCCGCGGCTGGTGCGGCGCGACAAAGGCCGGACGCCGGTCCACATCACCGGGTTTGTATTTAAATTCGTACGACCGCCAGTTCACACCGTCATCACTGCCTTCCACGATGATTTCGCGCCGTTCAGTGGTCATCACAGCGAACAGGCCGTAGCCGCTGAAGGTACGAAAAGGTTCAAGCCAGGCGTCCGCCTCCGCGACCGGTAAAAACCAGGCCGGCCGGATACCGAGCGTCAGGCTGATCTGAAACAGGTAAAGCATCGTCACGCCGATCGCCAACGGAACGGTGATAAAGCGCGGCCAGCGCCGGGACTGGTTGAAAGTTGAAGGTTGAGAGTTGAAGGAAAACCAGCGCCGGAGTTTCAGCGGCACAACTTTCTCCAATGCAAAATCATCCAGGAGCAAAAGGCACAACGCCAGCGCGAGCCAGTTGAAGAAGGTGTAGTTGCCGGTCAGCAGAATCAGGATTTGGAGAATCGCGATGGCTGCCCCGCCACAAAACCGCAGCCGCCGCGGCGCAAAAATCAGGAACGGCGCACCCAATTCGACGCCGAACATCGCGGCACAGGACACCTTTTGAAACCACACCGGCAGCTGTTGCGCATACCAGCCCAGCCACGTTGGCAGCGGCTGCGTTTGATAGTGAAAAGTAAGCGCGGTGAGATGGCGCCAGTTTGGGTCGCCGCTGAACAGCTTCACGCAACCGGACGAAAACATCAGTTTAAACAGCAGCAATCGCAACAGCCAAAGAATCAGCCGCGAAGGCGGGGCTTCCTGAGCCGGAGCGCCGGCATCTTGCCGGCCAGATCCAACAACTCCTCGCCGGCAAGATGCCAGCGCTCCCAGGGAACAACGCGGCAGCCATTGCCATGGCGCAAGGAAGATCGCGAGAAAACCGGCTTCGATCAACAGGTTGTCCCATTGGAAACCGAGAAAATCGCGCCCGACGGTCGCGAGGGAAAGATACAACAGCCACAACAAGGCAAGACACGGCATGGGCGCAACGCCGATGATCAAAAGAACAGCCAGTATCGCGGCCGCCGCGCACTGGAAATGGAGAAAGCCATCCGAAGCATCGAACCAGCACATTGTCGGCAACAGACGAAACCGGTCCAGGCCGATGCCTTGCAGGTCGCATTGTCGCTGCGCCGCCGTCATGTATTGGTCGGCCGGCAAAATGCCGTTATGGCCAACCAGGCCGTCGATTTGCGTCCACAACGAAATGAACGCGATGAGATAAATCACGCCTAAAGCGCGCAGGAAAACCCAACGGGTGAGGGAATATGACGATTGCTCGACGTGCCGCCCCCAAAACCAGCGCGTTAGACGGGAGAACAAGGTTCGATTTCTGGCAACCCTTTGGTAAGCCCACTCCGTAATGCCGGCAAAGGCCGGCGAATCCTCGTAGGTGCGCAACAGCCACTGACATTTGGGACCGTGCGCCAGGGTGCGAAACACTGCTTCGGCACCGGAATAAACCGCGCCTTCGGATTCGATGAGCTGCACGGCCGTGTCGAATTGTTCGCGCGGAATTTCGGGAAACTGCGCGGGGATGCGTGGGTCCTGGGCCGGCAGATAATCCACGCTCTCACCGGTCATCTGCTGCCAGCGGCGGATCCAGAGCGTGCAGAAATTGCAGTCGCCGTCGTAAACCATCAACGGTCTCGGCGGCGGCGTGGCGACCCGGATGCCGCTGTTCATGGTTCGACGTTAAACCAGCGGCAACCTCAAATGCAACCCGCGAGACTTAAGCGTCGGTTAACGGCCACGCCGCCATCCGCACAGGATGATGCCCAGGCCGAAGAGCCAAAAGGCTGAAGGCTCCGGGATTGTCTCGGCCATGACCTGGAGTTCATCCACATTGGCCGGGCTTCGGGAATAAATGGCTATGGTGTTGAATACCGGCGCAAGCCCGGCGTAGGTCGCATTGGGCGTTGTTGGATTTTGATAATCAAACGTGGAGAGATTTGGATTAACCCACAGCGCCGTCGAGTCGTTTTGATAATCAATGCGCGCGACCACGAAATTCACGGCCGACAAGCTCGCGGAACTGGATGACGAACCATCAGTGGCCGCGTTAAGCGAGGTATTCAGGATGGATATGACGGTCCCGTAAGTTCCGCCGTTGCCGCCTAATCCACCGGTCAACGCGCCGGAATCAAACAGACGAATATTGGGCGTGCCACCGCCGCTGCTGGATCCGAATTGGCTGAGAAATTGAATGTACACCACGCCACTGTTCTGCAGGGAAAGAGAACGGGAATCCTCACTGATTCCGTTTCCACCGGAGCCCCAGACCGCACTGCCGCCAGTCGCGGTCAAGCCCGAATAGGACATCCCGGTCGCGCTCACCTTTAAAGTGGCCCCAGAGGTATAGTCATTCACCCAGGCACTGGTCCACCCCGTTCCGCCATTCTGTCCTGCCAACGAGCCAGCACCGTAATTGAATCCATCATAGGCGACAGTCGTGAATTGGGCATGGCAAGTTGCACAAAATGCAAACCCCAAAACGATGGCCAGGGCATTTTTTGCCACCGCCGAAAAAAATCCAGTTTCACGGCGTGCCCGATTTTGCCCAAACGTCTTGGTGCAAGATGTCATATAAACGGCACGTTCAGCAGGT
This sequence comes from Verrucomicrobiota bacterium, assembly GCA_050010675.1. Lineage (GTDB taxonomy): Bacteria > Verrucomicrobiota > Verrucomicrobiia > Limisphaerales > UBA11358 > UBA11358. The sequence goes on along the minus strand of JBEKKN010000041.1, from coordinate 760 downwards.
GCTGTGCCGGGCACTCCGCGCCGGCATCCAATTGGAATGGCGACAGCCGAGACCGATTGCAGGCTGGAAAACCGAAGACCCGCGTGTCATTCTTGGAAGGAGCGCAAGTTATGAAAATCGCCATTGGCTCGGATCACGCCGGATTTCGGTACAAGGAAAAAATCAAGGAACTGCTGCAAAGCCTCGGGCATGACGTCACTGATTTCGGCACGCATTCGGAGGAACCGGTGGATTACCCGTTGTTCATCCGGCCGGTGGCGGAAAGTGTGGCCCGGGGCGAGTTCGAACGCGGCATTGTGCTGGGCGGTTCCGGTAACGGCGAAGCCATCACCGCCAACCGCGTCAAGGGCGTCCGTTGCGCCCTGTGCTGGAACGTGGAGACCGCGCGGCTGGGCCGGCTGCACAACAACGCCAACGTCATCTCCATCGGCGAACGAATGGTCGCCCTCGAGATGGCGCTCGAAATTGTCCGGGTATGGCTGGATACGCCATTCCAAGGTGGCAGACATCAACATCGGATTGATTCGATTGATGCCCCGTAAGGTAATTGGGAGGGTCGGCATGTTGCCGACCCAAATTTCAGGGACGGCGGCACGCCGTCCCCCCACGTTGTCAAAATTGACGCTGGCATTCCGAAGCCTTACGCTATCCTTAGCTTTATGAGTGAATTGCAAAATTCCTTGCTCGAATTGATCCGGCGCACCTCGGCGGAAATTCCCGATGACGTCAATCAGTCCATTCTCGCGTCGCTGGAACAGGA
>JBEKKN010000040.1:0-25951 GCA_050010675.1 Verrucomicrobiota bacterium | reverse complement strand
CAAATATGCCCGGCAATTGAGTATGCAGGAGTTACCGCCGCTTACAGCGAAGGCATCCCCATAATTTCCCAAGCAATTAGTTACAACACAATCCTCGGCAACCAAGTCGTGATAAGGCGGAGGCCCTCCACCTAGACCAATGGGAAACGACTCATATCCCAGTGAAGCATTGCCTATGGCATTAATGACCTTTACTCGTTTAGCAGCTTCAAAATTACCTATCAGCGCGATTCCGTAGGAAAGGATATTGTTCGATCCATTGCAGTCCACTGTTAGGTCTTGGACGATCACGTGGTCGTTCCCAGGCGCGAGAAAGACACCTTGACAAGTTTTATTGGTAAGAGCGAATTGGACGATCGTGGCATCCATACTACTCCCACTAATTGTGGTATTTGGTCCAACGAAGTATGCAAACTCGCCAGCAGTATGGTATGTTCCCGCCAATAAATGGACAACAACATTTCCATGACTTACTAAATTGGACATTTCCGTATCGAACGTTGCTTGATTGTAGCCCCAGAACGGATTTCCCAACGTCCCCGAATTTAACCCATTGGTATTCGGTTCAATCCAGTATTCGTTTGGTATAACAACTTCTCCGAGGCACCTAAGCAACAGACTTCCCATCAACAATATTCCCGCTAGTATCTTCATAATCATCCTCTTTGGTCGAACGTTAATTAGGCAAATCCACAATCAGCCGCTCCCAACACTTGTCCTTGCCCTTCAATTTGTGACTTAAAGATGCTCCTAAAAATAAATCAACTAAAAGTTGTTCACATAATTAGATGGGGTGCATCTTGACATTGTCCTTATATCTGCCGGGAATGGTTTATCGACGGCAAAACATAAACCATACCAGCCGTGTCATCATACGAAATCAACTAACCGGCCCCAGGTCGGTGGATCGGATGTCGCCGGATGGGACAAAGGCGAAAACACGGGTTTGGTCGCGCAGCTTTAATTTGGCCTCGTCCTTGTTGAACGTGTAACGCAAACCCAACCGACAACAGCGAGAAAGGCAAAGCCAAACAATGCCAAACCTGCTCGGATATACAATACTTGCGTACCTTGTGATTCTGGTCCGAACCTCACCCGCAATACCGTAAACGAGGTGCTTCTGGTGCGGCAGAAGTTCTCTCCTATGGGCGTCTGGGTCGCGGAGCTTGCCTAACTCAGAAACGAATACATCCATTACTCGCCAGTCACCCAAGACTTCAGCAAAGTGTGTCCAGTTTTTTTAGAAGGGTGTGAAGGTTATAAAAGTCAGCGAAGTAAAGCAATCGCTCGTCAAGTTTGCCGGAAGCAAGCCGCTCCTTTTCAGTCTGCATTCTTTCCGTCCATTGTTGGATGCGGTCCTCAGTTACTCCGGATTGCTTAATCCATTCTGGTCCAAAGACCGTCGTAAGCCGTGTCGAGATGAAATCACGAAGCAGGTTTTCCGTATCGCTCAATTCTTGCGAAATTTCCATTAGAATAATTAGTCGCAACTGCCCATCGCCTCACGCCAAGCCGCTCTAAAACTGGATTACACGCACCAGGACTCCCGAACGACCATTCTCCACTTCCGGCACCGAAACGCCTCAGTCGCGGCCAGCCAGCGCGCAGAACACGGCGAAACACTGAACGTGGCGAAGCGCCGATTGACCAACTCGGACACTCTCAAACGGTGTTCGTAACGCTGACGTGACCATGCGCGAAAACGGCGGACACGTCAAATCGGAACGCTGGCACGTTGAAACCGGACGCACTGCCGACGCGGATGGCCAAAAGACCAGTGCAACAAAATCGTGGTGCACGGGTGGCTTGCACCCGAAAAACAGAGTGCTCCGTGCAACAAGTTGCAACACCAAGAGTGCGTAAAAGTGCGCGAAACGGTCGTTTCGTGTGTTTCGAGTGAAGTGCGATTATCGCTTGTATTCACGCGGGGAAAGTGCGTGCGCCTTCAGCCACTCGGCCATCTCTCCACCGGACACAATGAAGCCTGTCCCCTGCCGGGTACTCAAGCAAATTCTGGCCCGACCCGGCCCGATTTCAAGCTTGCGTTTTCAGGGTCGGCAAGAAAGATTGCTCGTTCATTATGCAAGCGCAAGACACAGCAACGGCTTATTTTTTCAAACTGTGGTCGTGGGTGGAGACCAACATCAAACAGGTCCTCATGGGGCTGGGCGTCGTGGTCGTCGCCATCGCCCTGGTTTCGTATTATTTCTGGCGGCAAAATCAGCTGGAAATCGATGCCGGCCAGGCGCTCACGCAGGTGGTGGTATCTTCGCCGGGATATTCCGAAGCGAACCAGGTGATTGATGCCTATTCGAAAGTAGCCGCGGATTATCCCGGCACCCAAAGCGGCCAGCGGGCGTTGATCCTGGGCGCGACCGCGCTGTTTGAGGGTGGCAAATATCCGGAGGCGCAGGCGCAGTTCCAAAAATATCTCGATACCTCTCCCGACGGCGCGTTTTCCGCATCGGCCGCCTTGGGGGTGGCCAGCAGCCTCGAAGCCCAGGGGAAAGCCGACCTCGCCGCCGCCGCTTATCAACGGGTGGTGAGTGGTTATTCCGACCCGAACGCCGTGGACATTGCAAAATTCGCATTGGCGAAAATAGATGAGCAGAAAGGCAAACTGGCCGAGGCGGAAACCTTTTTTCAGGACGTGGCCCGCAATAATCCCAACACCCCCCTCGGCTCGGAAGCCGCCTTTCGCGCGTATCAGTTGAAGCCGAAGTCGCCGGCGCCATTTACTATCAGCACCAAACCATGAATTTGACGCTCATTGGCACCGGCTATGTCGGCCTGGTCACCGGTGCCTGTTTTGCCGAAGTCGGTCATCACGTCGTGTGCGTGGACAATGATGAGGCCAAGGTAAAATTGCTCAAGGCGGGCGGCATTCCGATCTATGAGCCGGGTTTGGACGAGCTGGTGAGAAAGAACACCGCCGCCGGCCGCCTGTCCTTTACGGCGAACACCGCCGAGGGCGTCCAAAAGTCCGATGTCATTTTCATCGCCGTCCCCACGCCGCCGCTGCCCGATGGTTCAGTGGATTTGAGTTTTATCGAACGGGTGGCGCGGGAAACCGCCACGGCCATGACCGGTTATAAAATCATCGTGGATAAAAGCACCGTGCCCGTCAAAACGGGCGAGAAAGTGGCCGAGACCATCAAACGTTATTGTGCCGCCAAGGTGGATTTTGACGTGGTGAGCAACCCGGAATTTCTCCGCGAAGGGTTTGCCGTCGGCGATTTGATGAAGCCCGATCGCATTGTCATCGGCACGCGCTCGCCGCGACCGGTGGCGATGATGAAGGAAATTTACGCGCCGTTCAACGCGCCGATCGTCGTGACCGACATCAACTCGGCCGAACTGATCAAGCACGCCTCGAATTCGTTTCTGGCCCTGAAAATATCCTTCATCAACGCCATTGCGGCCGTCTGTGAAAACACCGGCGCGAACGTGCAGGAGGTCGCCGCGGGCATGGGCATGGACGAACGCATCGGACACCGGTTCCTTAATGCGGGCCTGGGTTTTGGCGGCAGTTGCTTTCCGAAGGACCTCAGCGCGTTCATCAAAATCGCCGAGCAGGTTGGATACGACTTTCGCCTCCTCAAGGAAGTGCAGCGCATCAATACGGAGCAGATGGACCGCTTTGTCAAAAAAATTACCGACACGCTCTGGGTGCTCAAAGGAAAGAAGATCGGAGTGCTCGGTCTGGCCTTCAAACAAAACACCGACGACGTGCGCATGTCGCCGGCAATTGAGCTTTGCCAGCGCCTGCAAAAAGAGGGCGCCGTATTGCGCGTTCACGATCCCAAGGCCATGGACAAGGCCGGGGCGATCCTGAAAGACGTGACCTGGGTGGAGGACATGAATAACGTGGCCGACGGGTGCGATGCGTTGGTGGTGGCGACGGAGTGGGACGAGTTCAAGAAGCTGGACCTCGATCGCGCCCGCAAGTCACTGACCCACCCCATCCTGTTTGACGGCCGGAACCTCTTTGATCGCAACGAGATGGAACGGCTGGGGTGGGTTTACAAAAGTGTCGGACGCTAGAAATCAAATCGAGGTGGCCGCCGCGTTGGTTCTTCGGGACGGCAGGATTCTCATTGCCCAACGTAGTGCGGATTCACATCTGGGCGGCCTTTGGGAATTCCCCGGGGGCAAACGTGAGCCGGGTGAAACCTTCGAGCAATGCCTGGCCCGCGAACTCCGCGAGGAACTTGGGGTTGAGGTGAAAATCGGCGGGCTGTTCGAGGAAATCACGCATGTCTATGCGGAGAAAACCGTCCAGTTGAAGTTCTTTCTATGCGAATTGTCCGACGGTGAACCGCAGCCGATTGGCTGCGCGGCGGTCAAATGGGTGAGCCAACGGGAACTGGCTGATTACGACTTTCCCGCCGCCGATGCGCGCCTGCTCGACCGGCTGCGCGCCTACAGTTTCCCGTAGGCGTCCTCAATGATTTGCCGGAAGTTATTCTCGCCCACGTTGACGATGGCAAATTCGCGCTGGGCGTTTTCCACGGAGTCGCTCGCGTGCGCGGCATTGACCGTGATATTTGAGCCGAATTCACGGCGGATCGAACCCGGGGGCGCCTTGGACGGATCGGTGGGGCCAAGCACGTCGCGAATTTTACGAATGGCATGCACGCCTTCGTACATCAGCGCAATGCACTTTTGTGTGCCGGGCAACTGGCGTTCCGCCTCCGTCGTGCGTTCGGTGGGCGTGAATCCGGTCATGAACCGCATGATGTTCTCGAATTGGTTGTCGCCGTGCAGCGGACCGAGAACATCGCCGAGCAGCTTTTGCGCTTCTGGCGGGATTTTGAAGCCGAGTTCCTTTTCAAGCAAAGTTTTCGCGCGCTCGGCGATGGCGTCCTTCAGCTTGGTGCGCAACACTTCCCGGACCGGGCCGTAAAAATCCATCGCCTGGGCCAGGCTCATGTGCAGTACCTTGGCGCCAACGATGTACAGTCCCGTCCGCGAGAAGAAATCGATCACGTTGCCGGGCCGGCCGGTGGAGAATTTAAAGTTATCCGGCTTGATGAGCACCAGCGTGCGTTCACCGGTTTGTCCTGGCGCATAGACGACCACATTTTCCAAAACCCCGCCATCGGTGTCGGAGTAGCGCGCCCACAGCTTCAGTTTGGCCTCCGCCTCCTGGGTGTTCGGCGCCGCCAGCACGGCGGGTTCAAAATAGCGAACCTGCCCGGCATCATCCATGATCAGGTCGCTATAGGTGTCCCGGATCGTTTCACCGCCCCGCCGGTCGGGGCTTAAATTGCCGACCACGGAACGGACCTTGCGCACCGCATCGTCCCCCTGGAAAACCATCATCAAGATGCGCCGGCGGCGGCCGGTTTTGGGGTCGGGCGCCAGATTGGTGAGCACATATTCCCGAAGCAATTCCTGGATTTTCCGGTCCTGGGGATCCTGCGCCGACACGATGGCTTCGGCGTATAGTTTTACCAGTTCAGGACCGGGCGCGAACATTCTCACCGCCGCCAGATCCAGTTCGGTGCGAGAAATCAGCCGGCTTAGAATTCCACCCGTGCGCGATTTGTAGAGCGAATAGGGGGTGACGATGACATAGGCTAACTCGTGCGACATATTTAGCTCGTGGCCGGCGGAATGGCAGTGGACGCGCTGGCTGGAGCCGCTTTACCCCCCAAAATTTTGAACATGACGGTGCCGCAGGTCGGACATTTGCCCTTGATGGCTCGACGCCCGTTTTTCATGACTTCTTCCACGCCATTGGCGATTTCCTTCTTGGCCTTGCACTTAACGCAATATCCTTCAGCCATAAGATGATTACCGTCCTGCACACCATGCGCCGTACGGTCATATAAGCTTACTGTTGATAATCCACCGGCGTCAACCTGTAAAAGGCAGCGCTGGAACCAATTTAGGTCTAACGAGTTAGATGTAGCCAGGCTTTAATTGAGCGGGTGTTTGCGCAAGGTGGTCTTAAGGATTTTACCGGTCGCGTTATGGGGTAAGGCCGGCATAAAAACCACGCGCTTAGGTACTTTGTAATCAGCCAGTTTGCTGCGGACAAATTGCAATAGCTGTGTTTCATCAAGGGTCTGGCCTTCCGCTGCCACGACGAATACCACCGGCTGCTCGCCTTTGCGCGGGTCCGGCAAACCAACCACCGCCGCTTCCTTCACCCCGGGAAACTGGTAAATCACTTCCTCAATCTCCCGCGGATAAACATTGATGCCGTTGACCAACAGCATGTCCTTTTTGCGATCGGTTATGAAAAAATAGCCGTCGGCGTCGCCATAGCCCACGTCGCCGGTGTACAGCCAGCCATCACGCAGAACCTTTGCGGTTTCCTCCGGCTGATTCCAATAGCCGAGCATGACATTGCCGCCGCGGATGCAGATTTCACCGACCTCACCGACGGACAATTCCCGGCCTGCCTCGTCGCGAATGCTGAGTTCCACATTGGGGATGGGTTTGCCAATTGAGCCGGGCTTGTTGATGCCGTGGATGGGATTCACCGTGGCGACCGGGCTGCTCTCGGTGGGGCCGTAGCCTTCGCGCAGCGGAAATGGAAACTTCCGCGTGAACTCATTGAACACCTCCATGGGCAACGGCGCGCCGCCGCTGATGCACAGCCGCAGCGGCAGCCGGCCGAACTCCGGCACGGCCAGCAACGCGCGGTAAAACGCCGGCACCGCCGGCAGAATGTTCCCGCGATGCCGCGCAATCTCCTCCAGCACCGACTTGAAGGGATGCAGCGTCTTCAGCAGCAGAATCCCGCAGCCGCTCAGCATCGGCAGCAGGGTGCCCACGGTGAACATGAAGCTGTGAAATTGCGGCAGTGCCACCACGACGCGTTCATCCCCCTGCACTTCGAGCGCTGCCACGCAGCTCGCCACGTTGTGAAGGAAATTGCCGTGCGTGAGCATCGCCCCTTTGGGGTGACCGGTGGTACCGGAGGTGTAGAGCAGCGCTGCGAGATCGGACTCCGCGCGCGCACCATCAATCGCGAATCGTAAATCCGCCGTGCCGAGCGCGGTGAATTGATCGATCCGCAAGCCCTGGAGCGACGGCCGAGCGGCTTTCAAGGTTTCAAAGTGCGCCGCCAGTTCCGGGTCGGTAATGAGCACATTAACGCCGGCATCATTCAGGATGAAACTCACTTCGGCGGGTTTCAGGAAGTTGTTGATGGGCACCACCACGCCACCGGCCGACAGGACGCCGAACACCGCCGTCACAAATTCCGGGCAGTTTTTTACCCAGAGCGCCACGCGGTCACCGGGTTTCACGCCGAATTGGTTCTGGAGACCGGCGGCGACCCTTTTTGACTGCGCGAGGAGCGCGGCATAGGAAGTTTCCGATTCGCCCCAAAAGATCGCAACCTTGGTTGCGTGCTTCTCCGCGGAAAGGGCAAAGGCAGTGGCCAGGTTCATGGCAAAGATTAGGAATAATGAACGATGTTTTGCAAGCGGGCAATCTTGCTACTCGCCACCCGTCCGGTGCCGCCTTAAGCTTGGGGCGCTTGATTGACACCGACGAAAACCTCGCCGCGCTGCTGCCGATCCTCAAATCCGCCTCCTGGCTGGCTGTTGATACGGAAGCCGACAGCCTGCACGCCTATCCCGAGAAAATTTGTCTGCTCCAAATCAGCACGGCCGCCGGAGACGTGTTGGTTGATCCGCTCGCCAAAATCAATCTGAATCCCCTGCTCGCCGCGCTCAACGCCCATGAACTCATCATGCACGGCGCGGATTACGATTTGCGGCTGTTGCGGAAGCACCATGAGTTTGTCCCATCGGCCGTTTTCGATACCATGCTGGCCGCCCGGCTTTTGGGCGAACGGCAGTTTGGTTTGAGTTCGCTGGCCGAGAAGTTTCTAGGGGTGAAGCTGGACAAAGGTTCGCAAAAGGCCGACTGGGCACGGCGGCCGTTGACCGAACGAATGGAGACTTACGCACGCAATGATACACACCATTTGAAGCCTTTGGCCGACAGGCTAAAACTTGAACTCCAGCACAAAGGCCGGCTGGCCTGGCACCAGGAATCCTGCGCGCGACTGATTGTGGAGTGTTCCAAGCCTTCCTTGATGGACGAGGATTCCATCTGGCGCATCAAGGGCAGCCATGTCTTGAACGGTCGGGCCCTGGCCATCTTGCGTGAGCTTTGGCGCTGGCGCGAAGCGGAAGCCATCGCCGCCAATCGCCCGCCGTTTTTCATCCTCAATCACGAAAGGCTCGTGGACATTTCCGCCGCCGCCGCCGCGGACAGACCGGTCGGACACCTCTTGCCACCCCGCATGTCGCCTCGCCGCGGTGAAAGTTTGCTCAAGACCGTCAAGGCCGGGCTGATGCTGCCGTCCGGGCAACATCCCAAAATCCTGCGACACAAAAATCATCGCCCAACCGAAACCGAAATGCGGCATTTCCGAGAATTTGAAAAACACCGGGATCAGCGCGCGCAGGAACTGGGCATTGACCCGACGCTCATCGCCAGCCGCGCCACCCTCGGTGAACTCGCCCGTGACTGGGACCAGCACGCGCCGGAATTGATGAACTGGCAGCGGCAACTGTTGCCCATGACCGGTTGAAGTTCACCGCTGGTTCCTCACGCAATACCACCGCCGGTGTCCTAACCATTTCAGAGGGTTGGTTTAAGGAGGATTGGAATTAATTGCTTGCATTAAATTTTGAGTTCTGTACAATAAATCCTTATTCCGATTGAGCCCATGAAGATCCGTCATTTTCTGCCGGCGTTTCTTGTTTCCGCGTTCTTGCCATTCAATATCTTGGGTACGGTGTTCTATGTGGATTTGAACTGCACCAACCCGGTTTCTCCCTATACGAGCTGGGCAACGGCAGCCACAAACATTCAGGATGCTCTTAATGACTCGGGCTACCGCGATACGATTTTGGTCACCAACGGCGTTTACCAATATGGCGGTTATTCCTATGCCGGCTCCAACCGTGTCTATGCCAGCAATGGTCAGACGATTCAAAGCGTCAGCGGCCCGGCGTTCACCATCATCAAGGGCTATCAAGTGCCGGGGACGACGAACGGGCCCAACGCCGTACGTTGTGTCTATCTACAAAAGGGCACGACGCTCTCCGGCTTCACGTTGACAAACGGCGCAACGCCGGATCTTCAATCCGGTGGCGGTGTGAATTGCCCTGGTGCCAGCGTGACCAATTGCGTGATTATCGGAAACGCGGCATTTTTGGGCGGCGGAACCTATTTGGGGACGTTGGTGAATTGCAAACTGATCGGCAACTCGGCCATCGAGTCCGGTTGGGGTGGCGGCGCTTATAACAGCACTTTGATCAATTGTCTGCTCACCGGCAACCGGTCCGGCTATCGGGGCGGCGCGGCTTATGGCTGCAGTTTGGTCGGTTGCACGATCGCCGGCAACACGGGACAACCCACGAGCATTGAAAGCTGCACGTTGACCAATTGCATCAGCTATTACAACTCTCCCGACAACAGCAGCACCGGCCAGGGAAATAATTATTTTAACAATGGTTGCACCCTCCCGCTTCCGAGTTCCGGAGTCAACACCATCACCAATCCACCGGCGTTCCTGGATCTTGCCGACGGCGATTTTCATTTGAATCCCGCTTCACCTTGCATCAACGCCGGAAATAATTCCTTCATCACCAACACCACCGACCTGGACGGAAACCCGCGCGTTGTCGGCGGCACGGTGGACATCGGCGCGTATGAGTTTCAAGCGACCGTGCATTATGTGAACCTCGCCAATCCCTCCCCCACTTCACCGTTCACCAGTTGGATGACTGCCGCGACGAACATTCAAGACGCGATCGACGCCGCAAACACAGGCGATTTCGTCGTTGTCAGCAACGGGACCTACAATGTGGGCGGACGGGCGGTTTATGGCGTTGCGACCAATCGCGTGACGGTGGACAAGGCGCTAACCGTCCAGAGTCTTAATGGCGCGGCTGTGACCATCATCGCCGGCAGTCTTTTTAATCTCAACACTGGCGTGGCCGCCCGTTGCGTATATTTGACGAATGGCGCGGTGTTGAGTGGTTTTACTTTGACAAATGGCGGCACGCCTCCCGTGCTGGGAGACCTGGTCCGGGAGGCCAGCGGCGGCGGCGTCTGGTGCGAGGACACTAGCGCGATTGTTTCCAATTGTGTTCTGACCGGAAATCACGTCACGCGTTGCGGCGGCGGCGCCTTTCAAGGCACCTTGTTCAATTGTATTCTCACCAATAATTCCGCCGCTTATGGCGGCGGCACAGCTTCCAACACACTGTTCAGTTGCACGCTCACGCACAACTCTTCGTTATATCAAAACATTAACTACGGTGGCGGCGCGGATGCGTGCACCTTGAGCAATTGTTTACTCGTCAGCAACCAGTCTGCTGCCGGTGGCGGCGAAGGGGGTGGCGCGGCATTCAGTGCATTGACCGCTTGTGTTGTCAGCAATAACACCGCCGGCGGCAGCGGCGGCGGCGTTTATTTTGGCTTGGCCAACAATTCACTGATTTCCAGCAATAGCGCTTCCAGCGGCGGCGGCGCCTTCTCAAATATCCTGAACAACTGTGTCTTGAAAAACAATCTGGCTGCCGGTGATGGCGGTGGCAGTTTTTTTTGCACGCTGGCCGGTTGCACCGTCGTCAGTAATATCTCCATAGCGGGTGCCAGTGGCGGCATGCTCGGGGGGAGTGCCACAAATTGTATCGTGTATTATAACTCAGCTTCCCAGGGCGGCCCCAATTATTATCAAAGCAGCTTGAGTTTTTGCGACACCCTGCCGCTGCCAACTGGCTCGGGCAACATCACCAACGGGCCGGCTTTTGTGAATTTGTCCGGCGGCGATTTTCACCTGCAATCGAGCTCGCCTTGCATCAATGCTGGAAATAATTCCATCGTGAACAGCAGCACCGACCTGGATGGCAATCCGCGCATCGTGGGCGGCACGGTGGACATCGGCGCTTACGAATATCCAACCCCGACTTCGGTGATTTCCTACGCCTGGCTGCAGCAATACGGCCTGCCCAACGATGGCTCGGTGGATTACGCGGATTTAGATGGCACTGAATTTAATGTCTATCAGGATTGGATTGCCGGTTTAAATCCCACCAACGCACTTTCCATTTTAGCAATGTTGCCCCCCGCTCCCACAAACAGTCCGACAGGTCTGGTGGTCAGCTGGCAAAGCGTGAGCAACATCACATATTTCCTGCAAGTCAGCACCAATCTCGGGGTGCAACCGGCGTTTTCAACCATCCAGAGCAACCTCCTTGGGCAGACCGGCACCACAAGTTACACGGACATCAATGCCACGAACAGCGGCCCCTATTTCTACCGCGTCGGCGTGCAAAAATAATCGGCAGGGTACGCAGCGGGCCGGGGACGGTGATTCCTAACGCACCACTTCAAACGCGAATCCCTTCAGATATTCCGTCTCGGGAATCATCGGGATGATGGGATGGTCGGGGCTTTGCGAATAGGCCGCCACGCGGCGCAAAATCCGGCGCGTATCGTAAGCCGCCGAGAGGATCACATCCTGAAAGGTGCTGGCATCCACATGATGGGAACAACAAAACGTGGCCAGCGTGCCGCCAGGCCTGAGCAGTTTAAACGCGCGCAAATGAATCTCCTTGTAGCCGCGCAGGGCATCCGGCACCGAGGCCCGGTTGCGGGTGAATGACGGTGGATCGAGCACAATCAGATCAAACCGGGGAATGACCTTTTCGTGCGGTTTGACGGCGGTTTGTGACTTGAGCCAGTCGAATACATTCACGGTGTCAAAAGAACATTGGTTCGCCAGCCCGTTGGCCGCCGCATTCCGTTGCGAGGCCGCCACCGCCTCCGCGCTCTGGTCGAGTAGGTGAACGTGCGCCGCCCCGGCGCGCGCCGCGTGCAGGGCAAATCCACCCAGAAAACTGAAACAGTCCAGCACTTGCACCCCTTTCGCGAACGACGCCACGGCCTGATAGTTTACCTGTTGGTCGAGATACAATCCGGTTTTATGACCGCCAACCAGATCGGTTTCAAATTTCAATCCGTTCATATCCACGGAGACCGGCCCGCGGGATTCACCCGTCAGCACGCCGTTCGCTTCCGGCAAGCCTTCAAACTTCCGCGACGCGACATCGCTGCGTTCAAGAATGGCGCGCGGCGAAAAAATCTTTTGCAGGGCGGCGACGATCTGCATTTTTCGCTGGTCCATGCCGAGCGATGAAATCTGCACCACCAGCACGTCTTCGTATTTGTCCACGATCAGGCCGCTGAGAAAATCACTTTCGGCGTTGACGACGCGGAACGACGTGGCCCGCGGCAGATACCTTTGACGGAGGGTGAGCGCGGCGCGAATGCGTTCGCTGAAGAAGGCCTCGTTGACTTCGACGCGCTCCGGGGAAAGCAGGCGGACATTGATTTTGGATTTTGAGTTGAAAAAACCGACGCCGAGCAGTCGCTGGCGATGGTCCTTGACCTGAACGAGTTCGCCGTCGGCCGGCGGTGCGGTCAGACGGAGGATTTCGCTGTGATAAATCCACGGGTGTCCGGCCACAATGCGGTCAGCTTCGCCCGGCTTTAGTAAAACAGTTGGCAATGAGTCCATGATTTGTAAACAGTCCGGAATCTCCGACCTCCCTATCAGAGCAGAATCCGGCGGACAAAAAAAGGAAAGTTTTTGATGCGCCGGGCGACGGCTCCCGCTAACTTGGGTGGACGATATTGGCATGGCTTTTTTACTTGTTTTCCTGGCCAGCGGCACTTCGCAAGGGGTGCCGGTCATCGGCAAGGAATATCCGCCGGAATTTTTGGCAAACCCCAAAAACCACCGCATGCGGCCTTCCGTTTACGTCGCCACCGACCGGGTAAAGCTGGTCGTGGACACCACTCCGGAATTCCGGATGCAGATGCTGCGCGAAAACATTCCCTGGCTTGACGCGGTTGTCTTTACCCATCCGCATGCCGATCACATCATGGGACTGGACGATTGCCGGCGTTTCTGCGACGTGCGCGGCGGACCGCTGCCGGTCTATGCGAATCAGGAAACCATGACTGCCCTCAAGCGCGTTTTTGTTTACGCCTTCGACGGACGGCCCATCCCCAAGGGCTATTTCCACCCGGAACCGCACATCATTGAAGGTCCTTTTACGGTCGGCGATTTGGAAATAACTCCCCTACCCTTGCCGCATGGTTCCATGACGACGTACGGTTATTTGTTTGTACAGAACGGCCGGAAACGGCTCGCCTATTTGAGCGATTGCAAGGAAGTGCCAACGGCGGTGGTGGAAACGGTCCGCAATGTCGAGATCGCCGTGCTTGATGCGCTCCGGCCCAAGCCGCATCCGACGCACATGTGCCTTGACGAAGCGCTGACGGCGGCGCGGCGCATTGGCGCGGCCAGGACGTTTTTAACGCATCTGACCCACGATTATGATCATGACAAAACCCAGGCGGAACTTCCGGATGGCGTTGCGCTCGCCTATGACGGCCTAAGGATCACGATCGATTCATGAATTTTGGAATGTTTTGGGCCCGCCGATGTCCAATGGCAAACTTATGAGTAATTGGGGAATGCGATTGTTGATTTTCCTTCTGATCCTGACGCCACTGCTGACCCGGGCCGGCGGCAACGAAGTTGTCATCGTTTACAACACACGCATGTCCGGTTCACGCTCGGTTGCCGACTACTACGCCAAAATGCGGCAGGTGCCTCAAAAACAGATTTATGGGTTCTCCCTGCCGACAGATGAAATCATGTCGCGGGACGGGTTTCGCGACAAGCTGCAGTTGCCGCTGGCCCGCCGTCTGGAATCCGACGGTCTCTGGCAGTTTGGTCCGGTCACCAACGCCGCAACCAATGCAGCGCCACCGCGGGCTGAACGCCGCGTGGTAGCATCCAAAATCCGCTATCTGGTACTATGTTACGGCGTCCCGCTCAAAATCGCGCCGGACCCGGATCTAAATGAACCTTTCCCCAGGAGCGCAAGGCCGGAATTGAACCGGAATGAGGCCGCGGTGGATTCCGAACTCGCGTGGCTGCCGCTGGTCGAGGAGAATTTTCCGCTCGCCGGACCATTACCCAACTGGACGTACGGCAGCACCAACGTCGGGATGTTGAACCCCACCAACGGCATCTTGCTCGTTGCCCGGCTGGACGGGCCGAATGCCACTATCGCGAAGGGCCTGGTGGACAAGGCGCTCGAGGCCGAGCGTGATGGCTTATGGGGCCGTGCCTATTTTGACATGCGCGGATTGGGTAAAGCAGATATGTACTATCCCGGCGACCAGTGGATTGCAGCGGGCGCGGAAATCTGCCGCGACCTGGGATTCGAGACCACCGTGGACGACAAACCGGAAACATTTTCAATGGATTTTCCGATGAGTCAGATCGCCATTTACTGCGGTTGGTACGACGGAAATGTTTCCGGTCCCTTCACCCTGCCCAAGGTTGAGTTCATGCCCGGCGCTTTTGCCTATCATCTTCATTCATTCAGCGCGGCAACGCTTCGCAGCGAGAATCAGAATTGGTGTGGTCCGCTGCTGGCCAAGGGGGCGGCGTGCACCATGGGTTGCGTCTATGAACCCTACCTCACCGGCACGCCCAACGTCGCCGCTTTTCTGGCGCGCTGGCTGGCGGACGGCTTCACCTTCGGCGAGGCGGCCTGGGATGCACAACCGGTTTTATCATGGCAGACGACGGTGATCGGCGACCCGCTTTACCGGCCGTCTGGCAAATCCGCGTCCTTCCTGCACGCCGAACTGGTGCGTCGCCACAGCCCGCTCGTCGAATGGTCACAGTTGCACATCGTTGACCAGGCACTCGTTCACGGCGCGTCCATTTATGTGGCGGCAAATTATCTTGAAAACATAAGCACGACGACCAACAGCGCCGTGCTCACGGAAAAACTCGCCGACCTGTATGAAAGCGAAGGCAAGCCCGCGTCGGCCATCGACATGTACGAACAGGCCTTGAAGCTCGGGCCGTCACCGGAGCAGCGCATTCGCCTCCGCTTGACCCTCGGCGAAAAACTGGAACAACACGACCAGGACCAGGAAGCCTATGACAATTATCAGGAGCTGCTCCAGGAGGCGACGGATTATCCCGGCAAAATTTCGATTTACCAAAAACTGCTCGCGCTGGCGCGGAAACTCAACAAACCGGACGACGTGGCCAGGTACGAACTGTTGATCCGATGACCGCAAACGGCATGGCAATGTTTTACGACACCCACGCGCACCTCGATTATCCCGATTACGCGAATGACCGGACTGAAGTCATCGCCCGCGCCCACGCCGCCGGAATCGCCAAAATAATTTTGATCGGGACCAGTCTTGACAGCAGCGAACGCGCGATCCGGCTGGCCGAGCAATTTCCATCGGTTTATGCCGCCGTCGGCTGGCACCCAACCGAGGTCATGCAAGCCCCCGCCGACCTCCGCCCGGCCCTGCGCGAATACGCCAAACATCCCAAAGTTGTGGCCATCGGCGAGATTGGCCTGGATTATCACCATCTGCCCGGTTCGCAGGGCGGCAACGTTCGCGACGACGCACACTACAAGCAGCGCCAGGCCGACATTTTTTTGCAGCAAATTGAAGTCGCCAGCGAAGCCGGACTGAATTGCATCATCCATCAGCGCGACGCGTTTGACGATACGCTGGCGCAGTTCAAACCCTTTGCGGGAAAGGTCCAGGGCGTCTTCCATTGTTTCGGCGAAAATGCCGACCGGATGCGCCGGGTGCTGGAAATCGGTTCGTTGGTCAGTTTCACCGGCATCGTCACATTCAAGAATGGGCAAAACGTTCGCGATACCGTGAACGCCACGCCCTTGGACAAGTTCATGCTGGAAACCGATTGCCCCTATCTGGCGCCCGTGCCGCATCGTGGCCAACGCTGTGAACCCGCCTACGTGAAGGAAATTTCCGAGGTGGTCGCCCAGGTCAAAGGCTGCTCGCTCGAAGAACTGAGTACCGCCACCTGCCAGACCGCCAAAGATTTCTTTCGAAAATTATCCTAGCGGGTCAGGCTGGCTGCCGGCCTGGTTTCCGTGGATAATCGCCGGAACAATGGACGAGGAACCGCAACTCCGCATCCACGGTGAACTGGCACTGCCCACCCTGATTTACCTGCCGGGCCTGCACGGCGATTGGACGCTCATTGGCGGCTTTCGTCACGCCATCGACGGCCAGGTGCGCTTTGTTGAATTCACCTACCCCCGCACGCTCACGTGGTCGCTGGACGATTATGCGGCCGCCGTTGAAAGCACCCTGGCGAAAAATGGCATTACCGGCGGCTGGCTCCTCGGCGAATCGTTCTCATCACAGGTGGTCTGGGCCATGGTGGCGCGCGGCAAATTCCGGGCTCAGGGCGTGATTCTGGCCGGTGGGTTTGTGAAATATCCCCTGCAACGGGCGGTCCGGCTGTTGGAAAAAATCACCGACCGGATTTCAACACGACTGCTGGTCTGGATCATCTTCGGCTACGCCAAGGTGGCGCGTTTCCGCTATCGTCATTCACCGCAAACCCTGTCGGCAATCGATGAATTTGTCGCCCGTCGCACGGAATTGGACCGTCGCGCGGCCCAACATCGCCTGTATCTGGTGGCTGAAAATGATCCGCGCCGCATCGCCCGCCAGGCCACGCTGCCGGTGTTTGGTTTGAGTGGATGGTTTGACCCCATTGTACCGTGGCCAAGGGTCCGGCACTGGCTCAGGAACCATTGCCCGGCCTTGCGCGATTATAGAGTCATCCGGAAGGCCGATCACAATGTCCTCAGCACCGCGCCGCGCGAGGCCTCCCAACAGATCATGGCCTGGATCAACTCAATTACGGTCAAAGATTGATGATTTACGGTTTGCCACGCCTCGAAAAATCATCAATGGTAAATAAAAACGACATGACTCAACAGCAAGTTCTCGACCTCTACTTTCTCGACGCCCGGCACAAGTTGATTGAAGTCGCCGCTTTCCTTGACCGCGTCGAACGTGCCGGCGGCAAGGAAGATTTCCGCCTGATCGCTTTTCGTGCGGCGCTGGACAAGCTGAGCAGCGGACGAAACGAAAAGGTGAAACAAGTCCTCCTCGCCTTCAGCGACCCAACCACCACGCCCATTGCCAAAGCGGCAGGGAAAAGCGCATCCGGGGCCTGGGCTGGGAAAAAGGGTTGAATCCCGACGCCCGCTATCTTCACACCAACTCCATGCGCTACATCGAGCCTCATGCCCACATGGTCAGCCGCGTTACGGACGATTACGAGCGCATGGCCCTGGCCGGTTGCGAGGTGGTCTGTGAGCCGGCGTTTTGGGCGGGATTCGATCGCAGCTCCGCCGCCGGTTTTTATGATTATTTCCGCCAGCTCACCGAACACGAGCCCAAGCGCGCGGCCAGGTTCGGCCTTAAACATTTCAGCTGGCTGTGCATCAATCCCAAGGAAGCCGAGGACGTGAAACTCGCCGAGGAGGTCATTGCGCTGATTCCCGAATTTCTCGACCGGCCCAACGTGCTGGGCATCGGCGAAATCGGCTTGAACAAGAATTCGCGGAACGAACTGAAAGTACTCGAAATGCACGTGGAGCTGGCGGCAGAGCACGATCAACTTATCCTGGTTCATACGCCGCATCTGGAGGACAAGTTGAAAGGCACGCGGTTGATTCTGGAGGTGCTAAAAAGCGACAAGCGCATCCGCCCGGAACGGGTCATCATTGACCACGTCGAAGAACACACGGTCGGGCTGGTCCTGGATGCGGGTTTCTGGGCGGGCATGACCCTGTATCCGGAAACCAAGTGTTCACCCGCGCGAGCCGTGGACATCCTTGAAACCTATGGACAGAAACAGATCTGGCTGAACAGCGCGTGTGATTGGGGCGTGAGCGATCCGCTGGCCGTGCCGAAAACCGCGCTGGAAATGAAAAAGCGCGGTCATCCGGCCGCGGCGATTGACCAGGTCATCTATCAGAATCCGCAACGGTTTCTGGGCCAATGTCCGAAATTCAAAAACCGGTAGGACGGTTCAGTGATGGAACCTTAATCGGGATTTTTAAAATCCCCAAATATTTCCCGAGAAGCTGACGGGCATGAACTGGTTGTTGCCGATGGATTGCAATTCCACCGCCGAGCCCTGACCGCCAATGAGGTAACCGGACGTCCCGACGGTCGTGGCGCTTAACGTGGAGGCCTCGGAAACATAAATCCCGCCGCTGGTCGTGTTGTTGATCGCCGCGGCAAGCTTGGTGC
Organism: Verrucomicrobiota bacterium; assembly: GCA_050010675.1. Lineage (GTDB taxonomy): Bacteria > Verrucomicrobiota > Verrucomicrobiia > Limisphaerales > UBA11358 > UBA11358. The sequence continues at coordinate 7,762 of JBEKKN010000040.1, read as the reverse complement.
CATCCGCCGACGCGGCAATGGCGTTCCAGCTTTCTACGGGTGCATTGGTCTGTTGCGCCCAGGTGACGCCAAAATTGCTTGAAGTGTAGATCCCACCACCGTTGATTCCCGCCGCCAGCTTGCTGCCGTCGGCGGAAGACGCCACGGACGACCATGCGGCGCTGGCGGGCAAACCGCCCGTCTGCGGAAGCCATGAACCACCGGAATTGATCGAAGTGTAAATACCACCGCCGTTGGCCACGGCCACCAGCTTGGTGCCGTCGGCCGAGGAAGCCACGGAAGACCAGGTTCCACTGGACGGGACGCCGGTTTGCTGAACCCAGCTCGCGCCCGAATAACCCCAAATCCCTCCGCCCGATATTGCGGCGACCATCTTGGTGCCATCGGAGGAGGAGGCGACTGAAATCCAATTCGCACTTCCGAGCACTGAGGCCCAAGTGGCGCCTGAATTGCCGGAAGTATAAAGACCTAATCCGGAAGCCGCGGCAATGAGCTTGGTGCCGTCCGCCGAGGAAGCGAGGGCAATCCAATTTGCCGGTCCAAATGCCGCCGTCCAGGCCGTGCCCGAGTTTGTGTAAATGTACCCGCCATTGACCGCCGCGGGTAATTTGCTGCCGTCGGTGGACGAGGCCGCGGCGTACCAATTGCCGCCGCTGATCGGGCCAAAAGGACCCGACCAGGTAAGGCCGGAGTCGATCGAAATATAAATCCCTCCACCGGTAATGCTTGCGACCGCGACCAACCGGCTGCCTTCCGCAGACGAGGCGATGGCACGCCAGTTCAGTGGCGAGGCGCTGCTGGGCGTCCATGGAGATTTGTTAAAGCTTGAAAAACTTCCGATGATGGACTGTCCGGCATTCTGCGCGACCCGCCAGCCGCTCGCGCCCGCCCCCGAGATCCGAACAATGTCGCCCGCGTTGGGCGAAGCCGGCAGGGTTACCGTCACCAGTTGCGGATTGGTCAACAGGTAGCCGGTGTCGATTACTGCCTGGATGGCGGTGCCATTGGTGGGAATCCAGCCGACCAGGCCGTTGCCAAAAAAGCTGCCCCGGAAACTGTTGCCAAAATTGGTAAAGCCATTGGCGCCGCTGAAAGTTTGATTCATGTTGAGCAGGGCAACGTTGCTGGAGAGGCGCGCGTCGGCGACCGTGCCAAAGGTCAATTGGCTGGCGTTCAACGTCGTCAAATTCGACCCGATACCGGTGAAATTGTTGTTGGCGTTGTTGAAGGCAACCTGATTGCCATAGGTGCCGGAGATGTTGCCGCTGGAAATGACGCCCGCCACGCCCTCCGCCGTGATGGCGTACGGCGTTGGCGTCACTTGTTGGCGCGGCGCCAGCGTGTTGAAACCGGCCGCGCCATTGGTGCGAACCCCGATTTCCAGCCAGTTCGTCTGGCCATTCCAGACACTGGAGCCGAAATCAATCATCACCGTGAACAGCCCATTGCTGATTGATATGGCGGAATTGGTCACCGGCCCCACCAGCGGGGTGCCGTTGAGGTTGGTGTTGAACAGGGAGAAGGTCAGGTCGTAGCTGCCGTTGGCCGGAGCGGCTCCATCGTTTAAGCGGCCTTGATAGGTGAACGCGGTGCCTTGAGCGAAAAGCGGTTCAGCCGGAAAAAACGCCAGAATTCCACAGAGCAAAACGACGGCACGCCAGATGTTCACAATAAGTTGATTCTACCAGCAACCGCTCCACAATTCAATCATAGAACGTCTTAGGGATTGCTGAGCCGGAAGAATAGGTTTCCCGCCAGGGGCGCGATCGTCACGCTATTCGTACCGTTGGCGGTGTTGATGGAGCCCCCGTAATCGCCCCAATTCGCGGTTGAGAGATTCGCGTTGGTTTGCAGGGTGAAGGCGGAGTTGGTCGTCCAGAAAACAACGGCCGTATTTGTTGTGCTGAGAACGATTCCCAGCCATGGGGGTTGAGGCGTAAAGGTGAACAGGGTGAGCGAATAAGGCGGGAAGGCATAAGAAAACGTGGGCGCCGCGCCGGTGAAACTGGTCGTTGCAATGTCTTGCGCCGCCAGGGGGGCGTTGTTCTGCGCCGCGTTGTCCTGGGGCATGCCGTAGGAACGCACCGTGGCCACGGGGTCTGGCATAAAACCATTGAGGGTGATCTGGCGCGTAAGGGTGTTGGTGGGGTCTTTATTGATGACCAGCAGGCTCAGCGCACCATTGGTCTTTTTTGCCGCGTAGGCAGCCAGCAATTGATCATCGCTCGCCGGGTTCAGGATCGTATCGCCTGGCTGGGCAAAATACTGCATCAGCTTCATGGCGTAAAAAGTTGGATAGCGCGTGTTGGCATCCAGCACCAGACCGAAATCGCCATAGGTTCGCCAACCGTACAAGGACGAATCAAAATCGCCGCTGGTATCCTGGCCGTTCTCAAAAATCCACCACAGATAGGAATTGAACTCGGTTTTCATGATTTGACTCATGCTGTCCGCGAGGTAGAGCCCATTGACCAGACTGGTGGATTGCCGGCCCTGCGGAGCTGCGTCGGCATTATTCTCTGTGCAAAGGAGTTCAATGTTCGTGCCGCCGGGGCCGAAGTAATCGTTGATTTGTTGCCGCAAATCCGCGGCGTCACCGGCCCAGTTGGTTGCGACTTGCAGTAAAAGCGGGTCATTGTCCACCTGATATTCGGGATAGAAATGGTGGACCATAAAATCCGGTGTGACCCCGAGGCTGGCCAGGGTGGACAACAGCACCGGGGTCCAGCCATAGTGAGTTGTCGCCGTGCGGGGATTATAGGCGGAATGGCTCAGGTTGTTTACATAAGTGTCCTCACCAGGCACGACCACGACTCCAACCTTGATGGTCGGGTCAACAGCTTTCATGGCGTTATAATAATCCTGGAAGCGCATTGCATAAGTCCAGGGATCATTCGGCAGATACGGACCATTCGTGTTATTGTCAGCTTCCCAGGTGCCGTAACACTCATTGCCAATCTCCCAATATTTAAAGCCGCACTGGTTGATATTGTTCGCAAAATTCACCCAGTCGGCCGCTTCATTGGTGGTGCCGGTGCCGTAATTCGCGGTAATAAAGACATTGGCCTTCAGGTTCGTGGCGATATCCATGAAATTGGTGAACGCCGTGGGCCACGCCTCAAAACTGGCCCCCTCAATGTAATTCGAGGACCAGTGATACTCATCCGCAAATGAACCGCCGGGAAACCGCAGGGTCCGGCAACCCATTTCGGTCAGCAGGGACAGGGTGTCCGGCGAATCAAAGCCATACTCCCAGATGGCCGTGTTGGCGCCGAACCAGCGGCCGTCCGCGAGGCGCACCGTTTGGGTTGTATCCACCGTCACTCCCCTGGCAACCAGCTGGACATCGTCCAGGTAAAATTCGTTGGCGGTGCTGCTGCCGACCTGGGCGAGCTTGATGTCGAAGCGCGAAACGTTCGTCTGGTCGGCGGCACCGAGTGCGCTCAATGGCACAACAATTTGCTGCCAGGTATTCGGCGTCAGCACGCCGGGGATCTGGTAATATTGCTGATAGACGTCGTTCAGATAAGCATACATCCCCAGGCTTTGGCCGCCGGCGCCGCCATTCACCCAGAAGGTGAAGCTCTTATAAGGCGTCGAATCAAAATTGGTTTGATGAAATGAAATGGCGTTCCAGTAGACGGTATTGACGCTGATGGAATACCTGCCGGAATGCACGGGCGACGTGTTGAACAGATTATGAGTGGCATAGCTCCAATCCTGAAATCCATTATCGAGGCCGTCGGTGTAGATATCCAAGGAACCTTGTGCCGCGCCTGGCAGCCCGGTGCCGAACAGCAACGCCAGAGTCATAAAGACCGGAAGGAGCCGTGTTTTCACAAGTATTTGATTTCGCTAAGAGGTAAATTCTGAATTGGTCGATTGCAAGATGGTTTTTGCCGATTGTTTGACGGCTTCGGCCAGTTCGCGCGGTTTGACCACTTTTGCGTCGCCGCCCCAGCTCAGGATCCAACGCTCGATTTCGATGAGACTCGACAACTTCATCCGCAATTCCACTCCCCCGCCCTTCAACTCGCGCAATTGCTGAGATTCATGCCATTTCTTTTCACGAATGTAATCGGCCACCCGGCTATGGAAACGGATGACGACCTCGTGGTTGCCCTTGCCGGAATGGACGCCAAAGCTGTCGCGCAGGCGCTGTTCCAGCGAGAATTTCCGCGAACGCGCAAACGTTTTCCCGGTCGGCTTCGCGGACTGGATGCGCGCGGGCACGAAGGTTCGGATGTCTTTGCGCGCGTGGTCGTAGGCGAACAGAAACCACTCTCCATTGATGTTTGCCAGATGGTACGGATCCACCAGGCGCGCTTCCGGCCGGTCCTGACCGGGTTTACGGTAAGCCAGTTCCAGTTGTTCGTGTTGCGAAACCGCCCTGGCGAGCGCGTCGAATATCTTGAGATTCAAAACCGGCTCGGCCCGCGTGCGGAAGGAAATGGTTTGTCCCATGTCAGCGAGGTTGAGTGAAATGGTGTCCGGCAGCGCCTGCTCCATCTTTTTAATGGCGCTGAGGAGCGGTTTCTCGAAGCTCGTGCCGCGATATTGCTGGAGCGCCTTTTCCGCAACCACCAGTGCGAACAGTTCGCCTTCGGTGATCTGCATCGTGGGGAAGGCGCTGACTTCCTCGGTGTAATGATAACCATTCCGGATGGGATTAAACTCCAGCGGCAGGTTCAACCGGTCGCGCATGAATTCAAGGTCGCGGTGGATGGTCTTGGTGGCGACTTCGATTTCGCGCGCCAGCGTGGAGGCGTTGGGAAAAGCGCCTGATTGAAGCGCCTGATGAATGCGCAGCATCCGCTCCAGCGGGGGACGCGAATGGAGCGACGGGTTCACCGCGGAAAACTACGAGCCCTTGTCGAGCTTGGCGAGCAGTTCGTCGTTGGTCTTGTGCTTCTTGAGCGCGGCCACGAGGGTTTCCATCGCTTCGACCGGATTCAGGTCCACCATCATCCGGCGCAGTTTGCGCACGGCCTCGATTTGTTTGGGCGGATATAATTTCTCCTCCTTGCGCGTGCCGCTCTTGGGAATGTCAATGGCCGGGAACAGGCGCCGGTCGGAAAGCTTGCGGTCGAGCACCAGCTCCATGTTGCCCGTGCCCTTGAACTCCTGAAAGATAAGTTCGTCCATGCGCGACCCGGTCTCGATCAGGGCCGTGGCCAGAATGGTCAGCGAACCGCCGTTTTCAATCTTGCGTGCGGAGGCGAACATCTTGCGGGGAATTTCAAGCGCGCGCGCGTCCACGCCGCCGGTCATTGTGCGGCCGCTGCCGCCATGAACGCTGTTGTAGGCGCGGGCAATGCGCGTGAGCGAATCCATCAATACAAAAACATCCTTGCCCGACTCCACGATCCGCCGGCAGCGTTCGATCATGAAACGCGAGAGACGAACGTGGGTTTCCAGGTCCTGGTCGTTCGACGACGCCACCACCTCAGCCTTGACCGAACGTTGAAAATCCGTGACTTCCTCCGGCCGCTCGTCGATGAGCAGCACCAGGGCGTGAACTTCGGGGTGATTCGTGGTAATGGCGTTGCAAATCTGTTTGAGAATGGTCGTTTTGCCCGTGCGCGGCGGCGCCACGATCAAACCGCGCGTACCCTTGCCGATCGGCGTGACGAGATCGATGACACGCGTCTCAATCAAATCGGGATCGGTTTCCAGCTTGAATTTTTCGATCGGGTCAATGCTCGTAAGATTTTCAAAGCGGACCGCCTTGACATAGTCCTCAAACAGCATGTCGTTGACCTTTTCGACGGCCTTGAGCTGGGGGCTGGTGCCGCGATGCGGCGGCTGGGTCGGACCGGCAATATGGCTGCCTTCCCGTAGAAAACTGCGCCGGATGGTGTCGGGCGTGACAAAGATATCGGTCGGCTTGGGATGATAATGATTTTGCGCGGTGCGCAGGAAACCAAATCCCTTTTCGGAAATTTCCAGAAAACCGGAACCGAAATCCTGCGATTTCTCACCATTACTTCCATTACTTTTTTCGTCGCTCATAAGTGCATTGTGTGGTCGAAAGCCAAAAATTACCGCGAAACGTCGGCGTTGAATTTTGAATTTGGAAATTGCCGCAGGAGCTCTCTTACTGGAAAAACTGCTCCACGACGGGTATCAAACCTTCGACAGCCATTAAATACGGGCAAAACCCTGCCCGCGCAACATATTTTTTAAGCAAAATTCAGGCCACCCGACTGATTGATTGAAAATGCTCAACCGCCCACCGCAGCGCGGGCCTCGGCTGCCAGCGGCGTGCTCAAGTAACGTTCGCCCGTGGAGCAGGCCACCGTGACGATACATTTGCCCTGATTTTCCGGACGTTTGGCCACTTGAATGGCCGCCCAAACGTTGGCTCCGGTTGAAATGCCGCACAAAATGCCCTCCTCCTTGGCCAGCCGCCGCGCCATTTCAAAGGCATCGTCGTTGGAAACCTGGACACACTCGGTGATCAGGGCGTTGCCGTTCGCATCTTTCAGATGAAGATTGTTTGGAACAAAGCCCGCGCCCGTGCCTTGAATCTTGTGGGGACCGGGCTTTACCGGCTGGCCGGCCAGCGTTTGGGAAATCACCGGGGAATCCTTCGGCTCAACGGCGATGGCCTGGAATGACGGTTTGCGCGGTTTGAGAACCTCCACGCAACCGGTGATCGTGCCACCGGTGCCGACGGCCGCCACCAATATGTCCACCTTGCCATCAGTATCGGCCCAAATTTCCTCCGCCGTGGTTTTGCGATGAATTTCCACATTCGCGGGATTGTTGAACTGCTGGGGAATCCAGGAACTCGGCGTTTCCTTGGCCAGTTGCTCGGCCTTGGCGATGGCCCCCTTCATGCCTTCGGCGCCCGGCGTCAAAACAAGCTTCGCGCCGAGCATGGCCAGCAGGGTGCGGCGTTCCACTGACATGGTTTCGGGCATGGTGAGAATGAGTTTATAACCTTTCGCGGCGCACACAAAAGCGAGCGCGATGCCGGTATTACCGCTGGTGGGCTCAATGACCACCGTGTCCTTTTTAAGCACGCCGCGCTTTTCTGCATCTTCAATCATGGCCATGCCAATGCGGTCCTTGACGCTGCTGAGCGGGTTGAAAAATTCGCACTTGAGCAGAATGGTGGCGGACAGGCCGGCGGTGACCTTGTTCAGTTTGACCAGCGGCGTGTGTCCAACGGTTTCGACGATATTGTTGTAAATGCGTCCCATAAAACCTTTCAGAACCTGGATTCGGTTAATTCAGTTTGTTAGTCAAGATTGTGGCGAGACGGAAGCCGGGGCAAGGATTTTTTTTTTTGGACGGACACGTCCGACAGCGAAAGTCCCATGAAACGCCTCCCGGCCGTCTCGGTTGACAGGCGGCCGGGCGTTCAAAGTTGAATATTCCAAGCCCAAAAAACATTAAGTCCCCGCCTGGCCTTTCGGCCAGGCAGGGACAAATGGGGGATGGGAGTGCGCCAGGCTCTCTTTCCCGGACCGGCATTAGGCGCGCACCCTCGCGGGGGCTGCCGGTTTCCCGACGCCATTCTCCACGGCAAGCGGAGTTTTCGGCCTCGTAGCAGGGCCGTCCAGCGCCTTACGGTCGCTGAATTTCGAGTGAGGCTTTTCAGCCCGCTTGAGCTGGTGGTTGCGCCATCAGCCTGCGAACCAGGCCAAGACACGCCTGTGATTGGCTCTTCGCGTCTTGACCGTTTAGCGCCGGGTCAGCCGCCGCTTTTGGCGGCGCGTTCGCCCGGTGCCACGGGTCTCGCCTCTTCACTCTC
>JBEKKN010000039.1:0-25000 GCA_050010675.1 Verrucomicrobiota bacterium | reverse complement strand
AACGGCTCGCGGACGGCGGGCACGACAAAGTACGACGCGCATCACAAGGTGCTGTCGCAAACCTACGGCGCGTTCGCCGATTTGCGCCGGGAACTTTCTGATTCGAAGGCCACCGTCAACGAGCGCGAGGACATTCTGCGCGGCTTTGCCGCCTGCCCCGATTCACAGCGTTCGTGGCTGTTGCTCGAGGATTACTTTGAAAAACTGTCGCTTTCCCGCCGCGATTTTCCCGATACGAGCTGGTGGCCGCGGTTGTTGAACGCCCAGGGCAAAACGCGCCTGGAGGAACTGGCCTTCCTGTTCCTGCGGGCCAAACGTTCCGTGCCCCCCGAGCTGCAGCCCCACGCCAGTCCCGACCGTTTTGCCCAGGCCGAGGAGGCCGAGCAGGAACAAAAACTCGTGCAGGAGCTGGAAAACTGGCTGTCCCCCTCCGCCCTGCCCCTGCTCGACACCCCGCGCGCCGTCCTGCGGGTCGTCTGCCGTCCCGAAGCGAATCCGGAAGAGCCTTCGTGCCACCGTCTCATCGTGCAATTTCTTTTGTCGCGTCCGCGCACGGGCGAAAAGGCGCGCACGCTCCGGGAGATGATCGATCTGGTCGTCCGCGCCACCCATGAGCAGGAGTTGTTTCCGCCGGCCGACTGGGAATTCATCCAATGGATTGCCGATACGCAGCGAAATTCCGCCGCGCGGGATGCCGACCAGTTGACTCTGTCCGACTCCGAATTGCTCCAATGGCTGGCGCGCTGGGGCCACACCACGCGCTTCGAATGCGACGGTCATCCGTTGCAATTCCACGGACAGGTCGCCGTGTTGTCGCCCCATCTCGAAAATGGCGACAAGGAACTTTCCTTCACCCACTACGTCGTGCTGCCCGATGGCAAAAGCCATTCCGTGGCCGGGGTAAAATTTTTCAACCGCCAGCCGCCGCTCGCGCTGGTCAACGGCACGTTTTATCTGTTGCGCAACGCGCCGCCGCCGTCTTTGTTGAAATACCTCGCCAACAAACCGTCCGTACCGGTGCGCAAACTCAGCCATCGCCTGCTGTTGCACCTGCGCAAGACCCAGTCCAATCACGGCGTGAATTGGGAACAACTGTGCGTCACCCACAAGGCCGCGCCGCAGTTTGTCTTTGAATTGCTCGACGACACCGTGCGCCTGCGGTTGCTTGCCAAAAGCCAGCGTGACCAGAGCGTCTGGTTCTGGAACGGCCACGAATGGGTGGCGAACGAATCCAAAAAGCGCCCGGCCGACAAACCGGAAATCCTCGATGATCCGCGCCTGGAACCGGCGGCGCAATGGCTCCGCAAACTGGATTGGTTCACCTCCGAACCTGGCCTGTGGATCGGCGACGCCAATGAAAATTTTCTGGGTTCCCTGGCCAGCGCCTGGGCGGAACGGCCCAAGGAAGCCGAATTTCTCGGCAACCCGGCGTTTCACCGCCTGTTTCTCCAACCGCGCCAGCTCAAGCCGCGGCTCGTCGTCAAGGGCAGCGGCATCGACTGGCTGGCGGTCTCCGCCGAGTGGGAGGCGGAAGGCCTCAAACTCAGCAAGGCGGACCTGGAGCGGCTCGCCAGCGCCACCGGCCGGTTCGTCAAGCTCCCCAACTCCGGCTGGGTGGAACTCGATACCACCGCCGTGCAAGGCGCGCACGAAGCCATGGCCGACATGGGCGTGGACGGCCTGATCGCCGTGCCGCAAAAAGTCGGCATGGAACACGTCGCGCATCTGGATGAGGACGGATTCGCGCGCTTTACGGAATCGCCTGAAGCCAAGGCGTTGCGCGGGCATATCCGCGATTTCAAAGGCGTGCCCTCGGTGGATTTGCCCAAGGGATTGCAGGCGGATTTGCGTCCGTACCAGAAGGACGGTTTTGATTTTCTCTCGCACCTCACCAGGATCAAGCTCGGCGGGATTCTGGCCGACGACATGGGGCTGGGCAAAACGCTGCAAACGCTCACCTGGCTGGCGTGGCTCAAGGAACGCAACACGAAAAACCCAAAGCCGTCCTTGGTCATCTGCCCGGCGTCCGTGCTGCACAACTGGCGGCGGGAAGCGAACCGTTTCACGCCCAACCTGAAAGTTTTGGTGTTGGAAAGCGGCGCGGCGCGGCACAACCTGCGCAAGCAGATTCCCCAGCACGATCTGATCGTGACCAACTACGCCCTGCTCCGGCGCGATCTGGAGGAACTGCAAAAATTTGCGTTCCGGGCGACGATTCTGGACGAGGCGCAGTTCATCAAGAATCCCGGCGCGCAGGTCACCCAATCGGTCAAGCAGCTCAAGTCCGAGCATCGCCTCGCGCTCACCGGCACGCCGCTGGAAAACCGGCTGCTCGATTTGTGGAGCATCGTGGATTTCATCCAGCCCGGCTACCTCGGCAACCAGGAACAATTTATCGAGACCTACGAACCGCGCCTGCGCAGCGGCGAGGAAGCGGCGCCGACGGTGGAGGCGCGCGGCGAGAAAACCGAGTCCGCCCAGCGCATTGCGCGCCGCCGGCTTTCGGCCAAATTGCGGCCGCTATTGCTGCGCCGCCTGAAAAAGCACGTCGCCAAGGACCTGCCCGACCGCATCGAGGAACGGCGCGATTGCCCGCTCGGCGACGAACAGCGGAAACTGTATCTCGCCGAACTGCGCCGTAGCCGCGACCAGATCATGCAGGCCGTTCAGGAACAGGGCCTCAACAAGAGCAAGATGCACGTGCTGGCCGCGCTCACCCGGTTGCGCCAGATTTGCTGCCACCCGCAACTGGTCGGCAGCGACACCGCGTCCGGCAAGACCGACACGCTGTTCGAGTTGTTGGACCCGCTCGTTTCGGAAGGCCAGAAGGTTTTGGTCTTTAGCCAGTTTGTGCAGATGCTGCACCTGCTCGAGAAGGAATGTCAGGCGCGGCAGATCAAGACGCACATTCTCACCGGCCAGACCAAGGACCGGCAACAGGTCGTGAGCGCCTTCCAGGGCGACAACAACCCCGGCGTATTTTTACTGAGCCTGCGCGCCGCCGGGACCGGCTTGAATTTGACGAACGCCAGCTACGTGGTGCTTTACGATCCATGGTGGAATCCCGCCGTCGAGGCGCAGGCCATTGACCGTTCGCATCGCATCGGTCAGACTCAAACGGTGAATGCCTACCGGCTGATTGCGCCCGGCACGGTTGAGGAAAAAATCTGGGAACTGCAACAGAACAAGGCGCAAACCATTGCCGACGTATTGGGTGAGGAAGGTTTCGCCCGCAGCCTCACGGCGACGGATTTGGAATACTTGTTCGCGGAGGATTAACGCCGGACCCGATTGGCAAGTCTACTCATTCTACTTCGCTTTTTCCACCACGAGGAATTCGACAGGCTCATGAGCCGGGACCAGTTCGAGGCCGAGTTGATCCAACAAAGCCTGTTTCAGCCCGTCAATGTTGCGGTTCGCCTTGTCGGTGTCATCCCATTTTACATCCATGTCGAATTCCCCCGCCAAACCAGTCCGGTCAACCACCGGTGTGCCAAGATACAGTTCCAAAAAATAGGTCAGGGCTGAGATGGGCTGGTTGACACAGGAATATTCGCCAAATTGCGGGTTGTTATTATGGCCGCCGGTCCGATTTGGTTTCAAACCCGGGGCATTCGAATGTTTCACCGTGAGAACCAAAACATTGGTTTGGATCGTCTCAAGCCTGCCGACCAGACCAAATCTCCTTTTTATTTCCGCTTGCAAGGCGGGCGCCGTCCCGTTCGGCAGACTGGCGATGAAGTCATATCTTTCTTGCGGCAGTTCAGTGGCAATAACCATCCGAGCCTGGGTGGCATAGGCGGCTTCCAGCATATCCATGATCCCGACGCTTATTCCTAAAACCCGGCCGTTGTTGGCGGCCCAGCCACCTCCGCCGGATTTAAGAAATTTGGCGGGCAAAATCGTGATTTGCGGGGAAGCTTGTTCCAGCACCTTGACGTCCGGGTATGGAACCTCCCAGGAATATTTCCGGTGATCGCGAATTTCTTTGACCGTGATGGTGGTGGTTCCGGCGATGAGCAGCACGCTGGCGCCGACGACGATTGCCGTTTTTGCTTTGGTCCAGGCCATAATTTTCAATGCTCCTTGAATGAGGTTTAAGGTTGAAGTCGAAGCCGCCGCGCCTTTCGCAAAGGCAACGGCGGTGATTGATTTGGCCAGCGCCGCCGGCGCGGCTTGAATGGAGTTGGCGGAAATCGTTTCCGTAATGATGGCCGTGGTTGAACTCACGCCGCGTTTTGCGAAAAAAACCCGCAATTTTTCCAGCGCCCGGTTCACGCGCTTCTTGGCGGCTTCCTCGCTCGCGCCCAGGGCGTGCCCAACTTCATTCAGACTGCGGCCTTCAAAAAAACGCAGCACCAGCGCGTCGCGGTCGGTCTGGCCCAGCCGCAACATGGCTTCGTCCAGCAGCGGCGACAATTGGTTCCAGGTCGAGCCGGCCTGGGCGTCACGTTCGGATTGCATATAAGCCTCCTGTTCGCGGTATTGGCGGCGGAGTTCCCGCTTGAGCGCACTGCCGGAAACGTAGCCGGCTGTGCGGTAGAGCCAGCCGGTAAGAATGGTCTTCGCACCGAGCGAGGGCGCTTTGCGCGCCAGAATCATGAATACGACCTGGGTGACTTCCTCCGCCAGATGCGGATCGCGCGTCTGCCGCAACGCTGCCGAGTAAACCAGATTGGTGTGACGTGAAACGAGCGTCGCAAAGGCACTCTCGGACTGGCGCGAGACATATTCCCGCACCAATCGAATGTCATCGTTGGTCATCCACCCTATTCATGCACACCGAAAAGTAAAAGGGGACAATTTATTTTCGATTTAAGCGCCGTTGCAGCCGAGGTAACGAGGCTCAAACTGAAATAGGGAGCCTCCGTAACATCGGCTGCTACGGTTTTGAAACGGAGTTGGCTACATCCCGCCGTCAAAATACCAGCGTTTGTCTGGATTGTCGCACCGGATTGCCAACCGGCCTTTCGAGATTGTGCCGTCTTGGAGCCGGATTTCGTAAGGCACAAGAACGCCGGCGTATCTTTCGCCGCTGCGAAATCTCGCCCAAAATGGCTGGCCTAAATTGATGATTTGCAAGCCGCCATAATGAGATTTGAAACGATCATCCAACGGATAACCTCCCGCTTCCCAGAAGGTGCTGACTGCTGTCCAATCCTCGTGCCCGCACGCATCAAAAAATGTCCTTGTCACTTGTTCCGGTGTTGTCCCGGTCTGGTTCGCATATTGCGATATCTCATCGCTGGAAAGCTCGTGGGTCCATGAAAATTCGCGGAAGTGGTGAATAACGATTGGCGTTGTGCCGGCCACCAAAAGTGCCACGACTCCCGCCACCATCGTCGCTTTCATTTTTGTACAGGCCATAATTTTCAATGCTCCTTTGATGAGGGGTACGGTGGAAGTCGAAGCCGTCGCGCCTTTGGCCAGCGCCACGGTGGTCACGGATTTTGACAGCGTCGCGGGCACCGCCTGGACGGAATGTGCGGAAATCGCCCCGGCCAGGATGGCGGTGGTCGAACTCACGCCGCGTTTCGCGAAAGATTTCCGTAATTTTTCCAAGGCCCGGCTCACGCGCTTTTGCGCCGTGTTTTCCGCCAGTCCCAGGAACTTTCCCACTTCGGCCATGCTTTTGTTTTGAAAATACCGCAACACCAGCGCATCGCGCTCGCTCGTGCCCAGACCGGCCATCGCCTCATCCAATTTCGGGGATAATTCACGCCAGAGGGCGTCGGTTGCTGGTTGTTCTAGCTGGGATGGCATGTATGCCTCTTGTTCGCGGCGGACGCGGCGCGTTTCCGCCCGTTGCAGATTGGCCGCCGTCAGCCGCGCCGTGTGGTAAAGCCAGCCGGGCAGAACGGTCCTGCGCCCGAACGTCCCGGCCTTGCGCGCCAGAATGACAAACACGGCCTGGGTGATGTCCTGCGCGTGCTGCGGATTGGCCGTGTGCCGCAGCGCCACGGAGTGGACGAGGGCAATGTGCCGCTGCACCAGCGCGGCAAAGGCCTCCTCGGAACCGTTCCGGGCGAATTGTTCCAGCAACCGGGCATCAGGCACATCGGTCATTCATCAATTATATGTGCGCCGGCGGCGGAATCTGACAGGGAATTTTCAATTTTGGCGCGTTCAACCACCATCATTTCAATCGGCGTGCGGAGGTGGCGGCTGTCATCTGGCCACGATAACCCCTGCCGTGGCGCGTTGCAGAGCGTCTGGAGGCAGGACTTGGAGCGTTTCATCCACACGCCAATTTATCGGGTCAGACTTGTCAAAGCTGCCCATCAGCAGGAACTGATCGGCAACATTCACACCCCAGAAATGCCGGGTCTGGTTGTTGAACACGATATAGTCCGTTGGACCGTGGAAGATGCCATTCATGTTGTTTAGGGCATCCGGTGAGACGGTTCCGTAAATGACGAGACTATTCTTGGGGTTAACCGGGTTGGGACAGACAAAGATGGCTCCCACGTCGCGCCCTTTGCATTTCTTGTTACCCACCACGATGCCGTCGTCTTCAAAGAGAATCGGCAACTGGTCGCGCACCCGCCGGAAGAGGCTGTGGTTTTGAGGCGAGCCGTAGATGTAAATCGTCCGCGTCTGGATGTCCTGTTCGGTCAGCTCGCGGTCGCTTTTTATGGTGCGACCGGGACCGGTATTCTTGGCGAACATTTTCACAAGGCTCTCCAAATAACGATGGGTTGTCTCATCCCCGTCCGGGTAAGTGTAGATGGCATTGGGAATTTCATGGGCCTGGTTCAGTCCACCGGTCAAGATCTGCCGGTTTAATTTCGCCCAGGTTGCCGGAGGCAGATTCGCATTGGAGCGCGCGGTGTGGGATTTGATGACGATGGTGGTTGTGCCGGCTGCCAGAATGACGGCGGCGACGGTAACGGCGGTGGTTTTTGCTTTGGTCCATGCCATAATTTTCAATGCTCCTTTGATGAGGGTTACGGTGGAAGTCGAAGCCGTCGTGCCTTTGGCCAGCGCCACGGCCGTCACGGCCTTTGCCAGCGCCACCGGTGCGGCTTGAACGGAATTTGCGGAAATCGCCCCGGCGATGATGGCCGTGGTCGAACTCACGCCGCGCCGGGCAAAATAACGGTGCAGCTTTTCCAGCGCGCGATGCACCCGGCTTTGGGCCGCCGCTTCCGTGACCTGCAAGGCCGCGGCAACTTCGCGCAGGCTTTTCTCCTTGAAAAATCGCAGCACCACGGCTTCCCGGTCTTTTTTCCCAAGCCGCGCCATCGCCTCGTCCAGCAGCGGTGAGAGTTGGTGCCAGACTGGATCGCCAGTGGATTCCTGGAATGTGGATTGCATATAAGCCTCCTGTTCGCGCCATTGCCGCCGCCGTTCCCCGCGGAGAAAACTCAAGGCCGTCAACCACGTTGTTTCATAGAGCCAGGCATCGAGGATGGTGTCCGGGCGCAAGCCGGCGGCTTTGCGCGCGAGGATGACAAAGACCGCCTGCGTGATTTCCTCGGCGTGGGCGGCAATCCCGGCATGGCGGAGCGCCGCCGAATAAACCAGGTTGACATGGCGCCGGACCAGTTCGGCAAAGGCTTCCTCCGAGCCTTGCCGCTGGTAATCCCGCAACAGGTCCATGTCGCGCACATCGGGCATCTGATTATTTATTGCCGATGGGAGGCGAAATCAGGCATTTATTTTCTATTTTTTGCCGCCGCGCCGGAAAACCGGAAGCAAATCTTTCGAGGCACTTTCAAAATTCCGTCGCAGCCGAGGCCTGCCGGGTCGTAGCGTTCGACGCGAAGACTGGTAACGAGGCTCCATCTTCCCTCCATCAACCGGCTGCTACAGCTACTTCACTTTTTCCACCACCAGCATTTCGATGGGCATGTTGGAGGGAACAAGTTCAAGGCCGAGCTGATCCAGCAGGGCCTGTTTTAAGGCTTCGTGGTCAGGATCTTGTTGTTTCCCCAGTTCTTCCCATTTCAGGTCAATATGAAAATGTTGAGTGAGACCCGTTTGATCAATGACTGGTGTCCCAAAGCAACCTTCTAAAAAGCTTGTGATGGTAAAGCTAGAATACCCACCACTAGAAGCTCCACCACTGTCACTGGAAAGAGGCTCATTGTCACAATAGTAATAGTCGCTGCGTTCATGATCCGTATGTCCGTTGGTGGGGGGCTTAAGCCCGGGCGCATTTGATCTTCGAACTTTAAGCACCAAAATGTCCATGTCCTTCATTTCGCGGTGTCCAACGAAGCCCAATTTCCTTTTCAGCTCCGCTTGCAGAGCGATTCCGGAACCTTGCCGCAGAGTCGAAATAAAATCATATCGCTCCTTTGGTTGAGGATCGGCAAAAAGAATCCGTCCCGGTCGCCAGTCATAGGCAATCTGGACGATTGGAAACACTGACTGTCCGACCCCTATCCAATTGTCACCACGCCTGCCACCATTCAAGGTGGCCACCGAGGCCGGGAATTTCGTGGGTAGAATTTCGACCAGCGACGGCGCGTGATCCGGGTAGGGAAATGCAACCCGCCATGATGCTTCCGTCTTGTGCGCTTCGATTCGCTTGACAGTCACAGTGGCAGTTCCGGCGGCGAGCAACACAACCACGCCGCTGACGATTGCCGTTTTTGCTTTTGTCCAGGCCATAAGTTTCAATGCTCCTTTGATGAGGGTTAAGGTTGAGGTCGTCACGGCGGTTCCCTGGACGGCGGCGGCGGTGACGGTGGTCGCCAGCCCGACGGGCGCGGCCTGAACGGCGTTGGCCGAGACCGCAGCCGTGATGAGTGCGGCGGAGAGCGTGAGGCCGCGGCGGGCAAAAAACTTGCGCAGCTTTTCCAACGCGCGATTGATCCGCATTCGCGCGGCGTCCTCGCCCGTGCCGAGCGCGGCGCCCACCTGCTTCAAGGCCTTGCCCTCGTAAAACCGGAGCACAATCGCGTTATGCTCCTGCTCGCCGAGCTGGGCCATGGCGGTTTCAAGCAGCGGGGCAATTTGCATCCACGCGCCGGATTCTTTTTCGTTCAAAAGGGATTGCATATAGGCCTCCTGTTCGCGCCTTTGGCGGCGGTGCTGACTCCTCAGCAGTTCGGCGGAAACGTATCGTGCCGTGCGGCAAAGCCAGCCGGAAAGGATGGTCCGGGGACCGAGCGCCCCGGCTTTCCGCGCCAGAATGATGAACGCGGCCTGGGCAACCTCCTCCGCCAGGTGCGGATCGCGGACCTCCCGGAGGGCAACGGAATAAACCAGGTTGAGATGCCGCGAAACCAGCGTGGCAAAAGCCGTCTCGGAACGGTCCCGGGCGTATTCCCGCACCAATGCCATGTCATCGGTCATCTGCCTAAACATGGCCGCCGACGGCAAAAGCGAACAGATTATTTTCCCACCGGGGGGCGTTGCCACGCCGGTTCATCAGCAAAGTGGATCCGCCCCGGCCATGATCAAACTGTCCGGGTCGCCGGTTCAAACGGCGCGTCGGCGCCGGCCTGATCCCATTCAATTTGAAAATGTCACCGTTGATTTCACCGGTAGCGGTACAGCTTGACGTGCTGGATGCTGTATTTGTCGTCGCGAAGGTGCAACGTCCGCCATTCGAACACTTCGTCGCCGTTCAACCGGCGGCCCGGAACCCACCGGCCATTCTCATAAACGCCTTCCTCATCCGTGCCGATGCCCACGTTTTCGGAGTCGTTGGTGCTGCAAAAATTAACCGCCAGGTTCCGGCCCATGACAATGTAATCATCCGGGCCGGTGGAAATAAAAAGGCCGGCAATGGGCCCCGTCACGGTATTGGTCGCGTGCGTCCAAGCGGGGGGCACCCAGAATTTTGCCTCGATTTTGTAATTCCCCAACTGGAACGTTTGCGTCGCGTTGGTGACATCCAGCAACACGGCCGTCATGGTGCCTTTGCCTTGGTTGGCCAGGATCAGCGGAGACACTGATGAAAGAAAATCATAAGCGCGCGCCAGTTCCAGGTCGGAACCGGCAAACTGGTCAGCCCCGAAGGGAGAATAGCCGATGGCATTGCCCGCGCCGAACGCATAAATCGCCTGGGCAGCCCCTGACGCGCCAGCCTTCGACTCGGGGATGAACAACGGATTGCCGTTCCGGGTGTAGCGCGCGCACGTCTCGGCGAATTGATCGATGTAGAGGTCCGGCGACAGGATATCCATCGCCGGCGCGCCAAACCGCCAGAAGTCATGCACCTGGGGGGTCGGTCCGCCGCTGGGATACTCACCGGGTCGCGGACAACCCGGCTGTTGCAGCCAGGTATTGACATACATCGGGATGTCGTATTCCGCCTTGCCGGCGGCGGCCACTTTATTGACGTACATTGAATAGCGCCAGGCCATGAAGAATTCATCCGACGCCCAGTTCAACTGCCGCCAATAAACATCCTTTTTCTTG
This sequence comes from Verrucomicrobiota bacterium, assembly GCA_050010675.1. GTDB lineage: Bacteria > Verrucomicrobiota > Verrucomicrobiia > Limisphaerales > UBA11358 > UBA11358. The sequence goes on along the minus strand of JBEKKN010000039.1, from coordinate 14,623 downwards.
TCGGTCAGATCCGGTCCGTAGAGCTGGACCGAAGCCGGCTTGCCCGGACCAAACACTTCCGTCCAGGTGCCGGAGGTTTTGGAACCATGGGCCGCCCACCCTTTCAGCAATTCCGGCGCAAGCGTGTCCTTGTGCTGAACCAGATAATCCATCAAATCCTTCGGCACCGGCTTCGCAAAGGCTTCGTTGGCGGCGGGACAGCGGTCCCGGGAATCGCCGAGGGTGCCGACCTCGTTTTCCACCTGGATCATGAGCACGGTATGCTTCTCGCCGTCCACCTCGCGGAGATGCCGCATGAGCGCGGCGAACGCGCGGGCGTCGGCATCGCGGTTGGCATCGCTGAACGTGGTCAGGATCGGCATGCTTTTGCCGTCCGAGTCGCACGCGAGCGGGAAACGGGCCTGATTGGTTTTTACCCAGAGCGGCTCGTAGCTGGACTTGCCGTTTTTCCAACTGCCGAACCAGAGCAACACCAGATGCAGATCATTCGCCCGGGCTTCCTGAAGCAGGCCGTCCACCAGACTGAAGTCGAATTTGCCCTCGTCCGGTTCGATCAATTCCCAACTCACCGTCGCCAACACCGTGTTGAGGTGGGAGGCCACCAGTTTGGGCCACAGCGGTTTCATGTACTCCAGGCTCGAGGCGCTGGAATTGTGCAGTTCCGCGGCCAGCGCGAGGAACGGCTTGCCGTCCACGATCAATTGCGTGGCCGCACCCTGTTTTTCAAGATGCGGAACGGTGGAGACGGTTTGCGACGGCGCGCTGGTTGCCGTTAACGCAAGCCCGGCGAGGGCCGCGACGAGGGAATGAATGAATTTTTTCATAATGCTATTTGTTTAATCGATTTCCAGCCAGGTTGGCAAAGCTCATTTTCATGGTTCCATGGCTCATGCCGGTGGGGAGACTTTCACGATGCGGGCCTCCCTGCGGTTGTTCAGTGAAAGGATGCCGGGCGACTTCTGGCCGAAGTCCGGCCCCGTCACATCCGCCGAATGGGCGGTGGTCAGGCTGAAAATCGGGGGACAGCAAAAACAGGGCTGCTATTTTTCATTACGGTGTTCGATATCGTTTTCATAAAAGTGGCGCTTCGTCCCAACGGGACTTTTTGAAAATAGCCCGGCGTTTTAACGCCGGGAAGGATTGAAAGAAGATCGCGTCCCGGAGGGACGTCTGAAATGAAACGTTCCTTTCGGTCGTCCCTGCGGGACTTATGGCAATTCTCGTCAGCTCCCGGCGTTGAAACGCGGGCTATTTTCGATGGTTCCTCCGGAACCAAATCCCACCACACGCAATTTATTCGCAATCACGAACGCGATCTGCGAGGATCTGGGCATCAAATCAAGCGCGACGCTCACGACCTGAAATGCGCCCGCAGCCTCACGGCGACGCATTTGGGATATTTGTTCGCGGAAGATTGATAATTTGCAGCCTTTGCGATGCGTGACAAACGGCCGGAATTGATTCCAGGTCGTTCTGGACAAAGGGTTAAACCTAAAATATGGTCGGAGCGTGAAAAAGGATAGGCGGATCATGGCCAAAGATAGGCTTAATAACCAACCGCTCATAATTTGTTAGGTGTCGTCGCGCACATGAGCGATCTCAAGCCAGACCCAAATAAGCGGAGTTACTTGCTGCCACTGGGATGCAAGAACCTCACTGACGTTTTTAAGGACGCTTGTTCAGAGCCGTCGACTACGCCTGCGGTGTACGTGAATGGCAAGATAAGTGCCCAACAGGTTCGGGTTGTTGGCGAGCGAGGACGCCAAGTTGGCATCATGCCGCTGTCTGAAGCACTCATGTTGGCCAAGTCGAGCGGCGTTGATCTTGTTGAGATTGCACCACTCGCGAAGCCACCGGTTTGTCTCCTTGTGGATTTCGGTATGTTTCGTTATGAGCAGGCGAAGCGAAGAAAGCGGAAGAAGTGACGATACCCAAGCAAAGGACAGGCCGCAAAACTTCATCCATAGTATTTCATGCATGCTTGAGACACGACCTCTGCGCACCCTGTCGTGTGCATTGATTCCGGTCACTGGAACCGCAGCGGCAGTTGAAAGACGTAGCCGTAAAGTTCCGACAGCGTCCCGCCCGTGTGCTGGTTGTGCAAGTCCTGGCCGAAGGCGAACGTCGCGGCCGCATTGAAATTACGGACCGTGAGGCAGTAGGTGTTGTTGACCATGATGCCCAGCAATTCGCCGGTGCGGCTGAAAACCAGGTCGCCGCGCGAGGGATTGAATTTGCCGAACAATCCTTTCAACAAATTGTGGTCCAGTTTCACGTACTGCGGCGTGTTCGGCTCGACCTGAAAATCACACTCGCCGTAGTAACCTTCGTCCGCGCCGACGAGCACGGCGTCCTGAAATTTATACGGGTCGCCTGAAAGGCGGTAGATTTTGCAGCCCAATTTTTGCGCGTCAGCCGGCGTCACCGACATCATCACCACCCGCGGGTCCTGCGCATCAAAAGACAGTGAACGGATCGACGCCTGCGCCCCACCCCACGCCAGGGTGCCCGCGAACTTGTCCCAGTCGGTGCCGGGGTCCCAGAGGGTCACCGGCGTGTCCTGCACATGGCACAGCGCAAAAAAATTCGTCCCGTCGGTGACGATCACCGTTCCGGTTTGCTTGTCCTTGGTGGTATCCATGTTGAAAAAGCCGGTGCGCCAGGCAAAGATTCCGGCCTCAACCCGATTGGAAACGAAGTCGCTGAAAATGGTGTTCGGCGCCAGGGCGCGGTTCTCGCGAATTTCCTGGGTCAACTGGCTGGAATTGGTCGCCAGGGACTTGAAGCCCTCGGCCAGGCGGGCGTTTTCCGCCTGCTGGACCTGAACCTCCTGCTGCATGAGGGCGGCCCGTTCGGCGGCGGCATGGGCCTCCACCTCGGCCAGTTGGAGTTGATTGGACATTTGCTGTTTCTCGGCCTGGTCGAGTTGATTGGTCCTGGCGAACTGCTCCAGTTGTACCCGCAAGGTGGCGGCCAGTTCCGATTGCTGTTGGGCGTGCGCGGAATTTTCCTGCAATTGACTGTTCAGCTTTTCAATGTTGGCCTGTGCGGCGGCGAACTGCTGCTGCAACTGCTGGTTTTCCTGTTCGCGCCGGCTCAACTGGGTCTGCTGCTGGCCGGCCGCGGCGCGGGCCTCCGCCAGTTGCTGCCGGATTTGTTCCTGGTTCCGGCGCGCCTCTTCGAGCGCCTGTTTCATGACGGCGGTCAGGTCGTTGCCGGGGTTCGCGACGGGATTGGGGGTGACGACGACCTTCGTGGGCGGCGGCGTGCTTTCATCCGCCATATGGTTCATGTCCGTCGAGAACGTCAACAGGCTCAACAACAGGAAATCGCAGATGACGATGAGAATGCTACGGTTCATGATTACAGGGCGGGAGTTGAGGCGGCGGCCGGCGAGACATAGCCGGCGGGAGTCCCGGTCGCGGCTTCCGCTTCGAGCAACAATTTCCGGCGGGCCGGGCGCAGGTGGAAAATCTTGAAGATGACCACGAAGATAATGCCGAACGACGTGGAAGAATACGCCGCCATGAGGCTGAACTTGACGAGCCCCATGGAGGCGACAATCAGCGAGATGATGGTGCCGACGAAACCGAGGTAGAGGCCGGCGTCAAACAGGTGGTCTTCATTTTCCAGCAGCCGGAGCTTCATGCGCGGCGGGATCTGTTGCCGGCGGATTTCCGCCAGTTTCACCAGGCATGCCACGTAGAGCAGCGCCTGCAACACGAAAAACAGGAGCAAGGTCAGTAGGATGATTGGGTTCATGATGGTTTGTTGGATGCCGGCCATCCCCGCAGGGACCACGCCGCTCGTCATGAGCGGCATTAGTCGAAAGGAGAAACCCCCTTTCTGGCTTTCCTGGGCGAGAAACGGCTCGCTCAGGAGTAATACCACAAGCAGGAACCCCAGCGAAAATAAAAATTCCCGGATCAGATGGAATCCACGCACTTGCAACGGACGTTCGAGCGGCGTGACGGCCGGCCGCGCAAAATGCATGGCCGCCGCCAGAAGAAATCCGCTGAGCAAATAGGCCAGCCATTTGGTGACCAGCGCCAGTTGCGGCTGTTGAAAACCATAATCCGCCGCCCCATCAAAGAAACTGCCAACGGACCCAAACGCGGTGGCGCGCCGTTCCCAGTCCGGGTGATAAAAGCGCTGCCCGCGTTGCGCCAGTTCGCCCACGCCGCCCGCGCCATAATGCAAACCGGCGCCGAGGTCTTTCAGGCCGGTCTGGCTGAACCGGGCGAGATAGCCGGCCACGGCCGCAGGTTTGCCCGACAGTTCCACGGCGGCAAAGAGGATGGGCAGTTGTGTTCCGGCATTCCGCGCTTGGCCGGCCAGTTGATGGAGCGTTCCGGTGTCCGGGATTTGCGCGACAAACGCCACCAACTGGTCCCAATTAAACCGTTCGCCCAGCGACATGAAATCCATCAGCGCTGACTCCAATGATTTGGTGTCGCCGCCGCGATTGGCCTGCGCCCCCAGATTGTCGATTTCCCGCCGCAACCCCGCCGTCACATGGTTGTTATCCAGGAGCAGTCCGCTGATGCAAACCGCCGCATCGAAAGCCTGGCCCGATGCCGAGGAGGAGGGTGGAAACAGGGCGGTATTGTTCAATGAACGGCTGCGCAACAGTTCCTGGACCGCCGGAACCGGCGAATCATGCAGTTGCGTCAAGGCCGCCTCGCGGTTGTCCTGTCGGATGATGAAATCGGTAAACGGCTGGGCGCCGTCGGCCGGCGGTGGGGCGTTGCCGGCGAAGAGATTTTTAACGCGCGCGTCATCGCCCCAGGTCAACGCCGCCGGGTTTTGCTGCGCGAGGTTGGTCAGCGATTCGCCGAGCCGGTCCCAGCCGGGAAATTCCGCCAGGCGCGCCGCCTGCATCAGCATCCGGGCCGTGCCCAGTTTCTGTTCACCCGCCAGGGCGCGGCCCTCTTCCAGCAACGCCGGGCCGCTCCGGCCGGCCCGTTCCAGGACGCCGGCGTCCACGGCCCGCAGATGCATGGGCACCAGCAGACCGCAGGCAAGCAGCCCCAATCCCAAAACGGCGCAAATTGAAAACCACATCCATCGCATTTGTATTAATATCTCCTGAAAAATTCCTTGTCGTCGTTAGACTATGTGCCAGTCGTTGCTGTTCAAGCAAAATTGCTGCCAAACCTGCCATTCCGGCGAGACGATTCACTCGTAGCGCAGCGAGTCAATCGGGTCGAGATTCGCCGCCTTATAGGCCGGATAGGTTCCGAAAACTACGCCGACGATGGAGCAGATGAGCAGACCCAGGACAATCCAGTCAATGGGAATGGCGGGCGGGACTTTCATGTACCAGGCGAGGATGTTGCCACCGAGAATGCCCAGCACGACGCCGACGACGCCGCCTACTTCGCACAGCACGATGGCCTCCACGATAAATTGTGTCATAATGTTCCGCTTTTTGGCGCCGATGGCCCGGCGAACCCCGATCTCCCGCGTCCGCTCCGTCACCGAAACGAGCATGATGTTCATGATGCCGACGCCGGCGGCGATGAGCGCAATGGAACTGACCACCATCACCCCCACGCGCACGGCCCGGGTGAAGGTGTTGAATTGTTCGATCAGGGAATCGTTGGAAAACAACTCGAAATCATCCGGCGCGCCGGGCCGGACTTTGCGGGCCGCGCGCAGGATGCCGCGCACCTGATCCTCGCAATCGGCGTAAACGGCTGAACTGCGCGCCTGCACCAGAATGCTCAACCCCATCCAAGGCTGGCCATAACGATCGAGCGCGGTGGAGATGGGCACGATCACAAAGTTGTCCTGGTTGCCTCCCAACGAAGAGCCCTTGGACGCCAGCAACCCGATCACCGTGTAATTGATGCCGTTGATTTTGAGTTCCTGCCCGACGGCGGAGCCGAAGGGAAAAACCGTTTTGGCCAGGGCACTGCCCAGCACACAAACGTCGCGGGTGCCATCCACATCGCTGTCCACCAAAACGCGGCCGTCCTCGACGGTCCAATTGTGCGCCAGAAAGCTGCCGGGGGTCTCGCCGAACATTTGCACCGTGGGCGCGGTCTTGGCGTAGCGGGTCTGAATTTGACCGCCCCAGAAACTCCCCTCTATGCCGACGGCCGCGGCCAGCGTGGCTTTTTCTTCCACCGTTTGTTCCTGGTCGAGCGTGATGTCCTTCCGGCGCCAGTATTTTTCCCAGTCCGAGCGGTCGCCGAACTGGACTTCCGGCCACTTCTGAATGGCAAAGGTCTGGCCGCCGAGCTGGCTCAGGTTGGTTTCGACACTGCGCTCCAGCACCCGCATGGCGGTCATCACGACGATGATGGAAAAGACGCCGATCAACACGCCCAACAGCGTGAGCACCGAGCGCAACTTGTGCACCGTGATCGCGTTCAGGGCCATCGAAACGCTTTCGCGCAGTTCGACGAACAGCCGGCTGGGAAGTTGGGTCATCACAAGAGCTGGCTTGGTGGATGGCTGGCTTGGTGGATAAATAATTTAGGCATGCAGCCGTTCCTGGCAGCAATAATCCATTCCTCCCTAAATCCAGTAATCCAGTTTTTCATCATTCGCTTCTGAGTGCCTCCACCGGGTCCATCCGCGCCGCCCGCCAGGCCGGGAGAAAACCGGAAATCACCCCGGTCAACAACGACACGAGCAGGGACATGGCCACAATGGTGCCGGACAGGGACGCCGGGAAGAGCCACTGGGAAACCGCCAGCGACACCAGCCAGGCGATTCCCAGTCCAATCAGGCCGCCCAGCAGGCAAACACAGGCGGACTCGATCAGAAACTGCAGTAAAATGTTGCGGCGCTTGGCGCCGATCGCCTTGCGCACGCCGATCTCGCGCGTCCGCTCGACCACGGAAACGAACATGATGTTCATGATGCCGATGCCCCCGACGAACAGCGCCAGGCTGGTGACAAACAAACCGATGACGGCAATGGTGGCCGTCTGCTCGTGAAACCACTTCACGATCTGGTCCTGCTGGTTGATGGAAAAATTGTCAGGCTGGCTGGGCCGCAGATGGCGGACCCGGCGCATCACCTGTTGCACCTCCTCGCGGGCTTCGTCCAGATGGGCCAGCGCGCCGGCTTTCACCTGAATGGTCAGGCTGGGATATCGGTCCAGCACGCCCATGTATTGGCGGAGCGGAATGATGACCCGGTTGTCGAGGCTGTAGCCAAACATGGTCCCCTGTTTGTTCAGCACGCCCACCACCAGAAACGACTGGTTTTCAATTTTGATGCGCTCGCCGAGGGGCGGGTCGTTGCGAAACAGATTGGTGGCGACGTCATTGCCGATGATGCAGACCGGCTGGCCGCCCTGGGCGTCCGCCGCGGTCAGAAACCGGCCCTGGGCCACGTCCACCCCGCTGGTTTGCAAGTAGGCTTCCGTCGTGCCAACGATGTCCACGCTGCTGGCACTGCGATTTTTATATTTTACGGAGTCCTCGTCGTCGTCCGCGGGAGCCACGGCGTCCGCCAGCGTCAATTGCCGGGCCAGGGCTTCCGCTTCCGCCAAACTAATCTGGGGCCGCTTGCGCGTGTCCAGCCAGTCTTCATAGGAATCATTGAACCACTTGTAACGCGAGACATAGAACACATCCGCACCGAGCGCGGAAACATTTCTAATGAACGCCTGGTTCAGGCCATTGATGGCGGCGCCCATGAGCGTAACGGTGAGAACGCCGATGACGATGCCGAGCGTGGCCAGCACCGAGCGCAGCTTGTTGGCGCGCAGGGCGTTCCAGGAAATGCCAAGTCCTTCGCGGATTTCGGCAACAAACTTCATTGGATTGCTGGATGGATGGATGGGTGGATGGTTGGGGGCAACGTGTCGCGCCATTCATTTGTTCCGCGTTTGTTCTCCAACGATTCGATGAGCCGCAGAAGTTTGTTTTCTACTTCGTAATGCAATGTGTCAAAACCTTCGAAGTCATTGGGTGAAATGAACTCGACCGTCTGCAATCCAATCGCCCGAGTCAGTGCTTCAGCCAAGGATCCTTTGGCGATGTAGAGGAATTGCAGATATTCAGGAAGCGAACGCCGGCCATAACCTTCCGCGATGTTTGCGGAAACGGATTGCGCAGCGTCTCTGAACTGCGATTTGAGCTTAAGATCCGAAACCTCTCTGGATAAACGAAAAGCCATGACAAACAAATCCATTCCCCGATGCCAGGCTTCGAGTTTCATGAAGCCGCGATTCAAATTTCGTCGCTTCGTGTATTCCATAAACTGAATGGGTTATTGGATTAGTGGATAGGTGGGTTGTGGCGGTTCGCGCCGATTACTAATTCGATTAACGTTTGGTGTCTTGCATAAATCCATTGATCTACCCATCCATTCATCCCGGCCCGTCGGGCCGCTTCTCGTCGCTGGCAATCAACCCATCGCGCAGGCGGATGATACGGCGGGCATGTTTGGCGATGTCCTCCTCGTGGGTGACGACAATGATGGTGTTGCCCTTCCGGAAAAGCTTGTCAAACAACGCCATGATTTCCTCGCCGGTCTTTGAATCGAGGTTGCCAGTCGGCTCATCGGCCAGCAGGATGGAAGGTTTGTTGACCAGGGCGCGGGCGACGGCCACGCGCTGGCGCTGGCCGCCGGAGAGTTCGTTGGGTTTGTGATGAATGCGGTCCGCCAGCCCGACCTGCCCCAGCGCCTCCAGGGCGAGGCGGCGGCGTTCCTCGGCGGCCACCCCGGCGTAAATCAATGGCAGTTCCACATTATGCAGCGCATTCGAACGCGCCAGCAGATTGAAGGTCTGAAAGACAAAACCAATTTCGCGATTGCGAATTTCCGCGAGCTGGTTGTCGTTCATTTCGCTGATGCTGGCTCCGTTCAGTCCGTAATGACCGGTACTGGGCGTGTCGAGGCAGCCAATCAGGTTCATCAAGGTGGACTTGCCGGAGCCGGAGGGTCCCATGATGGCGACGTATTCGCCGCGCTGGATCTCCAGCGACACGTCGCGCAGGGCGTGGACGGTTTCCATACCCATCTGGTAACGGCGCGAAATTTTCTCAAGCTGGATCAGTGACATGGTAAAAGCTTGGCCTGACAGGCCAACAGAGCACGAGATGCCATATTCCCAACCATGAATTGTTCAAACGCCCGCCAGGTTTTGGACTGCGCCAGCCCTCTGGCGCTTTGAGAACGGGACCAACAAATCGAAAGCGGCAGAGGGCTGCCGCAGTCCAAGACGCTCGCGCGCCCGATGCATTTTTTTCCCGTTTCAAGATTCCGCACCGAGTCTAAAGCCGAAGGTCGCAGTTTTCCACGCGCCCGTTGGTTCATGGATTTGCCCCGGGCGCGACCAGCTCAGCCGGGCCGACGCGGATTTTCGAGCCGTCCTTAAGATCGCGGCCAACCGCACGGTAACCGCCGGAGACGATCTCCTGGCCATTGGTCAGGCCGTTCGCAATTTCCCAGTAATTGTCGTCGCAAATGCCGATTTTCACCGACACCGTCTTTACGTGATCGCCTTGCACCACGAAAACCACGTCCGTAGGTTTGGAGGCTTCCTTGGCTTTGAGGGCGGATGCCACCGAATTCGTTGCGACGACCGCGTTGGTGCCGGAAGCGGCGGAGACCGTGGTATTGGTTTCACCCTTTTTTGGGGGATCGGCTTTCACCTCCGGATTCATGGGGCGGGTGGTGACTGCGGCCAGCGGAACGGTCAGCGCGTTGGTCCGATATTCGGTTTCAATTTCCGCGGTCACCGACATGCCGGGACGGAAGGCCGGTTCCTTGTCATTGACACGGATACGCACCTGAAATTGCGTGGCTTGCTGCGACTGACCGCCGCCGCTGTTGCCGCCGCCGAGCGAACTGCCCGCACCAGTACCCAGGGCGGAATTGGCCACCGCGGTCACCACCCCGGTGAATTTGCGGTCTTTGAACGCGTCCACTTCCAGCCGGGTTTTCTGCCCGGGCGCAATGCTCACCACGTCCATTTCCCCCACATTCACGCGCGCCTCAATCTGGTTCAAATCCGAGATGGTCATGATTTCGGTGCCGGCATTTTGAATGGTGCCCAAAACGCGTTCACCCACCTCGGAATTCAAACTGGTGATGGTACCGGTGAGCGGTGAAACGATGGTGGTTTTGGCCAGTTGCTCTTCCGCGCTGTCCACCGCCGCCTTGGCGACATTCACCTGATCGTCGTCGCTGTCGAGTTGCGCCTTGGCCACGTCCCGCGCGGCTTTGAATCCAATGAAGTCCGATTCCGAAAGCAATTTGCTGTTGAACAATGCCCGGTTGCGCTGGTAATCGGCCTCGGCCTTTTCCAGGTTGGCCGTCGCCGAGTCTTTGGTGGCCAGGGCGGATTCGTAACCGGCCTTGGCCTGGTTGACCCCCGCGATGTAAACGTCCGGGTTGATTTTCAACAGCAAATCACCCTTCGCGACCGATTGACCTTCCTTGACCGGCAATTCGATGATTTCGCCGCTGACCTCGGGGCTGATGGTGACCTGCACGACCGGCTGGATCTGACCATTGGCCACGACGAGGTTGGTGAGGCTGTGGCGCGAAACTTTTTCCGTCTGCACCGTGATGGCCGGATCGCGCTTTTTGAACACCGCGACCAGCGTCAACGCGACGAGCATGACACCAATGATCGAAAAAATGACGAGCTTCCGGCGTTTATTGGGTTTGGCCATGATGTCAGATAGAGAGACAAGATGAACGGAAATTAGTTTCGGGGAATTACATTTTATCGCTTTATTTACAAGGTCCACGCCCCCAGCCCGACGGCGATGAGTACCAATTCCGCCAGGATCCAATAGCTGAACAGGATGATCACCGCCTTGGTGACGGGGGCGCCTGACAGTTTCGCCAGTCCCAGGGCCAGCACACCCGTGTGCCAGAAATACACCACGTTGGTCGCGCCCAGCAAGAGATGGCTTCGCCGGGTGGGATCGAAATCACCCACCAACAGCGCCAGGCTGGGGCCGACATAAAGCCGGCCCAGGATGACCGCGAGCAACGTCGAGAGAATCATGCCCAGCACCAGGATGACGGTGGCCAGGGCCGCGACCTCCACGGCTTTCAAATAGCCAAACTGCGCCTTGAGAAACCAGCGTCCGCACAGCCATAACACCAGAGCCCACCAGAAAACTGAAATGAAACTGTTCAGCACCGCGCCAAAACTGCCGAAGACCGACAGCATCGTCGGCCCCATGAATTTGTCCATCATCTGCAACGCCTGGTCTTCCTGGGCCTGCGTCATTTTGCCCGATTGCACCTTCTGGTCCAACGCCTTGACCTGTTGATCGTGGATGGTCTGGCGAATGGCGGGCTGGGCGAACAGGATGCATATCGCAATCACGCTCACCGCCGCGAAGAACAGCACCGGCACCAGCCAGTTGGCAACGCGCGGCGGCGCGGCCTTGATGTCGTCGAACACTTCGCCCGGGGCCGCGATGACATTCATCAACTTTCCAGCCAGCGACATCGTGGGTGCCGGCGATTCGAGAGGTTGCGGTTCAGGAATTGGCGGGATGGGTTCCATAGGTCAAAGGGCTTATCCATTACTTAGGCAAAAACCAGTCAAAGTTACAAGAAATGTTGCCGATTATTTTGCGGCTCAAAATTGCCCTGCCAGCCGCAAATTCAGGCGTTTAGAGTGAGGAAATTCACTGGCGGTTAATCGTCATCATCGACCGTTTTTACCGCCCAGAGTGGATACGGCGCCTGTGAACCTTTTGCCGCATGCCACAAGATACGATTGAACACATCTTCCGGACATTGGTCCTCCTTTTTGAGCGGCAGGCGCGCGGAAACGCGGGCGTCCTGGCGCAAAATGGAATCGGAAATCTTTTTTGGCTCCGGGTTCATCTGGTCAAGCGGAATCCGGTTGGCCACGGCGGTAAAGGGCGTGAAATCCGGTTGATTGGTGAAGCAATCAAACATCGGCGTGGCCGTGGCATCCATCTGGTTCATCGGCGGCAAACCAAGCATCAGCTCCATCGTGCGCAACAGGCTGGTCTGGTTGTATTGCGTATGGATCACCGCGCCGCGCCGGGTGTAAGCGCTGACGACGTAAGCCGTCGTGCGATAACCGCTCACGTGGTCCCAGCCGTTCTGGGGATCATCTTCCACCGCAAAAATGCACGTGTCCTTCCAATACCGGCTGTGACTGACCGCTTCGACCACCTGGCCGACCGCCAGATCGTTGTCCGCCACCTGCGCCGCGGGCGTGGGTGAACCGAAGGCGGTGGCGCTGGTGTGGTCGTTCGGCAGCCAAAGGATGACCAGGTTCGGCAGACTGTCCGTCGCTTCAAATTGTTTCAGGTCTTTGACAAACTGCGCGGCCCGCCACACGTCCGGCACATCCAGATCCCAGCCAATGGTGTTCGTCACGACATAAGGACGCAACGCTTCGATGTCCGGCTCACAGGCATAGGCGATGGCATTCGAACCGTTCAGGAAATCGTGGTAACAATCGAGAAAATGGGGTTCGCCATTGCGGCCGGAATCCTTCCATTGCTTCTGATCGGAGGTAAATTCGCCGAAATCGCACACCGTGTTGCCGTGGGCGAGCGCGTCGTTCCAGATAAAACCGGCCGGCGAATAGGCCAGTGCGTCCCGGCCTTCCTCGCCAAAGCCGCCGGCCGGATAGCTGCGCGGCCAGCCGGCAAATTCGCGTTCCACGTAGTCCGTCGCAATGCCCGTGTCGGTCCATTGATGGCCGTCCGCGCTCAGGATGCCGCAGCAATACGTGTTGTCCAACAGCACAAAATCAGTGACCAGCTGATGTTGGTTGGGTGTGACGTTTTCCCCGAACACGCACAAATTTGTGTCGCCATTGCTGGTCGGGACATCGCCCAGGACCTGGTCGTAAGTGCGGTTTTCCTTGAGGATGTAAATGACGTGGTGAAAAACACTCGGCTCGCCGACGCGTTCGGGCACGGGCCGGGCCGGTTCAGCCGCGCGCGCGGGCAACGCCGCCTGCACCAGCAGGGGATAACGCAAGTCGGCCAGGGCAGTCTTGGTATCGACCGCCAATTCCCTTTTGGACGGCACCGGCACCAGTGACAGCGAACCGTAGTATTGCCTGGAGTTGAAGCCAGGGCCGTTGGCCAACCCGTTGGTCGCCGGTTCCAGTTCCGGGCTGATGCTTTTGAGGTTGGCGACATAGATTTCCTTGCGCCTGGCATCGTACGCGATCGAACCAGGAAACCAGCCGACGGGCAGCAAGCCGAGCAATGGGGAGTCGCCGGGCTTGAAGTGAAAAACGGCGACGGCATTTTGTGTGCCGTTGCCGACAAACAACGTCCTGCCCGATTTGTCGAACGCCAGCGCGTCCGGCTGGGCGCCGAACAAATCCGCCGGATTCTGCCGCGCGCAAATCGTCTCCGCAATTTTGTCCGTGCGCGTGTCTATCACGCTCAAGGTGTCGCTGCCCGCGTTGGCGACGACCAGCCAGCGGCCGTCCGGCGACAAGGCCAACGCGCACGCGTGGAGGCCGGTGAGAATTTCCTTGCTTGGGTGGGGCGAGGCTACCGACGAGCCGTTCTCGTCGCTGCTCGCGGGGACGCTCGCCCCACCAGTTTCCACAAGATCAATGACCGACACGGAGCCTTCATTGGCAATGGAACGCGCATCCACGCGCACCCGCATGCCGTCGCCGGCGGGACCGGTGGCACTGTCCGCGTCCGGCCGCCGGCCACCCCAATTGCTCACATAAATCTTCCGGCCGGCCAGGACCACATCAAACGGGGCAACGCCGACGTCCCACAGCTGCAGCACCTTCCCGGTTGCCGCCTCAAGTTCAATCAGATGATTTGAAAGATTGCCCGCGACGTAGAGTCTTTTACCGTCCGGTGAAACGGCGATGCCGGCCGGAATCTCCGCCTGGCGCAACGGGGCGTTGGCCGGCGGCAGCGGAATGGAATACAACGGCGTTATGATGTGGCCCGGATCAACGCCAAAAACCTTGATGTCGCCGTTGACGTTGGCCAGGTAAATTCGCGAACCGTCGGGGGAGAAAACCAGTCCGGTGAAACTGAGTTTGGCCTTCTCATCCGGCTGGAGTACGCCACGGGCAACCGGTTCAGACGTTGGAAACAGGTTATCCGCCGGCATCCTGACGCCCTGCAGGATCTTTCCCGTTGCCGGATCGATTACGACCAGTCGTTGCGTCAGCCCGGCGGTCACCAGCCGCTTGCCGTCCGGACTCAACGCGAGCGCATTCGGTCTCATGCCCGGAAGCTGAATCAGAGTCCCGGCGGGGGTCACGAGCTGGTTGACCGGCGTTTCGAAACCGTTGGAATTGGGACCAACCGTTTCGGTGGTGGTGGCAAAATCGCCGGCGAAGGCTTGAAGGCCGAACCCGGCCAGCGCCGCGATTCCTAGGTGGATAACCCATTTGCCTTTCATGCGACTAGGATTGACGCGAATCCGTATCAACGGCAAGTCACGTTGTGGTGAAATTTAGGAGCGCGGACGGCTCGTCCGCGGCGAGCTTTGCGAAAGAAACACGCGGACGAGCCGTCCGCGCTCCTTCGATTCACGCCACCGCCGGGTCCAGCCGTTTGTCCGGCACGAGGTAGTTGCCGACGTAATCACTCACGGCGTCCTCCAGCGACGTGACGGGCGCGGCGTAGCCGGCGGCCCGCAACCGGGCCAGATTGGC